>PFUL01000172.1 GCA_002790095.1 Elusimicrobia bacterium CG_4_9_14_3_um_filter_62_55 | reverse complement strand
TTGACCGGCCGGACCTTCGAGAAGAAGGCGAAAACCTCGCTCGAGATGCTGAAGGAGGCCGCCCGAACCTCGAAAACAGACGCGCCCGCGGCCGGCGAGACCCATCCGGTCCGCGAAACCGGGTGGCTGCTCGTCAAATCGGGCCTTGAGGGTTTTCAGTTCATCACCGGACACGAGGCCGTCGCCTTCTGGGCGCGCGGAGCGCACAGGATCGACGTGCTCGCCGGGGATCAGGACTACGCGCGGGATTATTGCTCGCGCGCGGGACGGGAGCCGAAACCCTCCGAGTACCGGAGGAGGAAGGTCGGCATCTGCGCGAACGTGCCGACGCCCGAGGACGGACGGCCCCAGGCGCATCACGACTATTTCACGATTATCGACGGGCCGAACCGCATCACCGTCGCCTACATGTACTCTGCGCCGAAAGACCGCGCGGGCGAGATGGAGCGGTTCCGGAGGGCGATCGGGGCGCTGTTCGTACCGGACGAGTAGCCCGCTACGCGGACTTCAGGCGGGAGAGTTCCATTTCCTGCGCTTGGATGGAATCCTGTAGCGCCTGAATCTCATCGCCGATCTTCTGCGTGAGAGCGAAATCCTCGTAGACCTTCGGGTCGCCCAAGCGGTTGGCGAGTTCCTCCAGCCGCTGATGCCCTTCCTCCAACGATTCTTCGAGCCGCTTCGCCGTGCGCTCCTTCTCGCGCTCCGCCGATTTCCGCTTGCGGTAGTCCCTTTCGGTGAGCTTCGACGCGGCCTCGGCCGCCGCCGCGCCGGAGCCGCCGGCCAGCACCGCCGCCTCGGCTTCCTTCTGGCGCTGACGGCGCTGAAAATATTCGTAATTGCCGGGGTAGACCGTCACGTGCCCGTGATCCACGTGCACCACGTGAGTGCAAAGCTGATTGATGAAGTAGACGTCGTGACTGATCACGCAAATCGTCCCTTCGAATTCCCGCAGCGCTGCGACGAGCGCGTCCACGGAGTTCATGTCCAAATGCGTGGTGGGCTCGTCGAGCAGCAGCACGTTCGGCGGATCCAGCAGCAGCTTCGCGAGTGCAAGGCGGCTTTTCTCCCCGCCGGACAGCACCTCGGTTTTCTTAAACACCGTGTCGCCGGGGAAGAGGAAGGTCCCCAAAATCGTGCGGACCGTCAGTTCCGGATTGAGGCGGTTGTTATCCATCGCCTCCTGCAGCACGGTCCGGTTGCCCGCGAACTGATGCGCGCGATGCTGGGAAAAGTATCCGACCTTCACATTTAAACCGATTTTCCGCTCGCCCCTCTCAAACGGGATTTCGCCGGCCAACACCTTGAGCAAGGTGGACTTCCCCGCCCCGTTGTGCCCGACGAAGGCCATCTTGAATCCCCGTTCGATCTCGAAATCGAGCCCCTCGTACACATTCACGTCACCGTAGGACTTATACAGTCCCTTCAGTTCGATCGCCCGCACGCCGGTACGGCTGGGCTGCGGAAACCGGATCTTTACCTTCTTTTCTTCCTCCGGCAAGGTGATCCGCTCGAGCTTGTCCAAGCGCTTGATCATGCTCTGCGCGCGGTTGGCCGTGGACGCGCGCACGCGGTTGCGGGCGATGAAGTCCTCCATCGCCGCGATTTCGGCTTTCTGCTCGTTCCAGGCTTTAATGAGAAGACGCTTTTCGTTTTCCTTTTCTCGGAGGTAGTACTCGTAATCGCCGCGGTACACCTTCAGCGTATGGTTCTGCACGCTGACGATGGAATTGCAGACGTTGTTGATGAAGTCGCGGTCGTGCGAGATCAGAAAGATCGCGCCCGGATAAACTTCCAGATACTCCTGCAGCCACAGCAGGCTCGCAAGATCGAGATGATTTGTCGGCTCGTCGAGCATGAGCATGTCGGGCTCGTCGAGCAGCAGCCGTGCGATCGCGACGCGCATGGCCCAACCGCCGGAGAGCTCCCCGCAAGGCTTGGAAAATTCCCCTTCCTTAAATCCCAGTCCCATCAGGATCGATTTGCATTCCGCGATCTTGCGCCCGTCCGGGCTGTCCTGGCCGGCCATCGCCTCGTCCAAAACGGTGCGGTTTCCAAGGGGGGCGTTCTCTTGAGGCAAATACCCGTAGGTAACCCCTCGCTTGACCGCGATCTCGCCGCCGTCCGGATCGACTTCTCCCAAAATCATTTTAAAAAGCGTCGATTTTCCGGCCCCGTTCGGGCCGACCAAGGCATACCGATCACCGACATTGATCTGCAGGTTCGCCCGGTCGTAGAGCTCCTGCTTGTGAAAGGATTTATGGAGGTCGCGAAGGGTAATCATGGAAACGCAGGCCCATTATAGCTTTCTTGTGCCTGCCGCCGCCTTGAGCGCGCGCATCCCCGCGAAAAGCGGGCCGAAAGGCCTACCGTTGCGTGTTGATCTGGATCAGTAAATTTCGGACATAATTGGGGTACAATAGGCCGTGCCCTCGGTGGCCGGGGGTGTAGAGATTAAGACGAGGCCGCGAACGCCGAGACCATGAAATCAGCCCTCTTTCTCTTCCTGCTCCCGCTGCTCTCCTTCCCCGGAGCCGCAATCGCCTCGCTCGACGCGCCCGCGATGAAGCTCCCGGCGGATATGGAACCCGCGAAAGCCTGGCGCGACGACATCGTCCTGGAAGCCCATTCTCCGTACGCGCGCCTGCGCCTGACCCGGATGAAGTCGAAGATCACGGTGGCCGACCAGCTCGCGCTCAACGGCCGCGACGCCGATCGGCTCAAGGCTCAAGGTGCGACCGTGCAACCGCGCATCCGCGCGTTCACGACCGCGGATGGACGCCGTCTGCTCGCGATCGAGTCGCAGCACCGGGACAAGCCGCTCTTTACCGGCTATGTGAACGGACCCAAAGAAACCTACGCCTTCCTCGCCTCCGGACTCACGCGAACCCAGGTCATGAAGGCGGTCGAAACGCTGCAACTCCCCGGCGAAGGGGCGGCAACGGCGATGCCGATGCCCGAGGAACTTCGCGACTCCCCCGCGCCGCTTCCCGCAGGAGAAACCTCCGCCCCTTCCACGCCTGAACCGGCGCGCGCGCTGATGTACGAACCCGATCGCGTTTCCCCGTGGCCGCAGCGCTTCGAAGTCATGCTCGCGTTCACGATGTTCCTGGTCGGCCTGGGCTTCGTTTGGCGTCTCACCGCCTGGGTCGCCTCGCGCGGAAAACAAACCGCCGCCGCCGCTCCGGGTTCCGCGTCCAACCTGCCTGCGTTTCGCCGCGCGAGCGTCGGGACGACGCCGCTTCCTCCCCGGCCGGATGACCGCGAACCGGCGGGCTTCGCTTGAACGGTTTTGAAACACCCTACCCCGGTATCCGGGTGCGCCCGCTCCCGAAGGCCGGATACGACGTCACGGCCACGCTTGCCCGCGCCCTCCCCGCCGCCGCGCCGCCGCCGCTTCCCGGCCTCAAGCCGCCGCGCGCGCTTGAGGAGATTCACCATCGTGAACGCTATCCGATCGTCGTCAAGCGCCGCCGCTTTCGCGTTTGGCACAAAACCGTCGTGCTCACCGGAACCGGCGCCGTCCTGCGCACCAAAGCCTCGCGCCTCGCCCGGCTGCTGCGCGCCTGGGGCTTCTGGGCGCTAAGCGCCGCGCTGCTCGCCGCGTACGGAATCGCCGATCACCCGAGGGCCGATCCCGTCACCGCCGCCTTTTGGGTGGATATGCTCGTCTGGTTCGGCGCGACCGCGTTCGGCACCGGCGCCTTCTTCGGTGTCTTCTCCAAGAAGCGGCTCGAACTGGAAACGACCCGAGGGGAGCCGCTCTATTGCGTCATGCGCAAGGCGGGCGGATTTTTCTCGGCGCAATTCTCTCTCATGGACGACGCCGGGCGGGAACACCTCCGTTTGGAGCGTTCCGGAACCCAGTTCTTCCGCAGACGGTGGCGGCTCTACGATCGTCTCGGCGGTCCCGGCCCCGTGATCGTGGAGAAATCCTTTCTGACCGCGCTTTCCCGCAAGATGTTCGGACATCTCTGGGGAAATTTCCGCGCCCGCTATTCGATCCGGTACAACGGCATCACGGTTGGGAAGATCGATCGGGAAGGCTTCACCAACGACCGCTACCGGATTTCCTTTTGGAAGGAAGTTCCCTCCCTCGACCCGTGCCTGATGGCGACCGCAGTCGCGTTCATGGACCACCAAGATCCCGAACGCTGGCACCCTTGGTTCAACTAAAAATAGGGACCTGGTCCATACTTATATTCTTATTGGGGGGGCTTTCTATCCTTTCGGATAGAGCTCCGTGAGGCGGGTCATTATTTCGCGCAGGCCGGTTGAGTAGCGGTCTCGGAGATAGCGGTAAGCGTCGTACACCCATCCGCGGCTCGGATCCCGGTGGCGCAGCGACGCCCGCAGCGAACTCGTCTTGATCCGGTCGACGGGCGTGCTTCCCTGCTCCGACCATGCCCGCAAATCCATGCCTTCGTTCTCACGCCGCAGCCGTTCAGCGCGCGGAAGGCGCGACCGAAGGGCTAATTCCGCCCCGATCACGCGGCGCGCTTCGCGCTCGCCTTTAAGATCCCCTTGGCGGTCGCGAAGCCGACGGGCCGCCATGCCGGAAAGATTGCTCACTTCGGCGTAGGCTCCGAGGATCTCCATCCGGAATCTCTCGGGATCGTCCTTGAAGGTCTGCGCCCGCTGCGTGTCCGAGCGCGTGGCCGAGATCCAGCGCTGACCCTCGATAAAAAGCAAGCGGTGGCGTTCACTCGTGCGGGCCTTTTCGTGAACGTACAAGGTCTGTCGGGAGAACGCCTCGACCTCCAAGGTCGTGTCGTACCATTGCTCCGTCCCCGGGGGAACGCCCCGTTCGACCAGCGCCTGAAACTGGGTTTGATGGGTCGCCTCGTGCACGAACGAGGGAGCGAGCAGCGCGATCAGGTCCGACAGGGCAGGCCCGTTTTGAAACAGCGCGTCGAGGCTCATGTCCTTGGCCCGGAGATAATCGAGAACGATCTTCTCGCTCATCGCGATCTCGTTGCTCTTCGGCTCGTACTGCGCGTAGCGAGAACCTTTCAGCGGCCCGATCCGCAAATTCAACGGCTGGGTGCGGAAGAACTCGAGCAACATGTCCCCGGCCTGCGTCCCGGCGATTTCCTGAAGCAGATGCCTCTTCATGAACAGCCCGAGCGCCCGGCGATGCTGATCGGTGAAGCGCTGATCCGCGTTCGGCTCGGCGGCCCGCGATACGACGCGACTCGCCGTTTTATCTCCCACCCCGTCGAAAACGATCTTCAGCCAATGCAGCGCCCGGTCCGGATCGGTTTCCTTCTCGGCTTGGTCGAGCACGCCGCGCAGCGTCGGGCTCAACGACGACTCCAACTTCTCTTTCGCCTCTTTCAGTTTCCGAAACGCGGTCGCGCCCTTCTTGAATCGTTCATTTTGCTCGAATCTTTCGTCGTTGTCGAACGCTCCCCAACCCAAAAGCAGCGCCCGGCGCTGCGTTTCCAAATGGGTTTCGCTTTTCGGCATCCCCCCGATCCCGGTTCCTCGGATCATTTCCTGTCCCGCGCCGCGCAGAAACCGACGCCGAGTTTCAAAGGAAACGGCCGCCCACTGTTCGGGCGTCACGCTGCGCCGGTTCAACGCCCAGCGCTGCGGCTCCTCAAGCGTCTCCCACTCCCAGAACGCCGCAGCCACCCGGTCCCGAAATGGATGCAAAGACGGGTCCGCATCGATCCAGGACAGCATCTTTCGCGGGGAGTTCGCCTGCGTCATGTCGGAACGGGCGAGCAGTGCCAAACGCAGCGTATCGGGGTTGTCGTAGGTTTTGAGGATGAGGCGAAGATCGTTGAGCCCGGCGGCTTTCTCGAACAGGTCGCGATGGCGCTCCGGCGCGTTCGCGCGAAGCCAGTCCTGAGTCCGGTCGTCTTGTAGGAATTGCGCCGCCGCCGCCGCGCGTTCGCGTCCCTGAATTTCTTTCGCGTAGGCCCGCGCTTTCAACCCGGGCGCGTCAAAATCGTATGCCGGAGCGGAGACCTGAGGCAAGACCCCCGGGGCCACAGACGGCGCGGCGAGCGAAATCGAGGAATCGACGCCGACCGCCGCGCCGGGACGACCGAGGGAAGCGGGGGCGGAGACCGACGCGTTCCCCGCCGAGGCGTTCCCCTTGGCGACCGGGCCCGCCTGGACGGCGGGAACCCACGCCACCACCGCGCTGAGCGCGACGCTAAGGGAAGTCCACCTCCTCATTTCTTAAGGATGGCCGCGAGGCGCGCGGCGCGCGTGGGGCGATGGGGTCGATTTTAAGGGGCCCAATGGCCTAATGGGGAAACCCTTTAAATTTCGCTATTTTTCAGCCAACACGACGACCCGGGAGTCCCCAAAAATCGCCCGCAGCGCCGATAAATCGTGGTCCGCAGGCGTCGCGACCACGGCGACCGGGCGCCATCGGTGCAGCTCCCACCGGACGCTCAGGACTCGGCCGGAGTTCTCCAGGCGGAGTTTTTCGATATCGAGCACCGACAACGGCTGACCCTGCGTGGAGACGAACAGTTCGCAGCGCCACAACGAGCGTTGAGGTTCCGACCGCTTTTCCCGTTCGAATTTTTTCAGGCGTCCGGCGCAGGCCCCCCGCAGCCACACAGTGCGGTGCAGATCATCTCGGAAGCGATCGCGTTCTGCCAAATCCTTGAACACCGACATGCCTAAACGCGTCATCAAATAGGTCGCCGCCCCGTCGAACGAATCCAGACCGTTGCCCCAGCGCTGCCGCAGGCCCGAGCTCTGAAGCGCCCGCCCGATCGCGACGATGCGGTTGTTCTGAATTCCCGCCTCCCGCTGAACCAAGCGACGGACGGCCGGGAGACTTGGGCCCACGACGCCTCGAACGAGAATTCGCAGAGGTAGACGCCCAGATAATAAACCGAGACCGTCGATTCCAACGCCTCTAAATTCTCCGCGCGCCGCAGACGAGCCATGAAGCCCGGCATCCCGCGATCGACGATACCCCCGCTTTCCTCCAGCCGCGTACCATCGAGGGTCACCGCCGCGGAGCCGAAACGGTAGTACTCGCGCGCCAGCGCGAACGCCCGCGCCGTCCATTTCTTCGACGCCCCCTCCGTCTGGAAGAGCATCTGCGTGCTCCACCAACTGCGATCCGGCCGCGCGGCGTCCCGGCGCGGGGTCGTCTCCAGAGAGGACGCAATTTCGATCGCGCGCGGGCGCACGCCGGGCGCAAAACAACCTAGGTCCTTGTGCCGTTGCTCGGGTGGGTCGTCGGCCGCTCCCGAAGACGACGGGCGTCGGGTAAATTATGGGGGTATGCGCCGCCTCGTGGCCATGTCCTTGCTTTTGGCGGTCCCCTTCGCGGGATCGGCCCAAACCCCGATGGGGCTTCCCGTCTCGCCCGAGCTTCAAACCGCCTCGGAGGGAAGGACCCCGCCGGCGCACCCTCCGACGCGCGAAGTATGGTTCAAAGGATCGCCAAAGGCCCTTCAGGCTCAGTGGGCGGCCTTGCTCCCGCAACTCGATCCGGAGGTGGACGCCTTCCTCAAGCGCAGCGGGACGAAAATCGTTTTGGCGGCGCCGCGCCCCGGACTCTTCGCCATGAAGGGGCAGATCGCCCAGTACGAAAAAGGCTTCGTGTACATCAATGCGGAGACGATGGAGGAATTCGGACGGGAGTTGTTCGCGAAAGCCCCCGCGCCGGACGCGTACCGTCATCTCGCGCTGCTCTCCCTGCCGATGATTTCCCACGAGGCCCGCCATGGAATCAGCCGCGAGCAGATCGAGAAGCGCTTCGGCGCCGACTATCCCTACGGGTCGGTGGAAGATGAAATCGTCGCGTTCGGACATCAAGCGCTCGTCGCCGAGCGCATCGAGCGGATCTACGGCGAGGCTCTCGCCGCCTACGGCGGGCAGCCGCTCTACGCGGAAAACCACGCCTTGGTCCAGCGCCTCGGCTTCGGAGGCGTGAAGGGCGGCAAGGGGATCTTCGGCGGCGTCGAGGCGATGGTCCGCAACGCGCTGCAGTACGGATCGCATCCCGTCATGGCCAAGATCGACCGCGATAAGTTCCTCGAGCGGGTCGTGAGACCCAACGCGCGCGCCGGCGCGGCGGCGGAAGACCGCGCGAAGGCCGCCCTCGCCGAACGCTTTCTCGAAGACCCGGCCCGCCTCGACGGACTCAACCGCTACTACGAGGAAGCCAAAAACGACCTGCACGCCCGCTGGGCCTCCTCGAAAAAGGGAGCCTAGCGCCCGGTCTCAAGAGCGCTCGACGTAGTCCGCGGAAGCGTCGTTGCCCATCATCGCCGCGGCCTTCTCCCCGCTGCGCGCGCCCACGAACGCCAAGAAGAAGGCGATGACGCCGCCCATCACCACCCGCGCGGTCTTGAAGCTCAGGAATCCGAACGGGGAGAAGAACGCGATCAGGAAGGTCGTCGCCACGGAAAGGGCCGCTCCGATCGCAGGCTCCGCCACGCGCACGCGCGGCGAGGCGAAGCCCACGATGAAGCCGCCCGCGTAGTAGCTCGCCAGGATCAGGATCGCCTCGAGCCGCAGCTGCGCCACGTGCCCGACGAATTTCCCAGCGATCAGCCTGGCGACGAGTCCTCCGAGCAGCAGTTCCGAAGCGATAAACACCCCGTAGCTGACCCCAATCCACCGCCAAGAGAGTGCGCCGTCGGCGCGTTTTAAATCCCCCATCGCGATCCGTTAGTCTTCGGCTTCGCCGTCCTCATCGGCGTCCGCTTCGTCTTCGACCTTGTTCTTCCTGCCCTTCGCGCCCTTCTTCGGGGGCTTGTCGCCCTTGCAGCGGAGCTTCATCCCGCCCTTCTTCGCGCGCTTCTTCATGCGCTCGCCCTTCTTTCCTTTCGCGGCTTTCCCGTCCTTCCCTTTGCGGCCCTTCTCAAAGAACCGGCCCGCTTCCGGATTCGCCTTCACGAAGGCGTCGCGCTCGGCGTCCATCGCGGCGCGATGCGCCTCGCGCTCCTTCTTCAACGCCTGCATTTCGGTTTTTCGGAGCTCGCGGCATTTCTCGCCCTCGAGTCCCTCGAGCTTCTTGGCGAGTCCCTCCCGCTTCTCCTTCATCGCGTTCTGAAATTCCTGCTGCTTCGCCCGCATCCCCTCGCGGAACTCCTGAACCTCTTTGGGGGCTTTGCGCTTTTCCGCGCGCTCTCCCTTGCCGCGGGAACCCTTTCCGGGCTTCATCCCCTCTTCGGCGCGCTCGCCTTCCGCGCCAGGGTTCTCATCGTCCTGCGCGAGCGACGGACCGACCGCCAGACACAACGCCAACAGAGCAAGCATCCAACGCTTCATAGATTCTCCCGGTTCGGGAAGCCGCACCGAGCCCGAATTGAATATACGCGCGGATGTTCCATTTTGCCAGAGGACGGGCCTCCATGTTCCCGTAGTTTCAAGGACGGAATGCCCCAACGGCGCGGACGCCCCCGCGGGGGGCGTCCGGCCTCGGCGCGCAAGCGCGCCGAGGGGAAATACGAGAGTTGCCCTCGGCATAATGGATTTTACGCCGACGGGCTCCAGGCGACGCGCTCCCGCGCATCACGCGTGTGCATGCCGCAACGGAAATTTCAATTGAGAGCAACTGTCCCCGGGGACAGTTCCCGGTTCGTTCGGGCGCAATTACACGCAACGGATCTCCTTCTGGTCGACAAAGAAAATCAGCGGTCGGCTTTTAAGGACGCCTTGATCATCGCGGCCAAAGCCGCCCCAAGGGCCGGGTCTTCGCCGTTCTTGGCCCAGGCTTCGGCCAAAATCTCCGCATAGAACTCCTCGAGGCGCGCGAGTTCCTTCTCCGTCATCAGATTGATGTCGAGATCGGCCCGCGCGCGCATCGGACGGATGTACTTCCCTTCGTTCTCGAGGATCTTCGGCCAGCGTCCGAGATTCTCGGCCACCGAGGTGCCGCGCAATTTGGTGTCCCGCGCCAAGCGGCGCGCCAAACGCGCGGCGGTCGGCGCGAAGAGATGCAGGTTCAAGGATTTTGAATCGCCGATCGCCTCAAGAATCAAGTCGTGCGAGGCGAAGATGGAATCGATCACCAAAACGTCGTTCGGTCCCAGTTGGAAGAACTCCCCTGAACGACGGTCCGTCGTCCCCCTCGCCATGTCGTGGGAAGGAAGCTCGATCCGTTCCCCGCGCAGCAGGGCCTTGATGTCTTCGGCCACCCACTCGAGATGGAGGCTGTCCGGACGGTCGAAATCGGGATACCCTTCCTCGTCGACCGGGACGTCCTTGAGCGCCTTAAAGTAGCGGTCCACTTCCAACGATTTGATCCGGTTTCCCAGCTTTTTGGAGAGTTCCACCGCCAAGGTGGACTTGCCCGCGGCCGTCGGAGCCTGGAGAATGATCGCGCTCCGGCCCGGGAGGGCTCCCGCGCCCTCCAGCATCGTCTTGATCTGCGCGTCGGCGTCCGGGCTCACGAAGCGCATGACGTCTTCCCCTTCAAACGCCGGGGAGACCGCGTCCCGCGCGCGGCGCAGCAGGCGCGCCCTCTTCGACAACGAGAAGCGCTTCTCGACCGCCGCCGCGAACCTCTCCGCGCCCAGCACCAGCGGTCCGAGAATCCGGTTCGAGGTCTTCGGCGCGTAAATTTGCGTCAGCACCGTGGCGGATCCGGCGATCGCGAGGATCGCGTTGAACATCCACCGCAGGTCCCAGCCCACGACCGCCGCGTAGAGATGGAACGCGCTGCCCAGCGCGACCAGAAGCGGGTACATCGGCGAAACGCCCTCGGGAATGCGGCCCTCGGTCAGCCAGGTGTGCAGGTTCTGACGGATCTGCGGGATGTTCAAAATCAAAAACAGCGTCATCGCCCCGGTGAACGCGACGTTGATCCACGCGGTCAGCGACATCAGCGCGCCGGCCGCCATCAGCGCCAGCGGCGCCGCGGTCGCCGCC
This sequence comes from Elusimicrobia bacterium CG_4_9_14_3_um_filter_62_55, assembly GCA_002790095.1. GTDB lineage: Bacteria > Elusimicrobiota > Elusimicrobia > UBA1565 > UBA1565 > UBA1565. The sequence continues at coordinate 29,285 of PFUL01000172.1, read as the reverse complement.
GCGGTCGCGAGCGTCTTAATCAAATCGGACTTCGTCCGGCGGTAGTAGTTGATCTGTCCCAGGATCGTCGCCGACTGCGCGACGCCCAGAACGTTGACCAGATTCCACCAAAACGCCGGCGAGGCGGGGTTCATCAGCGCGGCGCCCGACAGCACCACCTGCCCGATCGACACGGCCGAGATCAGCGCCGCGCCGCCGAACCAGATCAAAGAGCTCTCGATCGCGAGGTCGCCGACTCCCTTTTGCTTGAGCTTGAAATTTCGCACGATCTGCGGAATGCCGATCACGCCGAGGGTGACGCTCCCCATCGCCGCGGCGACTCCGGAATACGCCGTCAGAAACGGCGCGGCCGCCAGCAGCGCGAGGCCGCCGCCGACCATCCCGATCGTTTTCCATGTGCGCTTCGGAGCGGCCTTCCCCTTCGGGCTTCGTCCGGGAACCTTTTCAGAAATTCCTTCGGGCCGGACGTTCAGAGGAGCCGCCGCCGGGTTGAGCCGGAGTCCGCGCGCGCGGCCCGACAGCGAACCCCCCGCCGGTACCGCGTCGGCGTCGTTTCCCGAAATCTTCGTTCCTTCCAGCGCCGCGAATACCTTCGCCGCGGCGCCGTGCGAGGATTCCGCCGCCGCGCTTTTCTTAATGCCCGGAAGTTCCAGCGCGGCGCTCACGCGCTTGTGCGTGGACTTGAAATCCCGGCCCGCCGGAGTTGTTTCCGGGGCTTTACGCTTTAAGCCGATCGCGGAGGATCGCGCCGCGGGAGAACGGTACGCCGCGGCCGCGGGAACCGCTTCGGCGCGCACCGCTTGCGAAACCGCCGCGACCGGGGCCGAGGGCAGCGCCGCGGGCAGCGCCAACGAGGCCGGCGTGAGCGCGGGCATATTCGAATAAAGAGAAGGTCCGCCGGGCGCAAGGGACGCAAGATTCGCGCCTGCGGCGGCCGGTCCGAAAGCCGTCGGCGCCGCGATGTTGACGGAAACCGTCGTCGGCGCCGCCGAAAGCACCGCCCGCCCCACCGCCCAGACCGTCTCGGGAACGGAGGCCGCGAGCAAGGAGCCCGCGGTGAATGCGGCGATGATCCGTTGGATCCGATTCCCTTTCATGGCGGCGTCTCCTGCGCGTCTTACCGATAGGGTAGCGCCGCCTTTTACGCCCCCCAAGGGCAATAAGGGATAGTCTGAATTAGGTCTATAAACCTAGAGGTATTCGGGAAACAGAATTGCCGCCTGTTGAGGAGGGTTACCGCATGCGGGGCAGGAGCAGTTCCAACTCCGCGAGTTCCAAGGCAGCCGCCGGATCCGGGATCGTCCAACGGGAAATCTCCTCGCGCATCTCCCCGGAAAAAGTTCCCAACAGCTTCATCGCGTGATCCCGCTCCCCCGCCGTCAGATAGAGCAGCAAAATCGCGCGCCGCACCGAGGACCGCAATCGAAAGGCGTCGATCGCGGGGATCTTTCCCCCTTCGGCTTCCTCCGCCGCCTCGAGATAAATCCCGCGCAGGAACTTGATCCCCCGCTCGAACTCCCCGCGCTTCGCGTACAGCTTGGCGAGCGTCTCCAACCCTTCCAGTTTGACGATGGGCGGCGACGCAAGCGACGACTCCGCCCGGTCCGAGACGGGGGCGAGGCGGCACAATTCCTCGAACGCGTCCAGCGCCAGAACGTCTTGTCCGTCCCGGTCCAGCGCCCACGCCAAATGCTTCAGCGCCCGGAGATCGTCCGGATGCCCGCGAACGAACTCCTTGAGCCATTCGATGCGCCGGAAGCGGAATTCCTTTTCGTCGATGGGGTCGCGGCGCACGAGCCCTTTCATCAAAAACCCGATGCGGTCGTTTTCACTCCCAAACGCCGCCTGGGCGTCCAACGGCTCAAGCACCGTCGCTTGCCCGACGACCTCCTTGCCGCGGTACATCGCGAGCGCCGCCTTCACGCGGCGCGTGATCTTCGTCGAATCGGCGCGGATGCGCTCCCAGGAGCTTTGCTTGAAATACACGCGGAGCCCCGGCTTCGCCCGTTCTCCGGTCAGCGTCGTGTTGCCGTTTTCCTCCGCGCGCCGGTACACTTCGACGGCTTCGATGTCGGCCTCGGTAAACAGCGGCCCCACCTCGCCGAAGAGATTGAACACGTTCTCCGGGGACATCAGTTTTCCGTCCAAAGTCTCCGGAACGAGCCAGCCCTGCACGCCGGAACGCGGCGGTTCGAAGAAGCCGAAGTCCCCGGGTTGGTAGGCGCGCCCGCAGGCGCACAGCATCAACGCTGCGAGCCCGAATACTCGCAGGCGACGCAAGCCCATGCGCGAGGGCTTACCGGGTGAAGAGCAAGCAAATCCCCGGCCAGAGGACATTATTCGCGGGGAACGGTGAACGGATCGCGATGCAGCGTCACGCCCACCGTCCGGCTTTCATCGTCCAGGTCGGGCGCGCCGCACTGCTGGACGGGAAACGGCAGAGCGTCGTGCCTGGAAAGCGACGAGGCGCAGAACGCCTTCGCGCGTCCGGAGAGAGCGGTCTGTACTTGGAAGTAGAGCTTCTCACAAGAACCGTCGGCCCCGAGCGGCGACCCGTGCGGGCAAATCGCGAAGAGGCTGAGCCCCACTCCGAGACCGTCCAATTCCATACTCAAAGAAGCGGTGGTCGCCTCTCCGGGATTTCCGGGAATCCCCATCTTGATCGAAACCTTCCGGTCGACAATCCCCGGCGTCGGGATTCCCCCCTCCGCGCGCGACCAGGACGACAGATACCCTGTGAATTCGACGGTCGCCGCCGGGGCGGCGAAGGCGGCGGGAGAGGAAGGTGCGGAGGGAACCGGTGCGGTGTTAAGCGCAGCCCCCAGCGGCAGCATCAACGCGAGCAACCCTTCCACATCGCGAGTCTACAAAATCGGCGGGATCAGTCGTCGCCTTCGTCCTTGGGTTCTTCGGCGGGACGGTCCGGGACGCACCACGCATAGGAGGATTCGCATCTCAACATGTCGCGGGAATAGCCCTCCGGGCAGGCGTTCCCGATCGCGCGCCGCGTTCCGTTGTTTCGCATCCGGTCCACCGAGTTTTTGCAGCAGGAATCCAACCGGCCGCATTCCTTCTCAAGCAGGCGGTAATACTCGGTACTCGCCGGACAGCGAAAGCGCGCCCGCTCGCAGCCTTCCCGCGTTCGGTGCAGCGCGCCGCACGCGCTTCCTTCGCACCGGGAGCCGGTGACCTTCCCGCAGCTGACCCCGGTCCACGCCCAGCCGAAAAACGCCCGTCCGCGTCCGGCGCCCCGCCCGTCCTGCGGCGCGCAGGCTTGATCGGTGAACCCGGTCAGTTCCTTGGCTTCCTGATGCGTGAGCACGGACTTCCGGTACTTCCCGATTTCCTTGCGCCCTTCGCGGCGCGTCTTCCAGAAATGCCCGTCGAAATCGCCCTTGTGGCAGTGATAGCCGCCGCGCTTCTTGTCCCGGTGACAGCCGTCCGCGTCGAGTCCGCCGCCGTGCCCGAAGGCCGGCGCGGCGAAAAGCAGCAGGAGTAGGACTCTCATTCCGGCAGTATAGCCGGGAAAGTCAAAAACGACGAGGCGCCTGAACCGCTATTCGCCGTCGAGCGGATCGTAGCCGTAAAACGCGCGATGGAAGTACACCGCGGTTTCGCGCGGGTCCCCCGCCAAGGCCTGGGTCGCGACCGCCGACAAACGCGCGGCCTCGGCGTCGCTCAAGCGCGGGTCGATCGCGCGGGGATTCGCGGCCAAGACCGCGAGCGCCCGCTGCGTTCCGGGGATCGTCCCCGAAAGCCGCACCGCGCTCTGGCGCGCTTCCAACGAAACGGGAACGCGGCCGAGTATCACCGCGTCGATAAACGCCCGGACTTCCGGACGCCCCGTACCCTGGGAAAGACTGCGCATCGCCGCGTCCTGCAAGGCGGGAGTCGGCGCGAAGCGCGCCGCCCGCATCAGCACCGCCGCCGTGTCGGGGTAATGCGACGCCTCGCCCAGCGCCCAGATCGCGCCGGACAACGCAACCGGATCGCGCTCGGTCGCCATGCGGTTCATGAGAAACAGCCGCACGCGCGGGTCTCCCGCGGCGCGGGTGTACAGCGCCTTCATGTGCAGCGCCTTAAAGTCGGGCGCCGTCTGCGGATGATCGGCGTAGAACATCAACCGGCTTTGCACGTCGGGGTAGCCCGCGACCCAGGCGAGCGTCTTGATCGCCTGATAGCGCACGTCCCGGGCACGGCGCGGGTCTTCCATCACCGACAGGACCTTCAGACGGGCGAACTCGGTTTGGCCGACCGAGTAGCGCAGCGATCTCAGCGCGTTCAACTGTACCTGCGGGTTCGGGTGATCGAGAAGGACCAGCAGCGCGCTGCGGTTGTCGACGGCCGCGTTGACCGCCGGCCTCACGGTCACCGGCGTCAGCGCCGGGAAACCCGCCGCGCGAGAAGCCTGCGGCATCAGGACGAATAGGGAAACTAGAATGAAGAGCATCGCCACCTCCGTGGGAATGCCCCATTCTAGCGTCGAAGGGGAACGCCTTTGCAGGGGCGTCGGGGCCCATTTCACAAGCCCCCGATGGCCTAGGACAATGTCGGGCGGCTAGAGGCAGACCTTCGGCCCGCTTCCCACCGAGCTGCAGGTCAGCGCGCCGCAGCAATCCGCGGAAGTGCCGCAATGCTTGCCGCGCTCGAAGCACGACCCAGTCGACGAACAAAAGCCGCCGCCGCAGGTGGACCCGCCGCAGCAATCGCCGCTCGTATCGCAGTGATCTCCGGGTTTGGAACACGCTTGGGGGCTGGTCGCCGTGCAGACGTCCCCGGTGCAGACGCTCGCCCCGCCGCAGTCGGAGCTGGAGCGGCAATGCAGGCCGGCGCCTAGGTTGGAGCCGGAGCAAAAATTATCGCTGCAGGTAGACCCGCCGCAGCAGTCGGCGCTGCTCAGACAATGCTTGCCGGGCTTGACGCATTGAAATTGGATGGGAATATCGGGATAATTCGTATCCTCCTCATCCTTGCTTCCGTTGTCGCAGGCGATAAACGCCGCCGCGACCGACGCAAAGAGTATGGATATCGCAAGCGGGGCGCGGCGCAGCTTGAGAATTTTCATCCCAAAAGGGTAAACAACCCGGCTCGGTATTTCAAGTGTCCTGCGTCCCTCGCGGACAAGAATGACCTAACACGCGACGGTCTTCCCCGCGCGCAGAAAAATGACGCGGAACTCCGGCGTCTCTCCGAGCGCGTGCTCGATCGCGTCCGCGTAGGCCGAACCCTGCGGGCCGAACTCGCGGCGCGCGGTCTCGGCCTCTTCGCCGGGCTTGGGGTCGCGGGTCTTGTAGTCGCCGACCACCAAACGGCCCTTCGGGTCGCGGTAGAGCAGGTCGATATAGCCGTGCATCACGCGCCCGTCCTGCGACGGGCACACAAAGGGAAGTTCGCGCGCGAGGATCTCGGAGCGGCCTAATTCCGACGCGGCCTCCGAGCGCAGAAAGGATTCCAGAATCGCCTCGGCCTCGTCGCGCAGGCGGCGTTCGTCGACGCCCGGCTCCGCGCGCGTCAGTTCCCCGATCGCGCGCTCGAACACCGCCTTGTACGGCTCGCCGTCGACGCCCTGTTCGTTGGCGAAATCCCACAGTTCCAGTACGCGGTGGCAGACGATGCCCACCGACGCGGCGAACGCGCGCGCGGCCTCCGCGTTCGGGTCCTCGCCGCCTTCGGCGAGCGGCCGCTTCTCAGGTTCGTGGCCGAGGGAAGAAGGCGAGACGAACGGAGCGCGCCCCTGCACTTCACGGCAAATCGTTTCGCGCGTCTTCCAGGCGTCGCCGAGCGCGGCGGGCTTGAGCGCCGGCTTCTTGCCCGTCTGCGGCACTGTCCTCGCCGTGATCTTCTCTTCCAATGAAACCGCGGTGATCGCATCCGGCGTCCATAGCCCGCCCTCCTCCAACCGGCCCGCGAAGCTCTTCGCGTCCCGCTTCGTCGCGTTGCCGAGCACGACGAGATGCTCCTTCGCGCGAGTCATCGCCACGTACAGCAATCGCAGGCCTTCTTTATCCTCGCGCAGCGTCTCCTCCGCCTCGATCAGCGCCATCGCCGCGTCGCAGACATTGCGCTTCTTAAGCCGCAGACCCGCCGTACCCGCTACCCAGTCCACCTTGTAAAGGGGAGGCTCGCCGCCGCCCTTGGGCGCCGCCGCCGCGTTGGGCAAAAACACCACCGGGAACTCCAAGCCCTTCGCCTTGTGCACCGTGAGCACGCGCACGGCGTCGAGCGTCTCGTCGGCCAACGGGCTCTCGCCTTCCTGCGCGGACTCGCGCATCGTCTCGACGATCAACCCGATGAACTCTTTTAGCGTCGCGCCCTCGTCGCCCGCTTCCGCCGCCATCCGGCCGAATTTCATCAGGTTCGACGCCGTCTGATCGCGCTGATACGCCTCCGAGCAGAGCTCCAGGATAAAGCTGTCCGCCAAAATCGACCCGACCAGTTCCCCGAGCGGCACGCGCCCGACCCGGTCGTGCAAACGCGACAGCACGCCGAAAAAGCGCTTAAGACGGTCTTCGGCCTTCTTGGAGATGCCGGCGCGGTCGAGTTCCTTCGCCGAGTAAAACGACAAGAGCCGCAGTCGCGACAAGCGGTAGATTTCCTCGTCATCGAGGCAGACCAGCGGCGAGCGCAAAAGCCCCACCGTCGCGATCCGGTCGCTCGGGTCGTCGAGCACGCGCAGCAGGTTCACGAAATCAATGACTTCCTGCGTGTCGTAGAAGAACCGCTCCGCCTCGACCACGTACGGGATGCCCGCGTCCTTGAGCGGCTCCAGGTAGGTCGCCAGGCTCGACATGGTCCGAAGCAGAAGCGCCGAGTCGCCGAAGCGGAACTTTTTTCCTTCGCCGCAATGCTCCGATATCCACCGCGCGATCCAAGCCGCTTCCTGCGCGCGGCAGTCCTCGGAAGAGAGCTTCCCCTCTTCGACGGTGATGCCGATCAGTTCCAGTCCCTTTTCCTTGGGCTCGCCCTTCTCGTGCGGCCGCGGGGTGATCGCCTCATAGGGCGGCTGCAGGCCCGACTCTTCGCGCATGATGCGCGAAAAAGCTTCGTTGACCGGACCCAGCACCCCCGCGTGCGAGCGGAAGTTCTGCACCAAGGAACAGCGCCCCGCGCCGTCGGCCAGCAGCAGGTTCTTGTATTCCTCGTAGGCGCGAATGTCGGCGCCGCGAAAGCGATAGATGCTTTGCTTGGGATCGCCGACGACGAACAACTTGCCCGGCTCGAATTTCAGCGCGTCCCGCGTTTTCGCCGACCGGCCGAGTCTCTCGCCGAGAAACAACAGCAATTCCCCCTGCGCCGGGTCGGTGTCCTGGAATTCGTCGATCAAGATCGCCTTGAAGCGCCCCTTGAGCGCCTCGCGCACCGCCGTGTTCTTGACCACCAGATCCCGCGCGATGGCGAGCAGCCCGTAGTAGCCCACATTCCCGCGCCGCGCGTACAACCGCCGCACTCGCCGCACCACCGGGGTCAGGAGATCGACGGATTTTGCGATGAGCCGTTCGCGCTCGGGTGAAATCTTGCGCGCCGCGTCGCGCGCGCGGCCGTAAATGGAAATCTGCTCAAGGATTTCCCGCTCGTCCATCTCGGCCCAATTCCTAGGCCACTTGTCGCGTGGGAGATTCTTCCCTTCGGGTAAACGCGCGAAGGTCTCCGGCAAAGGCCCCGCTAAATCCACGGGCGCGGCCGCCGCCTCCAGCGCGTCCGCCGCGCGTTCGAAATCCTCTTCGATCGCGTAGCGCCCGCCCTTGTTGTCCTTGCCGGGCTTGCCCGCGCACAGCGCCCGAGTCGCGGCCGCCAAGGTCTTGATCCGCTCGCAAATCGAAGGAGTCGTGGAAACGGACGCGGCCAACGAGACCTCTTCCTCGCAGAGAGTCCGCGCCAGCGCCGCCAAATCCTCAAGCCGCACCAAGCGCAATAGCTCCAGCCAGCGCTCCTTGCGCAAGGTCCATTTCTTGAGCGTCTCGCGGTCCGCCGGCGCCTCGCCGAGTTCGCCCTCCAGCCACAGCGCCCATTCCGACTCGAACAACTCGTCGAGCGCGCTGCCGTCGTCCACCTCGAACGCCGGATCCACGCCGGCCTCCAGCGGATACAGCTTCAGGATATGCGACGCGAAGGAATGGATGGTCCCGATCTGCGCCCGGTCCATCGCCTCCAGCGCCTTTTCGATTAAGGGCTTCACCTCGTCCAACACCTTGCCCAGATCGGCCAAGAACGCCTCGGCCCATTCCCCGCGCTCGGGCGCCAGCAGGTCGATCAACTTCTGCGTCACCCGCTCGCGAATCTCCCCGGCGGCCTTCTCGGTGAAGGTCAGGGCGACGATCTCCTGCACCCTCAACCCCTTCTTCAGCAGCAAGAACAGAATTCGGTCGGTCAGCAAGGTGGTCTTGCCCGTGCCCGCCCCCGCCGCAACCACGAAATTACGGTCGAGAACGGTGCGCGCGCGCTCGCGGTCGGCGTGGTCGACGGGTTCAGCCACCGTTCTTGCCCCCTTTCGCCTTCTTTTTCGCCTTCAGCGCCTGAACCTCGTGCGCCGCTTCAAACAGCTTCACCGCCTTCGAGTGCGCCGCGCGAAAGCGCGAGGCCGGATGCGCCTTGCGGCACGCGAAGTCGAAGTCGCAGTACTCGCAGGCCCCGCCGCGGTCCTCGCCCGGGACGATCGGGAACTCTCCGCGGCGCATCTGCGCGAGGAATTTCTTGATGTTGCCCAGCACCTCGCCCCGCGACGCGCGCCACTCGGCCCCGCTGAACTCCTGCATCCAATCGTGCGCGGTGGTCTCCGGCGAATCCTCGATGGCGATGTAAAACGCGCCGAGAATGTCCCCTGGCCCCGCCTTCACCTTCGGGTCGCCTTCCAGCAGTTCTTGATAGAGCGGCGCCTGCAGTTGGCTCATCCCCCCGACGAGATTTTTCAGCTTCGGCTTATGCCAGCGCGTCTTGTAGTCCACCACGCGGTACTGCCCGTCGGCGGTCTTGTCGACCCGGTCGATGCGCCCGTGAAGGCGCACGCCGCCCGCCTGCGCATTCAGTTCCGCCTCGAACAACGCCGGAGTCAGCCCCATCGCGCGCAGCAGCTCGATGTCGTGGGGCACCATCCTAAACAGATGCGAGCGCATCCGCCGTTTCTCCCCTTCCCACAACACCGGGTACACGCCGATCGTGCGCCAATCGTTCGCGCCGAACACCGTCTCGATCGCCTTCTCCAACTCCCCTTCGAATCGCGAGTCGTCCTTGTTCCAAAACCCCGTTTTGCCGAGCGCTTCGTAAAACTCTTCCAGGATGGCGTGATAGAGCTTCCCCTGCACCCACGGCAGCAGTTCGCCCGAGGCGGAGGGCTCGTCGACGGACTTCAGCCCCAACAGCTTCTCCGAAAAGAACTTAAACGGGCACGCCGAGAAGGTCTCCAGCGCCGACGGCGAAAGCCCGCGCGTATTGAGCGCGTTCAAAAATTCCGTCGGCGGCTCGATCAGCCCATCCACCGCCGTGAGTTCCTTCGCCGAGCTGAGGGGTTTGAGCCGCTCCAGGCAGCCCGTCAGCAGTTGGGCGTCCCAATGCCCGAGACGCTCGTAAAACGGCTTGGCGTCGTGATGCCCGCGCGCGAGCAAAAGCGAGATCTCCTTAGGGGACAGCGAGGCCGCGTCCGCTTCCAGCTGCGCCTCGATCTTGTCAAACGGCCGCCGCGGCACATAGGCTTTGCGCTCGGCGTCGAGCGTCGTTCCCGCAGCGCGGCAGAGTTCCTGCAAATAAGTCGACGGAGTCTGCGCCTTGCCCTCATCGGAAGAACGCGGCAAAACGCAGTACAGCCGCTCCGACGCCGACGCGCAGAGCAGGTAGAACAGCAGCTTCTCTTCCTCGTACGCCTCCAGCTTCGGCGGGATCCAATAGCCCAGCGCGCCGCGCAGCACCTCGCGCGCCGAGTCCGGCATCAACGGATCCTCATGAATCGTCCGGGGGAACAGCCCCTGCCGGCAGCCGACGAGAAAGAGCGCCTTGAAGCTCTCGCCGCGCGCGTCCATCGCGCCCGTCACCCGCACGCCGAGATTGCGGCGGCGCCGCTCCAACACGCCGCGGCGCAGGCTTTCCTCGAACACCTCCAGGAAATCCTCCCAAAGCGCATCGGGCTGCGCCAGCTCGAACACCTTCACGCTTTCCAGCGCCGCGAGCACGGCTTCCCAGGCGGGGTCGTCTTTCGGCGCGTCGAAGGTCTCGACGAGGATTTGCTTCGCGTGCTCGGCGCAGGCGGTCCAGCCGCTGAGCCCCTGTCCGCCGCGCAGTTTTTGGCGCAGGCCGGTGAGGAAATTCCACAACTGCCGGGTGTCCTGCTTGTCGATCACCGGCCCGGCCGCTCCTTCCTCGCGCTTGACGTCCTCGAACAGCTCGAAGTCCTTCTTCGTAAACGGCTCGATCTTCCCTTCCCACTGCAGCCAGCCGCTGTGGACCGCCTGGCGCTTAATCAGATTCTTCCACGCGTTGAGGTTGTGCTCTCCCTTCCTGATCAGCGGGCTGTCGAGAATGTCGAGCACGCTGCGCGAGGGGTATTGGCGTTTATGGAGCGTGAGCAAGGTCAGCGCGAGCTTCGCGGCCGGATGGCGCAGCAACGGCTCTCCCGCCGAGAGGTTGTACGGGATGCGATGCTCGTCGAAGACTTCTTTGATCGCGGCCTGATAGGGCTCGAGAGTCCGCGCGGCGACTCCGATCTCGTGGAACTGCAGCGGGTTTTCCTTCCTTTCCGTGAGATGGAGGATTTCCTTCGCGACGCGCCAGATCTCGTCGCGCGTTCCGGAGACGTTGAAGATCGTGAGGGCGGGCTTCTGCTCGGGGAGTTCGGTCTTATGCGCGTTGAAAAGCCGGTCGAGCGCGCCTTTGAGCGCGCGTTCGTTTTCGCGGTGATCCAGATACAGGGGCTTGTCGCCGCCGAGCCGGAGTCTGGGGGAATCGAGGGAGTTCTTGGCGAACGCGAACGCCGGATGGTCGATGCGCAGCGGAAAAAACAAGGTGACGGGGTGGTTCGCGGCGACGGCGTGAAAGAAATCGCCCTGCACTCCGGTGAGGTCGTAGAAGCCGTAGTACAGCAATCGGCTGTACCGGCCGAGGCCGCCCATCTGGTTGGCGACCACCTGCGCGGCGAGCTTCGCGACTCCGGCGGGCGGCAAGACGCCGATCGCATTGAGCCTCTCCAAGTATCGCTTGAGCAGTTGGACCAGGTCTTCGATCCGCGCTCGCACGACTCGGTCTTTGAAGAGATCGAGAAAGTCGTCGGGGAGTTCGTCGGGGTCGAGACCGCCGTCGATGAGGTCTCGGATGGAGCTGCGGTAGGCGGCGGCGAGACCCTTGGGGCGCTGCTCGGGGTTGTCCTTGAGCAGCTGGTCGACGAGCTTGTCGTGAAACAACCCGTCGGTGATGATTTTAGACGAGAGCTGCTGCGAGTCTTCGACGACCTGATGCGCTAATGAGTGAAAGGTGTGGAAGTGGATGTTGAGGAGGCTGAGACCGGATTCTTTCGCGAGCAGGCGCTCCAGGCGGTCGGCGAGTTTGCGGCTCGGCGCGACGACGGCGAGCTTGTTTTTGAGGCCGGGGGCGGCGTCCAAAACCGCCTTCACGAAGGCGGATTCTAAGGAGGGTTGGAAGGGGCCGCAGATCGTTTTGAGTGGCATGGCGCGCCGCGCAGGAAGACGCGCTATTTTACAGCAATTCGGCCGACAGCGTCAGGTTGTCACTTTGAAACTTTCGCGGCGCGCGAGTCGACGGTCCGCCCGCGGGCCGCGCGAGCGCCCGGCAAAGTATCTATTTTCTGTATGTATATATGACAGTTTATCTACTTTATGCAATCCATCTGCGCTGCTATGCTTACGGCGCACGTGTATCGCACCGCTCGCACTCGCGCCGTGGAGGAGGGAATGAAGATAAAAACACTATTGGCCTTGTTTTGCATGTTTGCGGCGAACTCGTTCCGATCTTCCGGCTCACTCCGGACAGCAGCGTCGGCCTAGGCGCCGGTATCGGCTTGCGATACTACTTTTGAGTTAAAGACGCCTGGGTTCCGGCGGCACGCCGGAGAGTCGTATCCTTTCGTATGCGTCCCTCTTCCCCCCCCGCTCGCCTGTACGCCCTCGGCACCGCGCTGCCCGAGAACGCGTCCTCGCAGCATACCGTCATGCGCTTTATGACGGCGGCGGCGTGCGAGTCGTTCGGCGAGGAAGGCGAACGCGCGGTGCCGTTCATCGAGCGGCTTTATTCCTCCTCGGGCATCGAGCGGCGCCACAGCGTCCTCAAGGATTACTCGCAGGCGAACTCCGCCGACTTCGAGTTCTTCCCCCCAAGCGGGGATTTGGAGCCTTTCCCGAGCACCGCGCGGCGCATGGAAGTTTTCGAACTTAAGGCGCCGCCCCTCGCCGAAGCGGCGGCGCGCGCGGCGCTCGCGCGCTCGGGGTTCACGGCGCAAGAGGTGACCCATCTCGTCTTCGCGACCTGCACGGGCTTCTTCGCCCCCGGCCCCGACCTGAAGCTCATCGACGATCTCGGCCTGCGCGCGGACGTCTCGCGCACCCAAATCGGCTTCATGGGCTGCTACGCGGGGTTTAACGCGATGAAGCTGGCCGCAGCCTTCATCGGGGCCGACCCGGGCGCCGTCGCGCTCGTCGTCTCCGTCGAATTATGCTCGCTTCATTTTCAAAAGCGCCTTCGTCCGGAATTTCTCGTCGCCAACAGTCTATTCGCCGACGGCGCGGCCGCCGCGGTCTTCGCGGCGCCGGGTGCGCGGCCGGGCGGCCTGGCCGATTTGGCCGCGACGCATGGGCGCATCGCGCCCGACAGCCGCGACCAGATGTCCTGGCGCATCGGCGACACGGGCTTTGAGATGAGCCTCGATCGGCGCGTGCCCGGCACGATCCGGGCGCACGCCCCCGCCTTCGTCGCCGAGTTGTCGGCGCGGGCGGGACTTGCCCGGGAGGATCTCCGGCGCTGGGCGCCGCATCCCGGCGGGCGGCGCATCGTTTCGGCGCTCTGCGAGGCGCTCAGCCTCGATGACGACTCAACGCGTTCCGCGCGCGGCGTGCTGGCCGACTGCGGCAACATGTCGAGCGCGACGATCTTCTTCGTACTCGAGCGCGAGTTCGCGCGCGGCGAGACCGGCCCGCTCGCGGCGCTCGGCTTCGGCCCCGGGCTGACGATGGAAGGCGCGCTCTTTCTTCCCCCGCGATGACTCCCGTCGATTTCAGCCGGCGCAGCGACGCTTTGGAGCTCATGGACGCAGACGACTCGCCCGAAGCGGAACTGCGCGAGACCTTTCGACAACTCGCTTTCATCAACCGGCGGCTCGGCGGCCATGCCGCCACGCTCGGCGCCTTAAACGCCTTGACCCCGCCCGGCACGAAGCGCCTGAGGATTCTCGACGCGGGCTGCGGCGACGGGGACGCTGGCTCCGTCATCTTGGATTGGGCCGCGTCGCGCGGGATCGCGGCGGAGCTGCACGGCATCGACCTCTCCAAAGGGTCGGTGGCCCTGGCCCGGGAGCGGCGGCGACCTGGACTTTCCTTCTCGCAAGACGATCTCTTCTCGCTCGACGCGGGCGAGGACTATGACATCGTCCATGCGGGGCTGCTGCTTCACCATTGCCCCGGCGATGATGCGGCCCGCGCGCTCAAGGCGATGCACGAGCGCGCGCGGCTCGGCGTCGCCGTCAACGATCTCCACCGCCACCCGCTGGCCTATCTCGGCATACGCTCGATGACCGCGCTGTTCTCCGGCAACCGCCTCATCCGCCACGACGCGCCGCTCTCCGTCCTGCGCGGCTTCAGCCGCGGCGAACTCGAGGCGTTGTGCCGCCAAACCCGACTGCCCGCGCCGGAGATCCGCTGGCGCTGGGCCTTCCGCTGGCAGATGGCGGTGCCGCGGTGAACCTGCCCGAGCGCTGTTCCACGGCGATCGTCGGCGGCGGCCCGGCCGGAAGCGCGTGCGCCGCTTTGCTCGCTCGCGCCGGGAGACGGCCCGTGCTGCTTGAACGCGATCGCTTCCCGCGGCAAAAGCTGTGCGGCGAGTTTCTATCGATGGAGGTACAGTCCCTCCTAAAGCGCATCGGCTGTCTCGACGCGGTGCGCGCCTTGGGTCCCGCCGCGATCACGAGCGCCCGCTTCGTCTCTCCCTCCGGCCGCAGCGTCGAGATCGACCTGGGCGCGGAGGCGATGGGGCTCGGCCGCGCGGCGTTGGATGAGACCTTGTTTCGCCATGCCGAACGCTCGGGAGCGTCGGCCTTCGAGGGCGCGAGGGTCACGCGTATGAACGAAGACTCGGGCGGCGTCCGGCTGGAGATCGAGAGGACTCTTCCCGACGGGACCCGCGAGAAGCGTCGCCTGCTCGCCGACCGAGTCGTCGCCGCCTCCGGACGCAGCCTGCTCCGTCATTCCCCCTTCGTCGGCTATAAGCGTCACCACGCCTTCCTGCCCGGCGCCGAGTCGATCGCGGCGGAGCTGCGCGGGACGGTGGAGATTCATCTTTTTGACGGGGGCTACTGCGGGGTCAACGCGGTCGACGGCGGTGCGGTGAATGTTTGTCTTCTTGCCCGGTCGCGCGTTTTAAAGAACCTCCACCGCGATCCGGCGGGGCTCTTAGGGGGGCTGAGTCCCAGTCTGCGCGGCCGGATGGAAGCGCTGCGGCCGGACGGTAAGCCGCTGGCCGTGGCGCAGTTGGGATTCACGGCGAAGGCGACGAGTTCGGGCTCTGTTTTCTTCATCGGCGACGCGGCAGGGATGATTGCGCCGCTTTGCGGGGACGGGCAGGCGATGGCCTTGGAGTCGGCGGTGCTTCTTGCGGAGTTGATGATCGCCGGGGACGGGGATCTCGCGGGGCGTTGGGATGATGCGTGGCGGCGGCGTTTTTCTTCGCGGCTTCGCGTGGGGCGCCGGCTTCAGGCATTGTTGATTCGACCCGCCGCTTCGGAGCTGACGCTGCGCGCGCTCACGCTCTGGCCCAAATTGGCGGCCTCCTTGCTGAGCCGCACGCGCGGCGATTGTACCGGGGTCAGACCCCGGTAAAATCGGACCCCCAGCCGCCCGCCGTTTATTCCCCTTGACATTCTGGAACGATCGTTCTATAATTAAATCATGGCCCGCACCAAGGAATTCGACGCGACCGAAGCCCTCCAGAAGGCCCTCATGACCTTCATCGAGAAAGGCTACGCCGCCACCACGCTCTGCGACCTGGTGCAAGCCACCGGCGTCAACCGGCAGTCCCTGTACAACGAGTTCGGCGACAAGCGCGCGCTCTACCTCAAGGCGCTGGAGGCCTACTGCGGCCGGTCTCTCGAAGACGCCCGGCAGATTCTCACCCTCGAGCAGCCCGCGCGCATGGTGCTCGAAAAACTCAAGAACAAGCTGAAGGAATTGTGCCGCTGCCCGACGGCCAGCAAGGGCTGCCTCGTGGTGACGACGCTCGTCGGCGCGACCCAAGACGATCCCGAAGCGCTCAAGGTCGTCCACGCGATGATGGCCGAAAAGCACCGCCTGCTCGCCGCCGTGATCGCCCGCGGTCAGAAAGCCGGGGAGCTCCCGACCAAGCACTCCCCTGACGCCGTGGCCGGGAGCCTCCACGCCGCCGTGACCGGACTCGCGGTCGCCGCGCGCGGGGGCGCGCGCTGCGAGGACCGCCAGGCCGTCCTCGACGTCGCCTTCGAGGGGCTCGTATGAACTCTTTTTTTGCCTTATTGTGGAACAATTAGTCTAAATAACAACAGGAGAACGACCTATGCCCGCAGCACAGACCCGAACCGGCGAAGTACTTGAAGCGCTCAACTGGCGCCGCGCGATCAAGAAGTTCAAACCGGACGCGAAGCTGGACGCGCAGGAACTCGACTATCTGAAGGAAGCCCTGCGGCTCGCGCCGTCCTCGTTCGGCTTCCAGGCCTGGAGATTCCTCTTCGTCGAAGACCCCGCGCTGCGCAAGGCGCTTCGCGAAAAGGCGTGGGGGCAGGCGCAGGTTGAAGACGCGTCGGCGCTCGTCGTGCTTTGCCGGGAAGACGAACTCGGGGCCGAATCGGTCACGCGGCTCGTGCGGGCGACGGCGGAGCGGACGAACGCGCCGCTCAAAAGCCTCGAAGGCTTCGAGTCGATGCTCTCAGGCTTCGTCGCGAAGCTTTCCAAGGAAGACGCCGCGGCCTACATGAACGAACAGGTGCACATCGCGCTCGGCTTCCTGCTCTTCGCCGCCGCGCAGGCGGGAATCGACGCCTGCCCGATGGGCGGCTTCGAGAAGGAAGGCTTCGACGAGATTCTGGGGCTCAAGGAGAAGGGCCTGCGCTCGGCGGTGCTCTGCGCGCTCGGACGCCGCGCCGAAGACGACGCGTACGCGGCGCGGCCGAAGGTGCGGTTTGCGCTGGATGAAGTCGTTGAAACGATCTGATTTCATTCGTCACTAACTAAAGGAAAGAGAACGCACATGAACGTACTCGTCACGGGAAGCAGTTCGGGCTTCGGCAAGCTCATCGTCGAAAGCCTTTTGAAGAACGGACACAAGGTCGCGGCCGCGACGAGCGCGAAAGGAATTTACGAGGCGTTCGGCATGCAGGACGCTCTCGTGCTCAAAACCAAGGAAAAGGCTCCGGCCTAAGGGAGGAATACCATGGGACCGAAAACCCCCTGCGGCTGCTAAGCGCGGCCGATTCGAAGAAAGCCCCGCCGGTTCGCCGGCGGGGTCTTTTTTTACGGGGGTCAGACCCCCGTAAAGAAAGGAACCTTTTCGCCTCCTCGTCCGTACAAGGGGTGGAGCCCGCCGGCTCCGGGAGGCGATATGCAGCTGCAACTTGATGACGCGCCGTTTCTTCGCGAGGCCGATCCGCGTTCCGTGTCCCGCGCGCTGATCCTGTTCGAGCTCAAGGCCGTCCGCTCGATCTCCATCGGCGCGCCGAACCGGGGATTGATCCGCGCGGAATGGGACCGGCCCGGCTCCTTTCAGGTCCACGTCTACAAGAACGGCGTGCTTAGCGGAACCCGCCTCTTGCCGGGCCTGATGCGCCCCCTGCGCGCCGCGTTCAAGACGCTGCTTATCGGCGGCATGCCGAATCTGCCGCTGCATCCCCTTAAAGACCTCCCCGAATCGCATCTGCGCGGACTCGCGACGGGCAAAGGCTGCGCCGAGGACTGCGCACTCTGCATCGAGGAGAAGGGGTACGGGCCCGGGGAGGGAACACCATCGCCCCCTCGCGCGTACTTGTGGGAAGAACCCCGCACGAGGAGGCGACTATGAACATTTTCATCGACAACGAAAGCCTGCGCGTTCCCCCGACCCCGGAAATACTCGACCGCGAACTCAACCGCTTCGAAAAGGAAGAGATCGGCACGATCGAACTCAGCGACGGCCGCTCCGGCTTCTGCCGCGCGGAGTGGGACGGAAACGAAAGCTTCATGCTACAGATCGACCGGGGCGATTCGCTGGTGGGGGTTCTGCTCCCGAAAGGCGAAGTCCGCCAAGCGCGGGCCGCGATGGAAGAGTATTTCCGCGGTTTTGCGCCGAAACTGCCGATGAAGCATTTGGAAGGCCTGCTCGGCCCGGGCGCGTTGGGCGACGGGTTCGAATCGGATTTTGAAGACGATTGCCCGCTCTGCCAAATGCTGCGCGAGCACGAGAAGAAGAATTCAGGCGGCTAAAATACTCCACTATTTAAATTTTCTTAAAATATAAACACTTGAAATAATTACACTATTCTATTATAATATCGCTATACCGATATTATATCGAATAATCGATATGACGACAGAAACCACTACCGCGTACCAAAAACACATCGGAGAGAAAGTCCGGGAAATCCGCCATCAACGCCTTTGGACTCAGGCTGATTTGGCGAAATACCTCGATCTGTCCCAAAACCGGCTATCCGAAATCGAGCACGGTAAAGGGTCCTTCACCGCGGAACAGCTTCTGATCATCGTTAAATTATTCAACGTATCCTTTGATATCTTCCTTCCGAAGAAGCGAGGACCGGCGTTGCCGCGGATTCAAAAGGCCTTGGCCAGACTCGGCGCGCGACACCTGCACGAGCCCGAAGACGCCCTCCCGACCGAAAAACTCACCACCGCCCGCGAACTTATCCGTGAGGTCCTGGTATCCGCGGAATCCCCGCGACACATCACGTCGCTGGCTCCGGTTATCGTTGAAAACTGCTCGGCTCTCAATCTACCGGCGCTGCGCGACGAACTTGTCGGCCTGCGGCTGGAACGGCGTTTCGGGTGGCTGCTCCAAAACGTCCGCGCGGCGCTGGACCTCGAATTAAAATCTTCGCGGCTTTCCAACCGGTGGAATTTGGATTACCGCAGAGCCCGCAAAATTCTCGACTTCTCAATCGATTACAATCCGCCGCCGCCCGAGGCGGCCGAAGACCTTTTCGACTCCGACATCACGACCGACGAATCGGTGCGGGAAGTCCGGCAGGAACGCTCGCCATTGTCGGAAAGGTGGCGCATCCTAACCCGGTTCCAACCCGAAGATTTCGCGTCGGCATTGAGGCAGGCCCGTGGCGGCGATTGAAGCGTTCTTGCGCGACATCGATGGCCGCTGGAAGCCTGAAGGCGAAGGAAAGATCACACTTCAAGTCCTCGGCTCCTGCGCCCTCATGCTCCAAGCCGATTACGAACGCGGCACGAAGGACGGCGACGTTTTAGAAACCGGACAACTGACCGCGCCGATCAAGCGGCGACTGAGCGACCTCGCAGGAGCGGGAACGGATCTTCACAAACGACACCGCCTCTACATCGATTTCGTTCCGGCGGGTCTGCCGTTCTTGCCGCAACGGCCCGACTTTCATCCGGCGAAGTCGCTCGCCGACCTGCGTCGCTTCCGGGTCGAGGTCCTGGATGCCGCCGACGTCGTCGTCAGCAAGCTTAAGCGCTTTAAGCCCGACGACATTAAGGACATCCGCGCCATGGTGGTTGAATGCGGACTTGTCGATCATGCCCGCCTTCTGGAGCGGTTCCACCGAGCCGCGGATTGGTTCTCAATGGACGCTCGAAGCGAGAGCCTTCCCAGGATCGTCAAGAACCTGAACACGGTTGAACGGGAATACTTCGACGCTCCACCCACACGCATAGAACTCCCCGAATGGGGCTAACACCCGTCAGACGATCCCCCGATTTCAGGGAATGCTTTCGCCGCGAAACCGTGGCGGCGCTTTTCCCAGGTCCTTCTGCCTAAAAGGACCCTGCCCGAACGGGGGTCGCCCGAAACCGCGGCCGGGGGCATGGTATGAACATGATCCGACGCCTCTTCGCGATCCTGGCGCTTTCCCTGCCGGCGGCGAGCTTCGCCGGGGAAAGCGCCGTCGCGCTTAACGCGCTGCGCAAGATCACCGGCGAGACCGGCGTCCTGCCCCCGCCGATCGCCGGCCGCGCGGCCCCGGCCGGGAAGTTCAAGCCGGGCGAAGGCGTCGACCACTCGGATCAGTTCCCCACAGGCTCGCGCAACCAAGGCGACGTGGGCTCCTGCCACGCGTTCGCGTCGATCGGCCTGCTCGAGGCGGCGTACTACCGGAAATACGGAGAGCACCAGGCGTTCTCGGACGCCGACCTCTTTTTGCAGAACACGGTGTTGAACGGAAACATCTACAGCGGCAGCATCCTGGACCGGGGGTACACCTACAATGGAAAGGCGGATTTAAAAGAAGGCGGGTCTTCAATCACCCTGCTGGCGACCGGGGACATCGACTTCGCGATCAAGCACGGCGTGGCGACCGAACCGCAGTACGCGGACTTTCTCGGGCGCTACCGGCGCTACCGCGAGGCGGAACGGCGAACGCTCGAAGGCATCGAGCGCGAATACCGGGAGATGCCGTGGTACGTGAAGCTGCTCTACAACCCGCGCACGCACTGGAAGAAACTGCAGAAGGACCCGGCCTCCCGGAAGATTCTGCAGAATTACCTGCTCGGCAACGACCGCGCGATCGAGGACCAGCGCGAAGCGACGCGCAGAAAACTCGCGGGATTTCGGGTGGTCAAAAGCCTGCACGCGGCGGCCCCTCAGGAGCTGAAGCTCTCCGACGCGCGCTGCGAGTCGGTTGGCGCGGGGCGTGCCGAGTCGGTGCTCGCGGAGCTCAAGGCGGGGCGGCCGGTGGGTGTCAGCTACGTCTCGGGCGCGATGTTCGCCAGCCACGTGCTGATTATCTCCGGCTACACGGTTGGAGACGACGGCAAGGCGGTGTTTAAGACCCGCAACTCCTGGGGCGCGGGCGGCAACTTCGACATGTTCCCCCGCGACATGTGCAAGGTGCACGGCATCTTCAGCGTCCGCTGAGGCCCTCCCCTGGCAGGACTGTTCCCCTGATATTTCCGTGCGGATCCCCAAACGGGGAAGGCCGTCGCCCATTCCGCCCGGGAAGTCTCGCGATGAAACGATCCCTGCTCGCGGCGCTCGCCGCCGCTTTGCTCGCCGGCTGCGCCACGGTCGTCGCCCGCAAGCCCGTCGCCGAAGCCCCCCGCCTCGGCTTCCTAGAAGCGAAGAAGGAACTGCTCGCGGCCGCGCGCAGCGGCATCCTGGAGAAGCGGGCCTTCGTGATGGCGACGATGAAAGGCGGCGGGATCGCCCAGGTCGAAGAGGACCGTCTGATTCTCAACTACGACGCCTACCACGGACTCCTTTCCGATCAAACCCGGTCGGTCAATCTGGGCTGTCCCTACGATTCGATCGGCGGGGACGCGATCAACCAGTACAAGACCGGCGGCGCGGGGCGCGCGCGGTCGCTGACCTATGAGATTCCGCTCGGTCCGCACTGCGGCGACCTGGCGTATTTCTTCCCGAACGAACAGCCGGCGCTGCGCTTCGCCCGCGCGCTTAAGGCGCTGCGGCGCCGGGCCGCCGAAGGGCCGACCGACGAGGAACGAGCCGCCTCGGTGCGGGCGTCCGGCGGCATTTCCAAAGAGGACATCGCCGGCATCGTGCAGGCCGCGGTCGCGGGCGCGACGCGAGCCCAAACGGCTCCCGCGCGGGCGCCGGTTTCCGACGTGGACGCGCCGCGCTACCGGCATCCCGAGCGCAAGGACGATTTCGCGATCGTCGTAGGCATCGAGAAGTACATGGACCTTCCGGACGCGCAATACGCCGAGCACGACGCCGAGGCGATGAAGAACCATCTGATCGCCGCCGGCTACCCCAGCCGCAACGTCGTCGAACTGAGCGGCGAGAAGGCCGGTCGTTCATCGCTGGAGAAGTTTTTGGAATCCTGGCTGCCGCGCAACGCGACGCGCGAAAGCCGCGTGTTCTTTTACTTCTCGGGCCACGGAGCGCCTGATCCCAAAACCGGAGAGGCCTACCTGATCCCCTGGGACGGGGACCCGAACTTCCTGGAAAACACCGGCTACCCCCTCAAGCGCCTCTACGCGCGCCTGTCCGCGTTGGACGCGAAGGAGGTGGTCGTCGCACTCGACGCCTGCTTCTCGGGCGCGGGCGGGAGGTCGGTGCTGGCCAAGGGCGCGCGGCCGTTGGTGACGACGGTGAGCTCGGCGGCGCCGCCGGCCGAGATGACGGTGTTTGCCGCGGCGGCAGGCGATCAGATCACCAGCACGCTCGGCGACCAAGGCCACGGGATTTTCACGTATTACTTCCTGAAAGGCTTTGCCGGTGAGGCGAAGACCGGCGACGGGGGCGTGACCGCCCGCTCGCTGTTCGGCTACTTGAAGCCCAAGGTGCAGGACGCCGCTCGCCGGCAAAACCGCGACCAGGCCCCCGTGCTGACGGGGCCGCCGGAACGCGAACTTACGCGCTTCTGACCGGGCTTGGGCGGGGCGCTCGTCCTGTTCGAACTTAAGGCCATCCGCTCGATCTTCGTCAGCGCGGCGGGCCGGGGCATGATCCGCGCGGAATGGGACCGGCCCGGCTCATTTCAGATCCACGTCTACAAAAACGGCGTGCTCAGCGGCGTCCGCCTCGTACCGGGCCTGATGCGCGCCGTGCGCGCTGCGTTCAAGACGCTGTTTATCGGCGGCATGCCGAATCTGCCCTTGCGTCCCCTCAAATACCTCCCCGAGGCGCATATCCGCGGACTGGCGAGCAGGCACAACACTTCCGCAGCGTCCGGATGATCGGGGAAAAAGCGGTCGCTCAAGGGCACGAAGCCCCGCGCGATTCCTTCCTCGGTCGTTTGCGACGGCCGGGGCTCGATCCGGCTCCAAGAGCCCATGACATTATCGGAGGTCCTTCGACCCTGATTTTCAAGACGACAGACCCATAAAGGGTTTAGACCCTTTCGCTTAGAATAGAGGCGGCCGCAACTTTCTTGGAGGTGACATGAAAACGATATTGATCGCAGTCCTCGCGCTGAGCTGCAGCGCCGCGGGATACGCCGAAACCCTGGAAGCAGCGAAGGCCCAAAGCGGCGCCGCCTCCTTTTCCGTCAACCTGACCGAACTCGCCGACGATGCGAAAGCGCTCGACTCCGTCGAAGGAAGCGAGGCGCTTCCCGGCGGCATAAAGACTCTCGCCGCGGCGCCCGAGTCGCAGAGGAAGACCGCCGCCGCCCGGAAGCTGGAATCCCCGGCAAAAACGGATAAAGAGACGGAGGTGCTGACCTGCAAGAAGACCCCCGGCACGACTTTGTGCCGCCGCCTTCAGAAGATCAACCAAGCCCTCGGCTACAACTGCACCGGGACGGCCTGCTACGGCCTGTTCGACACCTGGACGCGGGAGCTGCGCTCGTTCTCGAATGAGTACCTGCGCGTCGCGGGCTGGGAGCCGAAAACCGACGAGGACATGAGCGACCTGGCCTTTAAAGCCGCGACCTCGCTGTGCGCGAAGCGGTTGACCGGCGACGCGGGCGTGCTGACGCGCGTGCTGATGGCGGCGAATCCCGCGCTCGACAACTTCCTGGAGATCCAGAAGGGCGCTTCACGGGAAAACCCGAAGCACTGTCAACTGTCGTTGAATTGACGATTCGTCCCCGATAGGGAACGAAATCACCTTCTCGTTCGCCGCGGCTGGAAACCCTCTCCCCTACCCGCTGAACGGTCGGCAAGCCGATTTGTGAAGCGCGGGCCTTGACTCTATACTCAGGTACACGGTTTATACTTGGAGGAAGGACCATGAACGCGGAACTGAAGATCGGGCGCGTGGCCCGCGAGGCCGGCGTCAACATCCAGACGGTGCGCTATTACGAACGGCGGGGCTTGATCGCGCCGGAAATCAGGCTCGATTCGGGCTACCGGCTCTACGCCCTTGAGACCGTGCGCAAGCTCCGCTTCATCAAGAACGCCCAGGAATTAGGCTTCACCTTGGACGAGATCGCGCGGCTGCTCAAGCTGCGGATAGGCCGCCGGACCCAATGCGGGGCGGTACGCAAACAGGCGCAGGCGCGGCTTGAGATCGTTCGAGGAAAGATCACCGCTCTTCGGGGGATGGAACGGGTCCTCAACCGGCTGGTCCATACCTGCGCTAAGCGCGGCACCACCGACGCCTGTCCGATCTTGGAGAGCTTGGAAGAAGGAGGGAAAAAGAAATGAACAGTAAACTCATGGGGCTGGCCGCGCTGTTCTCGGCCGGACTCGCATCGATCTGCTGCATTGGGCCGCTTGTTCTCACAGCCTTGGGCCTGGGCAGCCTTGGCTTGGCCGCGGGAGTTACGCAGTATCGCCCGATATTCCTGGGCGTCACCGCCGTCGTTTTGGGTGCGGGATTCTACTTCGCCTACCGCAAACGCGAGGTCGCCTGCGCGGACGGCTCCTGCAATATCCGTTCCGGAAGCAAAGCGATGAAGGCCGGCCTTTGGGGCCTGACCGCGCTGACCGTGACCCTGGCCACATTCCCAACCTGGTCCGCCTGCCTTTTGAGCCGCGACTCGGGCACGGCTCCCGCGGGCGCGAAGACCTTAGCGCTCAAGGTGTCGGGCATGACCTGCACGGCCTGCGCCGTGTCGATCGAGAAGTCCGTCAAGAAGGTCCCCGGCGTCTACTCCGCACAGGTAGATTTCGATGAGGGAACGGCTCTCGTCAAGACCAATGACGGGGTCGGCGCCGACGCTGTACTCCAAGCCGTCGCGGCCGCCGGATATGAGGCGCAGGTCTTGCCAGGAGACGACGATGGAAGAACGGGCACCTAGCCACGAATCCTGCTGCAAGATAAAAACCACGACCTGCCCCTGCCCGGTCTGCGGCAACGCGGGACGCAAGGTCACGGCGCTGACCTTGGACCAGCATGTCCCACAACACCTGCGGGCGTCTATCGGTGAGGATGCTGCTTTCTGCCTCAACCCCGAGTGCGAGGTGGTCTACTGCAACCCGCAAGGCTTCGTGATCAAGCGCGGCGAGACCCTCAGGCTCATAACGATCAAGGACGCGGGCGACGAGGTCCTCGTCTGCTACTGCTTCGAGCACAGTCGGGGCGACCTGCGCCGGGACATCGTTAAAACGGGAACGACGGACATCCCCGAGCGGATCAGAGCGCAGGTGAAGGCAGGGGTTTGCGACTGCGAACGCAAGAACCCCCAGGGCGCCTGCTGCCTAGGTAATGTCACCGCAGCCATTAATGAGATCAAGGGAGAAATATCATGAGATCGATGTCGGCGCTCGTTTTCCTTGCAGCTTCCGTGGCGGCCTCCGGGGCTGATGTCACGGGCTATCGCCTCATAGCCGCATGGGGGACGAGCGGTTCCGGCCCCGGGGAGTTCCAAGAGCCCATGGGCGTCGCCGTAGACGCGCAAGGCGACCTCTATGTGGCCGATTCGCGGAATCGTCGGGTGCAGAAGTTCTCGGTGAGAGGTAAATTCCTCGCAGAGTTCGGCGGAACGGATGCGTTCAAAAAGCCCGTGGACGCGGCGGTCGCTGCCGACGGAACGCTGTATGTGTGCGACTACGAAGCGGACCGCGTCGAGGCCTTTTCCCCGGACGGCAAGAGTCTTTTGGGATGGGGAGAACCGGGAGAGGGAAACGGCCAATTCCGTTCGCCGGCCGGAGTCGCGGTCGACAAGGCGGGACATGTCTATGTGGCCGATTTCTACAACAACCGCATCCAGGTCTTTGATCCCAAAGGCAGGTGGCTTAGGTCCATCGGCAAGAAGGGGCGCGGCAAAGGCGAATTCAACTACCCGACGGACCTGGATTTCGACGGCTCGGGCAACCTGATGGTGGCCGACGCCTATAACCACCGAATCCAGAAGCTCACGCCCGATGGACGAGTGCTGGAAATATGGGGCTCCGCATGGAAGCGATTCTTCTCGCATAGAGCTTTCCATGTGCCCAGCGGCATCGCGGTCGATGGCCGCGGCAATGTTCATGTCGCGGACTCGGCCAACAAGCGCGTCGTCCTGCTCGGACCCAAGGGAGACTTCAGGAGCGAATGGAAACCGGCAGGCGACAAACACCCGGATGTCTACTCTCCGACCCGTATCGCCGCCGGGCCGGAGGAACGGGTATTCGCGGTCGACACCGCCAATGACCGCATCCTGGTCCTGAGCCTCGGCAACGCCGGGGCGGTCGCCGACGCTCGGGAAGTCCAAGTCCCCGCGGTCGCCGAGCGCGTCTCCGGCGACATGCTGGTGCGGATCGAGGGAATGGCGTGTCCATTCTGCGCCTACGGCATCGAAAAACACCTAGGCCGCCTTGCCGGCGTGCGCTCCGCCCGCGTCAACCTGGGCCAGGGCACGGCGATCTTGGATCTTGAGCCGGGCAAGACCGTTTCCTTCGATGAGGTCCGCAAGGCCGTTGAGAAGGCCGGTTTCAAGGCTGCGGAACTCAAGGAAATAGCGCCGGCTCGGAAGGAGAACCCGTGAAAGCGCTGCGGATTCTCGTGTCTTGCGCGCTGCTCGTCGCCCATGTTCCGCACGCCGTAGCCGCCCCCATCAGTTTCAACACCGCTCTTCCCGTACATGCGGGCGGAATGCTCTTTCGCGGGCAGGGAGTCTGGATGAGAATGCATGATGATCCCTCTTCCATGGGACGGGAGATGGATGTCGCGGCGGTCCCCTCCACGCTGGTTTACGGGGCCACTTCGAAGCTGGCGCTGATGGGGGTTTTCCCTTATTTGGACAAGAGGCTGGAGATCAAGTCGACCGGAGCGGTCCGGCGGGCCTCCGGGCTGGGAGACATTATGACCGTCGGCCGGTATGAAGTTTTTGCTCGCAGCAGCGCCGGCCAAACCAGCCGCGGAGCGGTCTTCGCCGGGCTCAAGTGGCCCAGCGGCAGAAACGATGAGTCCGACGCCCTAGGCGTCTTGCCGCCCAGCGTACAGCTTGGGTCCGGGTCCTACGACCCGATCTTCGGCACGGTATGGAGCGTCCAGTGGCTTGCCTTTCAGGTGGACGCGGACCTATCTTACCGGAGGAACACGCATGCCGATGACTTCAAGTTCGGCGATTCGCTGGAGCAGAATATTTCCCTGCAATACCGCCTTTGGCCCAGGAGGTTGGAGGCGGAGGGTCTGCCCAGCTTCCTTTATGGGGTATTGGAGGCCAACAGCGTCTACCAGGCCAAGAACCAGGCCGGCGGCGTCGCGGACGACGACTCGGGCGGCTACCATTTGTTCCTGACGCCTGGGCTGCAGTGGGTGTCCAAGAGGACCGTATTCGAGCTGGCTGCGCAGCTACCGGCCGTGCAAAGCCTCAACGGGGCCGCCCTCAAAACGGACTATCGACTAATAGGCAGCTTTCGATTGTGGTTCTGAGCGGTCGCTGGGCTTCAACACTGGCGGGGTTCGGTCCGATCCGCTGGGTGGGTTTCGCCCGAGACGATGGCTGGAATTGACCGGAATACGCGCGGTCACTCGTTTCCCGCGGCCGACCGGTGGAGAAGCTGAAAACCGTGCCGGATTGGTTCAGGAATTTGGCTTAAGAGCCTCCCTCCTTCAGCGCTCCTTGATGATGATCATTTTCGTGAAAAACCCGCTTCTGTGTCTGCGCTTAAACTCATCGGGGCTTAGGGATTCGAGGAGCCCCAGGTTATTGCGGGCAACCTCGTAATCAGGGTTTGCCTTCAAGGCCGTCCTCAGCATCGCCAGGGCTTCCTCGCGATTGCCCAGCATGGTGTAAGCCGTCGCCATATTGCCCATGACTCGAAACGCCTCCGGGTCATCCTTGACCAGTGGATAGGCTTTCAAAAAAAGATCAAGAGCGGCCTCAGCCTGTCCCGCTTGGAGCAGATCTATGCCCTGGTTGACCATGATCGATCCACGCTCCTCCTCTTCACCGCAGGCCATCGGCGTCACTTGGATGTCATAGCCGATTTCCATATGAGGATTCCCACGGGCCCGTCGTTCCTCACGAATGACTTCACCGGGACTCTTGCCGTCCAACTCCTTCTGCGGCGCTGCAAGCCACTCCCGCGTCAGCTCTCGCGCCGTGGGTCTAAGCGCATCGCTTGCCGTCTCTTCATCGGTAAGGCGGCTCATGACGAACCGTTGCAAGTCCCCGAGCAGGGATCTCTCCTTAGGTCCGGGCCGCGGCGTCTCGCCGGGCAGCGTCAGGTTCCACATCGCCTGAAGAAGGGGAGCGGCCTCCTTGGCCGCCTCAACGGACGGCGCCTTGTCTAGAATGACCTGGGAAAGGGGGTGCTCCGTGGCCGCTATCTTATGCGCGGCAAGGATGTCGTCCTCGATCTGCGCAACGCTGATATCGGCCACGCGCCAACGCTGCAGGACCGATGCAAGACGCGCGCGCACACGATGCAGGCCCTCGCTCTCCCAATCCACGGGGGGCATGAACAATCCAAGGACGAACCGATGGCGGATGGGTTCATCCTCGAGTTTATCGCCGCGCGACTGCATGAGGCGCTCCAAGTGATAGTCGGCAACATCGGGAAGCCGCACGACGAAACTCGAAAGCGCCCAGGAATCTTGGAACCGAAAGAGCCGGGCTATCAGAAACTGTCCCTCCCGGCCGTCCTCGGAAGCCTTCACATCGATGACGCGGCAAGCTTCCCCGCGCGGGATGGGCGTCAAGTCCAGCCACTCGCCCGCCTTTCGTGCGGTGAGTTTGAAAATGCCGAAGCGGCTGGATTCCCTCATCTCTCGATAGGCGGCCGCCTCGGTCTTTCTAAAACGCCGCTGGTGGGTCTTGATGAAAAGATCGAGCGGGGTTAATCCACACCGCGTCAGCCTACGTTCCAGGAGGAACCAATCCTTGAAAAGAGCTCCTATCAGTTCGCGGCCGTCCTCGGGAATGCGGCCGGGACTGACAAAGAATTCATCCAGGGCCTCCGGCTCTTCGACGCTGATCATGCCTTCATGCCGGGACCATGCCGTGAACTTATTGAAATATTTATGGGCTCCGGAGAGCGGCATCGTGTCGCTATTTTACCAATTCGACCAGAGACCGGCGCAAGCTCGAGAAAAAGAAAAATTCGGTTTCTCGATGGAGGGCACCCGTTCCGCCTGTGCGGCCGCAGTTGTAGCGCGGCGCCGGTTTCGAACACTTACCTCTACCATGGAAGACAACGCCCTAACCTGCCGGAAATGCAATTATCAGTCTGAAACCGCCGACGGCGGCTGGAAGCGCTGCCTGAAATGCGCGATGCTCTGGTGCCCGAAATGCGTCCCCGAACACGGCCGGTGTTCCAACTGCGTGGGAGGAACGCTGACGGCGGTCGAATGAGCGTCGCGGGCCTTGCCCCGGCGTTCGCCGCCTTGCTGGCCGCCGTTTCAGCCCAGGCGGCGCCCGCGCGCCTTAACGGCTTCGACCTGGAAGGATCTCTCGTGCCGGCCGCCGATATCCATCGCGGCGGCCCGCCCAAGGACGGGATCCCGGCCCTAAGCGACCCGCGCTTCGTCGCGGCCGCCGACGCGGAGCTCTCCCCGGAGGACCGCGTCGTCGGCGTTGCGTCGGGCGGAGTCGCCAAGGCCTATCCGATTCGCATCCTCAACTGGCACGAAGTGGTCAACGACGCCTTCGGCGCGCGCCGGATCGCGGTGACCTACTGTCCGCTCTGCGGCACGGCGATGGTCTTCGACGCGGTCGCGGGAGGGCGTCGGCGCGCGTTCGGCGTTTCGGGCCTGCTCTACAACTCGGATGTGCTCCTCTACGACCGGGAGTCGGAGAGCCTCTGGTCGCAGGTCCTGAAGCGGGCCGTCAGCGGACCGGAGAAGGGGACGGCCTTGACCCAGATTCCCGCCCGGCACACGACCGTAACGATGCACGCTTAAACGCCACTCACCTGGACTCATCCCAGGAGGATTGCAGATGCCCAAAACACCGTACGCCCACGAAGGACAGGAAGCCGCCGAAGCGACGCCCGTGTACGCAAATCTCAAGAAGGGTTTCGGCATGGTTCCCAACGTCGTCAAGCTCATCGGCCACTCCGGCCCGGCCACGCAGGCCATGGGAGCCGTCTTAGACGCCT
>PFUL01000143.1 GCA_002790095.1 Elusimicrobia bacterium CG_4_9_14_3_um_filter_62_55 | reverse complement strand
CGGATGCGGCTGCGTTCAGGCGATCTGGTGACGGTGTTCTACAAGAAGGACGGCCGGGACTTTACCGCGACGGCGGTGTACCTTCCGAAGACCGGGGAGGCGCCGGGTCCGGAAATTTCGCCGGCGCTCGCCCGCGTCACCGGTCAGACCGACGCCGTCAGTTCGCATGGATTGCTGTTCGTGGGGCACCCGGGAAGCCGCGTGAGCACCGACAAGGAGACGGACGCCTTCTGGACCCCTCCGAACGACGCGGTGCTTCAGTCGATGGGGGCGCATCTGTTCGGGCGGCTCGGCTTGGTCCGTCCTAACAGCTGATCGAGATCATCCTTCCAAGGAACGAAGCCGGCGCTCGTGGTCCCGCAATTGCGCACCGTGTTCGTCAAGCGTCTTGGGTAGGAGAAACGATTCTCGTTCGAACCCCAGGAGCTTCCCCAGAAACGCATCGATCCGCGCGGCCGTCTTCTCGGATTCTCCGCGAATCAACTGGGTCAGACGATTCTCCATCCGGTCCATTTTGGCATCGGTGGCGACCCACTTCCCCGCGAGGCCGCTGATCCGGGAGCCGAGGCGGTTCTCGACGCCGTCGATGCGCTCGGTCAAGCGCGCTTCGCCGTCATCGATGCGTTCAGTCAGACGCCCTTCGACGCCGTCGATGCGCTCGGTCAGGCGCCGTCCGACCCCGTCGATCTTGGCGTCGAGCGCATCGGCATCCCTCATCGGCATATCCATAGCGTAGCTCCTAGGGCGCGGCTTAGGAAGGGCCCGAGGACCCAGTCCTACCGACTTATACGCTCGAGCACGCGGTTTGGTTCCCTCAAAGGCAACGGCCGTTCCTTCCTGGAAAATCGAACGGGATCTTGACAGGTTTTTGAGCGGGGCCTAAACTTCGTACAGGTCCGGCCGGGGCCAGAAAATGCCGATAAGCGAAGGAAACATCCTCGTTGTTGACGACGGATGGAACTGGGTCGGTCACTCGGAGGTTCACGCCATGAGCAGAATCATCTTGATCGCATGCAGCGCCCGCAAGAACAAAAACGGTCATCCTTGGCCAGATGGCGACTCGCATAAGGGCCTTGCTGCGATGTACTCATCCCTCCTGGAAAAGCGGCATGAGGTAACTAAGGTCGTGCCCAATCTTAGAAAGCGGGGAGCTGGCAGATACCCGAATGAGATTGTCAACGGTCCAGACCTGGGCGGTGCCGAACGGAGCGGGCGCTACCTTTATGCTATCGAACGATACAATGGTGGATTCTTCCAGCAATTTGAGGCAACGGATGCGCTAAAACATCTCACCTCTGAGGCAATGGCGAAAACAGAGGTGTTGGTTGTTTCAGGATTGTACGGCTTGCTTTGGCCGAGGGACCTGATCCAAGATTACGACGTTGATTTGGCCGATGTTTACGTTGATCAAGGCACGTTGAGGTTCCTGGATGATTACTGGCGGGAAACGATTACCACGGTATTGGATCTTCGCGTTAAGGAACATCTCGAGGCTGATGGAAATAATTCCGTTGAGATTTACGACCTACTTGTTAACGAACTCTATCAGGATGCGATCGACTGGGAAAGAATTCGAGAAAACCAAAACTGTGAGGTCAAACATCGCTTCCTAACCCCTGACCAAAAGCGACCGGTGCAGAAATGCTCGGGTGATGAGGCGCGGGACGCGTGGGGGAGGGCATTCATCGAGTTAATTACTCCCG
This sequence comes from Elusimicrobia bacterium CG_4_9_14_3_um_filter_62_55, assembly GCA_002790095.1. Lineage (GTDB taxonomy): Bacteria > Elusimicrobiota > Elusimicrobia > UBA1565 > UBA1565 > UBA1565. The sequence continues at coordinate 16 of PFUL01000143.1, read as the reverse complement.
TGGAATCTGTAAAGTC
>PFUL01000064.1 GCA_002790095.1 Elusimicrobia bacterium CG_4_9_14_3_um_filter_62_55 | reverse complement strand
ATTATGTTGCGGGCATCCAACAGAAGGTCATCCTCATTGACGGAGAGAAACTTGCCGACCTCATGATTGAGCACGGCGTGGGCGTCAGCACGGTCGCCGCGTACCAGATCAAGAAAATCGATGCGGACTACTTTGCTGAAGAATAGCGAAAACCAACGAGGGGACATCGAAAACCCGCCGCAAAAAGGCAAGGCCCTGCCAGTGCCGGATCTGCTCGGGAGAAGAAAGTGAGTCCGTTCAAACCCATCTCATTCGACGACTATGTCGTCAGGCATCTCAAGGCCAACAAGGACGAGAACGAAAGGGATTTCCGTGAACGCCTTCGCGAGGCGGTTAATGCCAGGAAGTCCGGCCGCCTCTGCGATTGCGGTAATCCCATCTGGGCTGTTGGGTCCGCTGTAGCGGGATTTATGTGCTTCCCCTGTATGACGGGGGAGGCCAACCCCTCCGGCGACTTCGAGATCGATGAAGCTCTGGAACCAACACGTGGCTAAGAGCGGTCCGGAAGCGTTCGTTGTGGAGACACCCGCCGTCGCGGGCGCGATCGAAATCATCCTGACGCCAGCGGGCCGTCTGCGGATCGAGTCCGCATCGGCGGAAACTTCTGGGCAATCGCCGTTGCCGGAAGCCGCGGCCAGGCGCATTTCAACCGCGTTCGATAGAGGTTCGACCGAGGGACTCATCCACTTGGCGACGAACGAGGGGCAGACCGCGCTCCCGGCGGCTCTTTCTTTCTGGAGGGAGTTCTCCGGCCGTTTTCTCACGGCTCTGTGCCATGTCCCAGAAACAGCCGGAGAGGACATGGGCCCCGTTCCCTCGCCTGAATACTCGGAGCTCGACGGGCTCTGCCGGTCAGCCCCGCCTCTACGCGGGTCCGAATACATCAATCCCGGCGTCCTGGCGGCCCTATGGGAGGAACTGGACCGGCACGTCCGCGGCGAGACAGACCGGGGCGGGTTCTCCGCCTGGCTGCGGGAACGCGCTCCGCTCTGGCACCGCGTTGGCCGCGTTTGCTTCCATCTGGCCGAGAACAAGCGCGACCCCGAGCGGCCGTTCGCTTTTCTCGCCACATATTCCCCACGCGTTTCCAGCCAAGGCAAGGTCCAGTACCAGCCCCTCTCCAGGGCCCTCGAGGAATACAGCGGCGCGAAGAACAAGGCCGGTCTGGAGAAGCTCCTGACGCCGGTGCAGCGCGCGGCCGAGAAAAGCGCGTTGGCCCGCGAACTAGTGGACTCGGGCGAAGTCTTTCACCCGCTCGCCTGGAAGGCGGCCGATGCCTACCGCTTTCTCCAGGACGCGCCGGCGCTCGAAGAAGCCGGACTGCTCCTGCGCATGCCCGATTGGTGGAAGAAGCGGACGCGCCCGGCCGTGCGAGTGACCGTAGGCGACAGAGTCTCGGGGATGTTCGGCGCCGGAGCCATGCTCGATTTCAAGGTCGAGGCCGCGCTCGACGGGGAGGTCCTTTCCGAGCGGGAATGGAGGCGCTTGCTCGCCGCCGAATCGGGGCTCGTCCTTCTCAAGGGACGCTGGGTCGAAGTGGATAGGGAAAAACTGGCTCAAGCCATGGCGCATTGGGAGAAAGTCGGCAAGGCCGCTAAGGAGGACGGCCTCTCGTTTCTGGAGGCCATGCGACTCTTGGCCGGCGCGCCCATGGACATGGCGAGCGGCGCTCAAACCGACGAGGCACGCCGGTGGGCCTTCGTCGAGGCCGGCGAGACCCTGGCCGGCGTCCTGAGGGAGTTGCGCGCCCCGCAGCCGGCTGATGACAAGTTGTTCGGCGGCGACCTCAAGGCTGAGTTGCGGCCGTACCAGCGGACGGGCGTCGGGTGGCTCAGGTTTCTCTCGCGTCTTGGCCTGGGCGCCTGCCTCGCCGACGACATGGGGTTGGGAAAGACCATCCAGGTCCTGGGACTCCTACTCACCCTCAAGCGCGAGAACGAGCGAAAGGGCGGCAAGACGCGGCCGTCAATCCTCGTCCTGCCCGCCTCGCTCCTGGCGAACTGGAAGTCCGAACTCGCGCGCTTCGCGCCGACGCTTTGCGCGAAGTTCATCCACCCCTCCGAGATGGAGGCGGGAGAGATCGCCGCGATCTCCCTAGCGCCTGCCAAGGCGTTGGCGGGCGTGGACGCCGTGTTCACCTCCTACGGCATGCTCCTGCGCCAGTCCTGGCTCAAGGATGTTTCCTGGCGGCTGGCGATTCTTGACGAAGCCCAGGCGATCAAGAATCCCTCGGCCCGGCAGACCCGGGCGGTCAAGAACCTGCGCGCCGAGGCACGCGTGGCTCTGACCGGAACGCCGATCGAGAACCGGCTTTCCGACCTATGGTCGCTCTTCGATTTCCTCTGCCCGGGCCTCCTCGGCACCCTCAAGCAGTTCGAGGCCTTCGCCCGGTCCCTGGAGAACCGGCCGACGGACGCGTACGCCCCCCTGCGAGCCCTGACTCGGCCGTATATACTGCGCCGCTTGAAGACCGACCCCGCCGTGATCTTCGACCTTCCGGACAAGATCGAAGTCCAGGCCTTCTGCGCGCTCTCCCGCAAACAGGCCGTGCTCTATGAGCAATCTGTCGAGGAGCTCCGGCGGCACTTGGACGGCCTGGACGGCATTGAGCGGCGCGGCGCGATCCTGGCCTTTCTCATGCGCTTCAAGCAAATCTGCAACCATCCGGCCCAGTGGATTGGTACCGGGGACTACGTCCCCGGAGAAAGCGGCAAGTTCGAGAGGCTCCGAGAGATCGCCGAGGAGATCGCCTCGCGCCAGGAAAAAGTGCTCATCTTCACCCAATTCCGCGAGATGGCCGAGCCGCTCGCGGAGTTCTTGGCGGGCGTTTTCGACCGCCGCGGCGCGGTCCTGCACGGGGGTGTGCCGGTGAAGAAACGCCGGGACTTGGTGAACACGTTCCAGGCCGAGGACGGGCCGCCCTTCTTCGTACTCTCGCTGAAGGCCGGCGGCACGGGTTTGAACTTGACCGCGGCCTCCCACGTCATCCATTTCGATCGTTGGTGGAACCCAGCCGTGGAGAACCAGGCCACGGACCGGGCCTTCCGCATCGGCCAGAAGCGCAACGTCATGGTGCACAAGTTCGTATGCCGGGGCACCATCGAAGAGAAAATCGACGCCCTGATCCGCGACAAGACGGCGCTGGCTAAGGACCTGTTGGAAACGGGAACGCAGGCCGTTTTGACCGAGATGAAAGACGACGAATTGATAAAATTCGTAGCGCTCGACGTGCATCGGGTCGCAACCGCGGGCGACGAGTAGGGAGGACTGCAATGGGATGGGGATATGGCGGGAGAAGCCGCCGCCGCTACGGCCGAGGATATGGCGGGGACTACGGCTGGCGTCCATACGTATCGGTCGCGGAAAGGCGGCGCAAAGCGATCCTGCAAATGGAGAAGCTGCGCAAGAAGGGCATGGATGTCTCGCCGGTCCGCATCGAGGGACGACAGATCGCGCGCACGTTTTGGGGTAAAGCCTGGTGCGAGCATCTTGAGAAATTCAGCGACTATGAAAACCGCCTGCCGCGCGGCCGCACCTATGTCCGCAACGGCTCGGTTTGCCATCTTGATATCAAGAAGGGCGAAGTCCAGGCCAAGGTCATGGGCTCCCACCTCTACGAGGTTGCGGTGAAAATAAAAACCCTCCCCCGTGAGCGCTGGAAAAACGTGAAGAAGAGCTGCGGCGGGAAGGTCGCCTCCCTTCTGGACCTTTTGCGCGGGCGACTCTCAGAGCGCGTGATGGGCGTCGTCACCGACCGGAATCGAGGACTATTCCCTACCCCGAAAGAGATTTCGCTGCACTGCTCCTGCCCGGACTGGGCCAAGATGTGTAAACACGTCGCGGGCGTCTTGTACGGAGTAGGCGCGCGTTTGGACGAGAAGCCTGAACTCCTCTTCCTCATGCGCGGCGTTAAGCATGAGGAACTCGTCGGCTCGGCGCAGGCCGCAGGCGCCATCGCCAAGGGAACCAAGGGCGGCAAGCACAAGAAGCTCGCGAACGGGAACCTCGCGGAAGTGTTTGGAATCGAGTTGGACGTCGCCGCTCGGGGAAGACTCCGAACGAAGCAGCGAAAGGGCAGGACAATGTCCCTGCTAGGCAAATCGAGGCGTCTTACCGCGAAAAGTGTCTCGATTCAGAGGCGCCGCGCAAAAGCGTGACGGAATCGCCAGATTTTTCCGCAGGTTGCGGCAAAACTGGGCAAACGCCGATTACCCGATTTACTATTCCGCCGGGGCACGGTCGGCGGGCTGGCGCCGCCATCGGCGCGGCCTACGTTTCGGGCGAGCGGCAGGCTGTACTCGAATGCTCTCCGCCCTTAAGAAGCGGATCGGGCACGAGAGGCAGCGCGTCGTATTCGCCGCCATCACCGCCATGATCGTCGGTGGGATCGAGGCCGCCGTCTAGCGACCGGCGCGTCCGCGTTCTTTTTCCAGACGCTTTTCGTAGACCGCGCGGACCCGCGCGACCTTCCGCGCGTCTCCCCAGAAAGCGACGTCCTCGTGCCCCAGGCGCACCGCGTGCTCGGCCACCTGCCTGGCCAAGGTCCCCGGCTTTTCGGCGGCTAGGGCCTTGCGGCTTTCGGCGAGATAGCGGCGGGAGCCTTCGAGCGCCGCCGCGGGCTGGGAGAAGGAAGGGCGCGTTTTGATCATCGGTTCCAGAAAGCTCACGAAGGCGTCCCACCCCTCCTCCCAAGCCGCCGACATGCGCGCGATGGAGGCCAAGGACGGGTCCACGCCCGCGCGGGCCGCTTCTAGGGCCTCGCGCGTTTTCTTGAGCCCTTCCAGGATCTCGATGTAGGACGGGAGACGTTCGAACGCGTCGGCGGAGGGACGCTCCCCGGCCCCCAAGGACTCAACGAGCTTCAGCATCAGGGCGTTGTCGCGGTAGTTGCCGCGCAGCATCGCCGACAGCGCGGCGTCGTGACGAACCTTCAGCGGAGGCCAGCCGGGCAACGCCGCAAGAAATCGCGCCTCCCGCGCGTAGGCGAGGAGTTCGTCCTCGCGCGTCGCGACGACGGGTTCGCCGAGCTGCCTCCGGAGCCCGGCATGCGCCAATTCGTGGGCGAACACCCCGACGGTGTCCTGAGCGAACGACGCCAAGGAGTCGGCGCTCGGACAGCCGTTTCCGGAAACTTCGACGCGCATGAACACCGCCGCGCTCGACAGGTAGATCGCGTCGGCGGGGGCGTCGTACATCGCGAACGCGTCGGTCATTCTCAGCCCGTAGGCGAGGCGAACCGGAACGGCGTCCGCTTCGAGCAGCGCGATGAGATCTTCCACGGTCGCGCGGGTCGCCTCTTGCGCGAGAATCGCGCGGTAGCGCCGGGTCAGGGTCTTCGCGACCGCGCAGGGGTCCGGCGGGACCTCGAGCAGCACGCCGGCCTTTTCGATAAACGCGGTTTCCTCGGCTGAAAATCCCGCGCCCCGCGCGGCGGCCGCGCACAGCGGCGGGAGCAGCAGCGCGAGAAGCGTCAGCCGCTTCACGCCCGCGTGGGGATTCAGCATCTTAAGAGTATACCCCGCAGCAGGAAAAGGCGAAAGGGATCCGGTCCTAGGCGGTCCGCTATTTAAAAATATTTCCGCCCCAAAGTCGCTTCAGGAAATCTTCCCAGGGAAGGATGGAAATGCCGTCCATGATTCTAGGTTTGGGGTCCTGGGAAATCACGATGGCCTGTTGGATCTTATATTCTTCGCGAAATGCCTTCAGTCCCTTGAGATGATGCGCAACCACCTGCTCGGTCCCCTTCACTTCGATGGCGACCTGGCGGTCTCCCAGGATGAAGTCGACCTCGAACTGCGATGAAGTCCGCCAGTAGGCGATCGGATAGTGCAGCCCGGAATAATGGCTGTGAGCCGCCAGTTCCTGATAGATAAAATGCTCAAAGGCCTTCCCGAAGGCTTCGCCGCTCGGGACGATCTCGCCGCGTTTGAGCAAAAAATTTGCAAGTCCGATGTCGAAGAAGTAGAACCGCGGAGATTGAACCACGCGCCGCTTCGGCCGCTTCTGAAAGGACGGCACGAACCGCGCCAGCAGCGTGTCTTCCAGAATTTGGAAATATTGCCTGACGGTCGGCCCGCTTACGCCGCACTCGGAAGCGATGTTCTGGTAGCTCACGACTTCGCCGTTGCTAAACGCCGCGGCATCCAGAAACCGGCTGAAAGCCGGAATGTTTCTCGTCAAAGCTTCCGCGGCGATCTCTTCCTTCAGGTATTCGCCCACATACGCCCGCAGCAGGTTCGTCGCATTCTCAGCCGGATAGTGGCGAGGGAGCAAGCCATTGTTGAGCGCGCGCGACAATTCGAAATCCGGGATTTCCGGATAGACCAAAGGGAACAGCTCGAAGCGGAGGGCGCGGCCGCCGAGCAGATTCCCGCCGCCGCGCTTGAGTTTGCGCGCGCTCGATCCGCAGAGGATGAACTGAATCCGCTTGTTGACGATGAGCCACTGTACTTCGTCCAGCAGCGCCGGGATTTTCTGTACTTCATCGATGACGACGGGGAGGTTTCCGGGCGGATTGGCCAGCAGCTCCTCCCGAAGCAAAGACGGACGACTCCCCAGCCGTCGGAATTGGTCGGAAAGCAGAAGGTCGTACTTAGAGGAGTCCGGAAAAAGCTCTTGAAGCAGCGTGCTCTTTCCGCTTTGGCGCGCGCCCCAGAGAAAGCAGGATTCCCTGCCGCGCCTTGTTAATTTCTGCCTTCGTTTATACATGTATAATCAAATATCATATTTAGTATAGCGCGGGAAGGCCGGAATTCAAGTCCCGATTGACGCGGCTACAGAAGCCCGAGGAACTCGTCTTTCGTGAGCCCCGCCTGATCCATGATCGCAAGAAGAGTCCCGCGAGGGATGTCCTTGCCTTGTGGGACGATCACGAGCCGAACGCGGCCGCCGCCTTCCTTCATGAAAGCACGATGACTCCCTTTCCCTCGATCCGGAGCCTCCGTGAAGCCTGCGGCGCGAAGCACTCGGATGATCTGTTTGGATGAGACGGATGGGAGCCGCGTCACGCCGCCGCTACTTCGAGCGGAGTCGTATAGCGAACGTCGGAGGAAAGGGCCGGCTCGATGTCCTTTATGAACCCCAGCCTTTTCGCGTTGCCGAGGTAGAGCCCTACCGCTTCTTCGAGGGCCGCTCGGGCTTTTTCGGGACTGGAGCCGAAGGAGGCCACGCCTAGTTCAGGACATTTCGACACGAAATGCCGCCCCTCTTTCCAGATCACGGCCGTCAGATGGTATTGCTTCATTCTAGTCCAAGTATAGCAGGGGCCAAGTCTCCCCGCCATAGCCGGAAATAGGCCGCCGTTCAGCGGCCTACGCGCCGGCGTTCGGCTTCGAGACGCTTTTCGTAGGCCGCCCGAACGCGCGCGACCTTCCGCGCATCGCCCCAGAAGGCGACATCCTCGCGCCCCAGGCGCACGGCGTGCTCGGCCACCTGATGGGACAAGCTTCCCGGCTTCTCGCCCGCCAGCGCCTTGCGGCTGTCGGCGAGATAGCGGCGGGAGCCTTCGAGCGCCGCCGCAGGCTCGGCCAAGGAGGGGCGCGTCGAGATCATCGGGTCCAGAAAGGCCGTGAAGGCGTCCCACCCTTTCTCCCACGCCGCCGACATGCGCGCGATCGAGGCCAACGACGGGTCCACGCCCGCGCGCGCCGCTTCCAGGGCCTCGCGAGTTTTCTTGAGGCCTTCCAGAATCTCGATATAGGACGGAAGGCGTAAGAACGCGTCGGCGGAGGGCCGCTCCTCGGCCCCCAAGTCCTCGACGAGTTTGATCATCAGCGCGTTGTCGCGGTAGTTGCCGCGCAGCATCACCGAGAGAGCGGAGTCGTGGCGGACCTTCAGCGGAGGCCAGCCGGGCAATGCCGCGAGAAATCGCGCTTCGCGGGCGTAGGCGAGCAGTTCGTCCTCGCGCGTCGCGACGACGGGTTCGCCGAGTTCCCGCCGGAACGCGGCGTGGGACAATTCGTGGGCGAACACCCCGACGGTGTCTTCGGCGAACGAAGCCAAGGACTCGCCGGTCGGGCAGCCGTTCTCGGCGATTTCGACGCGCGAGAACAACGACGCACTCGAGAGGTAAATCGCGTCGGCGGGGGCGTCGTACATCGCGAAGGCGTCGGTCATCCTCAGACCGTAGGCGAGGCGAACCGGGACGCCGCCCGCGTCGAGCAAAGCGATCAGGTCTTGCACGGTTTTTCGGGCGGCCTCTTGCGCGAGGATCGCGCGATAGCGCCGGGTCAAAGATTCGGCGACCGAGCAGGGATCCGGAGGCGCCTCCAGCAGCACGCCGGCCTTTTCGATAAACGCGGTTTCCTCGGCTGAAAATCCCGCCGTCCGCGCGGCGCCCGCGCACGGCGGCGTGAGCAGCAGCGCGAGAAGCGTCAGCCGCTTCATGCCCGCGATCCGTTCGCGAACTGGAGACGGTGCAGCTTTTCGTAAAGCCCGCCTTGGGCGACGAGTTGGTCGTGCGTCCCTTCCTCGCGCAGTTCGCCCTTGTGAAACACCAAAATCTTATTCGCCTTGCGCACGGTCGAGAGCCGGTGCGCGACGACGATCGAGGTCCGAGCGGTGAGAATGCGCTCGAGCGCTTCCTGGATCAGCCCCTCGGTCTCCGCGTCGATGTTCGCGGTCGCCTCGTCCAAGATGAGAACGGACGGATCGCCGGCCAGCGCGCGCGCAAACGACAGCAATTGCCGCTCGCCCGAGGAGATCGACGCGCCGCGTTCGTTCAGCGTTTGCGCCCAGCGGTCGGGCAGGCGGCCGAGCACGCGGTCGGCGTTGACGCGTTCGGCGGCCGCGTCCAATTGCTCTCGCGAAAGGCTGCGGCCGAGGGCGACGTTCTCCTCGACCGTGCCCGAGAACAGAAACACGTCTTGAAACACCATGCCGAAGCGCTTGCGCAGTTCGCGCGGATCCCAGTCGCGCACGTCGACGCCGTCGACCAGGATCCGGCCTTTCTCGATTTCGTAAAGGCGCAGCAAGAGACTCAGCACGCTGGTCTTGCCGGCGCCGGTATAGCCGACCAAAGCGACGGTCTCGCCGGGCTCTACGGTGAAGGAAACGTTCTTGAGCACCGGCGTTATTCCGTCGTACGAGAAGGAAACGTTTTCGAAGACGATCGCGCCTTTCGGTTCCGGCGGGGTGAGCGGGGCCTCGGGCGCGGGCGCGGCCGGCGTGTCCAGGATCGCGAAGATGCGTTCGGAGGAGGCCATCGCCGACTGGAGAATGTTGTATTTTTCCGCGAGTTCCTGAATCGGTTCGAAGAACTTGCGCACGAGATACCAGAACGCGATGAACGCGCCGAAGGTGGTGCTGCCCTCGAGGATGCCCTTTCCGCCGCGCCAAAGCACCAGCGCGATCGCGAGCGTCGTGATCAACTCGATGCCGGGCCAGAAAAATGAGTAGATGTAGCCCGCGCGGATTGAGCGGTCGCGGTAGAGCGCGGCGCCTTCGTCAAAGCGCGCCGCGCAGGCTTCCTGCCGGTTGAATGCTTGAATCGTTTTGATGCCGCTGAGGCATTCGTTGAGATAGGAGGTCAGCGCGGCGATCGCGCGGCGTGCGGCGCGATAGGTTTTTCGCGCGTGCAGGCGGAAGTACTTCGTCGCGAGGAAAACCAAGGGCATGACCGCCATCGTCAGCGCGGTCATCTTCGCGTCGATGACGAGCATCGCCGTGACGATCAGCACCAAGGACAGCATGCTGCCCAGCATCCCGACGATGCCCGAAGTGAAGAGTTCCGCCAGGTTTTCGACGTCGCCCGTGACGCGCGTCAGCAGGCGTCCGACCGGGGTCTTGTCGTAGTAGGCGAGGGGCAGTCGTTGAAGACGGTCGAAGATCTGCACGCGCAGGTCGTAGAGGATGCGCTGGCCGGCGTAGTTCGAGACGTAGTGCTGCGCGGTCTCGAACAGTCCGGCGAGAAAAACGAGGATGAAAAAGAAGCCCGCGAGGCGCGTGAGGCCTGCGGCGTCGCCCGCGGCGATGGGGCCGTCGATGGCCCGGCGGAGCAGAAACGGCGCGGCCAGATCCACCGCGATGCCGCCGAGCAGAATCGCGAAGAGCAGCGCGACCGCGCCGCGGTGCGGGCGCAGGTAGCTTAGAAAGCGCTTGAGCAGGCCCCAGTCGTAGGGCTTCTCCGCGTCTTCTTCTTCCTCGTCGATCGTGCTCATCCGAGCTCCAAGGTTTCTTCCAGCCGTTGGCGTTTAAGCAGCTGCGCGTACAGCCCGCCCGCGTCGACGAGCTGCTCGTGACGTCCGTCTTCCACGAGACGCCCGTCGTCGAACACGAGCACGCGGTCGACCTTCGCGACCACGGAAAAGCGATGGGTGACGATGAGGCAGGTGCGGCCCGCGAAGTGCCGGTCGAGTCGGTCGAGGATGTCGCGTTCGGTGTGCACGTCGACGGCCGCGAGCGCGTCATCGAGCAGAAGAATGCGCGGCTTGCGGATCAGCGCGCGCGCGATCGAGGTTCGCTGCTTCTGTCCGCCCGAGAGCGTGATGCCGCGTTCGCCGACGATCTGCTCGATGCCGTGCGGGAACTGCGAGAGATCGGCCGCGAGGCGGGAGGCTTCGGCGGCCTCCTGCACGGCCTCCATCGAGGCTTCGTCCTTGGCCCCGAAGGCGATGTTCGAGGCGAGCGAGTCGCTGAAAAGAAAGGTGTCCTGCGCGACGATGCCGATCTCTTCGCGCAGCGCTTCGCGCGTGTAGTCGTTGACGTCGAGCCCGTCGAGAAAGACGGTCCGGTCGTCGGGGCGGTAATGGCCGAGCAGGAGCTGCAGAAAGGTGCTCTTGCCCGAGCCGGTGCGCCCGACGATCGCGACGCGTTCCCCGGCAAGGATCTTCACCGACAGGTTTTCGAGCGCCGGGGGCCGGTCGTCCGTGTAGCGGAAGGTGAGGTGCTTGACCTCGATTTCCCCGCGCGGGGGGGCGCTTTTGGTGGAGGCCGCGCCCGGGGTTTCCTCCTCGGGTTCGTCTAGGACCGCGCCGATGCGGTCGACGCAGGCGGCGCCGCGCTGCATGATCGTGATCACCCAGCCCATCGCGATCACGGGCCAGGCGAGCATGAACTGATAGGCGGTAAACGCGGTGAAATCGCCGAGCGTGAGGGTTCTGCGGAGGATGCCCATGCCGCCGACCAGGAGCGTCACGCCGACGGCGGCTTCGATCAGCATCGTCATCAGTCCCCAAGTGACTCCACGGGTGCGCGCAAGCGCGAGGTTCGCGTCGACGTAGGCGGACGAGGCTGTGCGGAATTTACGGATTTGCTCGTCTTCCTGGGCGAAGGCGCGCACGACGCGCACGCCGGTGAAATTTTCTTGGGCCACGGTCGTGACGTCCGAGAGGCGCTCCTGCACCGTTTCCGATTCCCGGTAGATGCGCTTGGTCAAAAGGGCGGTGAAGAGACTGATCAGCAGCAGGGGGACGATCGTGAGCGCGGCGAGCTTCGCGTCGATCGAGAACATCGCGGCGACGCTCAGCACGGTCATCAGCCCGCTCGAGACGCTCAGCATGACGGCGATGCCGACCGCCATGCGCACCCCCTCGACGTCGTTGATGATCCGCGATTCCAGGTCTCCGGTCGAATTCCGGTCGAAGTAGGCGGCCGGAAGCCGCAGCATCTTGCGGTACAGCGCCGAGCGCAGATCCTGTTCGATGCTTCGGGAGGCCGCGATCACGGTGAAGCGGCCGCGGAACATGAGCAGTCCGCGCGCGAGAGCGAGCAGCACCAGGGCGACCGAGAAATGCGCGATCGGCCGAGCGAGTTCGCCCTCTTGGAGGCCGTCGATTGCGGCCTTGATCACGAGCGGACTGACGACGGCCAGCACCACGCCGAACAGCACCAAGGACAGCCCCCCCGCGTAGCGGCGGGCGTAGGGTTTTATGAAGGGAGCGAGGCGGAGCAGGGATCTCATCTTAGAGGAGCGCGTCCGCCTCCCGGGCGAGTTTTTCCGTGGAACGAAGAGCGGCGGTGAAGCGTTCGTGATCGGCGCGCTCGGTCAATAGACGCGCTCGGCGCAGGGCGTCGAAGCCTTCCCGCGTCGGGCCGCGCAGCGCGTAGAACGCCCACCAGTTGACCCCTAAAAACGCAAGGCCGCACAGCAGGGCGGCGGGCGAAAGATCTTCGATCGCGATTTGAAATCCCTGGGCCGCTGCGGTCACCAAACCGAAGGAAAGAAAACCGAGGCCGACGGCGAGCAGCAGCGGCAGCGCGCGCGCACGTCCGCCGGGGCCCGGCACGGAGGCCTCGCGCCACGCCCGGTAGGTCAGCGTCCAGACCCCGGCCAGCGCGAACCCTCCCAAAAGCGATAGGGCACCCGCGGCGAACGCCGGCAGCAGCGGCGTCGGGACCGGTTCAAACAGCGCGGCGGCCGTTCGCATGGCAGAGACGATGCCGGCCGACCAGGCGAGTCCGCAAGCCCAGGGCGTCCACGCCCTCGATCGGATCAACGGGGCGCACCGGCCCTCGAGAACACGCGCGTGATTAAAGAGCGCCTTTTCAAACGCGCCCGTCCCGCCGAGTTCGGTTTCGGTCTCCGTTCCCAGCAAAGATTCGCCGAGCACCCGCTCGTCCGGGGTCAGGGCTTCGGTGTCGCCTTCCCCTCGCGCGAGACGCCAGGCTCCTTCCGAGGATTCGAACCGGGACAGCCAGCGTTTTGCGAGCAGCCCGGTCACACCCGCCTGCAGCGTGCGTCCCCGGTAGCGGCCGTCCAGGAGGTAGCGCGCCGAGGCGTAGGAGAGGTCGGGGCCCGGTCCGTCGGGCGAGGCGGCGTCCGGGTCGGGGTCGCGCCTCAGGGCCGCGCGCTCCAAAAGCACGAACAGCAGAAGCCCCAGCGCGCCCGACGCGCCGAGAGCGACATGCAGGTTGTCCCGCAGTTTCCGCATAGGAGTCCGCGGCGCGTTTGCGGCGATCGCGCCTTTAGGCAGGCGCGCGATGAGTCTCAGCCCCTCGCCGGGCGCGAGAGGGTCCTCGTGGACGGCCTTAAAGACGGAGGCGCGCTCGGTTCGCCGGTCGAATTCCACGAGGGCGTCCGGCTTTCCGGCCAGCACGGAAGCGTTCACGGACTCCACTCCGTCCGGCAGCGACAGGCGCAGCGAAACAGTCTGAATCGGAGCTTTCCAATGGAAGCCGGTCGCGTCCCAGATCAGAAGGTCGGCTTCGGCTCCTTCGAAAACCCGGGCGTCTGCGCGGTAGCGCAGGATCATCGTGTGCGCTTCCCCGGAGAGAGCTTCCTCCGGCGTCCAGAGGATGCCGCGCGGAGTAAGACGGGAGCGGAGCGCGATCGGCAGACCGTCGACGATGGCGTCGACGAGTTGGACGCGGGAAACTTCTCTCAGGCCGTTCCAGAGCAGGCGGCGCGTGGAAATTTCCCGCACCGGGGATACGCCGGCCCCGAATTCAATGCGTTCCTGCACGGTCATAGAGCCGTCCGCGTTGAGATCTAGACGCGTTTCGAAGGAGTCTACTGCGGCGGCGGCCGGGGCGGCGAGGAAAACGGCGAGGGCGAGCGTTTTCATCGGCATGTAAAATAAGGATAGCATTCCTCCAGCGGGCCCTCGTTGACCGGCGGCCTCAAATCAAGGATAATCGCCGCTTATGAACCCGGTGACGGCGTCCTTGATTTCCGATCTCGACAAGGCGGTTTCGCGCGAAAGCGACGAGGCCGTCTGCACCGAGATAAAGGCGGCGTTGGAGTCGCATTTGAAGGATCCGGGGGGCTTTCTTCCCGAGGATTTTTGCGCCCCGCACCCCGATTGCTACGCGCGGCGCCTCCTTCATCGGGATCCCCGCGGCCGCTATTCGGTGGTCGTGATGGTTTGGGGGGTCGGGCAGATCACGGCGCTGCACGATCACGCCGGCAATTGGTGCGTCGAGGGCGTTTACCGGGGTCGGATCCAGGTCGTCAATTACGAACCGGAGGGGGAGGCGGGGGGCGTGTACCGCTTCCGGAAAAACGAGGAATTAACCGGAGCGGTCGGCGAGGCCGGGGCTCTGATTCCGCCGTTCGAATACCACACGATCGCCAACGACGATCCCAATCACCCGTCGGTCACGATTCACGTCTACAAAGGCGAGATGAAGCAATTCGCAGCCTTCGTCCCCTGCGAGGGCGGATTCCAGAAGGAAATCCGGGGCACCTACTACACGCCCTGAGACCCCGCCGCACTTTTAATAGTGGTACAATCGGCGCAATGGCTCCTACGAAAGAGGATTTCGCCGTATTGCTCCGGCTTCAAAAAGCCGATAAGGATCTCGACGCGCTGCGCGCGAAAATCGCCGAGGTCCCCGAGGATGTCGCCGCGATCCGTCTTGAAATCGAAGAAGAAAGCGGGAAGCACGCCGCCGTCTACGCGAAGTCTCGGGAGGTCCAGGCCCGCAAGAAGGACCGCGAAAATTCGATGGCGCAGAAGGAAGAGTTGATTCGCAAGCATCAGCGCGACCTGAATCAGGTGAAGTCCAACGAGGCGTTTAAGGCGCTGCTCAAGGAGATCGACGACGAGAAAGCTGCCGTCGGCGATCTGGAAACCGTCATTCTCGAACTGATGGACGAGGCTGAAGCCGTGCGCAAGGAAGAGGCCGGGATTAAGGCGCAGATCGACGGCTTCGTGAAGGAGCGCGAGGGACACATCGCCGAACTCGAGGCGAAGAAAACGGACTTGGAAAACGAACTCGCGCAATGGGAAGAGGGCCGCAGGAAAATTTTCGACTCCTTGCCCGCGGATCTCGCGGCCTTTTACGATAAAACCCGCGAGCGGCGCGCCGGCGTCGGCGTGTCGCAGTTGAAGGAAAACACCTGTTCCGAATGCAAGATGACGCAGCCCCCCCAAGCGGTCGTGAACGTGAAAAAGGGAATCGTGATCGTCACCTGCGACAGCTGTCAGCGCATTCTCGTGCTGGCCGAGGGAGCCCCCGCGTGAGCCGCCGTCTGCATCTCTACGTGGACGGGGCCTGCCGAGGGAATCCTGGGCCGGCGTCGGTCGGCGTGTTCGTGCAGACCGAGGACGGCGTGCCGGTGAAGGAGTATCACCGCACGCTCGGGATTACGACTAATAACGTCGCCGAGTACGCCGCGATGGAAGACGCGCTGAAGCTCGCCGAGCAGCTCGGCGGAACGGATTTGAAGATTCATGCCGACTCGCAGTTGATGGTCCGCCAGCTCAACGGAGACTATAAGGTCAAGAACGAGCGGCTTCGGGAGTTCGCGACGCGCATTTTGGAATTCAAGCGCCGCTTCAACTCCGTGGAGATCGTGCATGTGCGCCGCGAGTTCAACACGCGGGCCGACCGCCTGGCCAACACGGCGCTCGATCTCCTAAAAAAAAAGACGGCTGAAGCCGTCTGATCGGTTTGGGACGGCCGGAGGGCCGCCTTTCCGCTTCGGCGGGGGGGAGGAACTTCCGAACTCCCGGGACAGGGTGCCCGTCGAAAGGCGGGAGGTTCGGGGCGAAAGCCCCGGGTCATGGAAAGTGCCGCAGAAAAAATACCGCCGCGGGCTTGCCCCGCGGTAAGGGTGAAAAGGCGTCGGTAAGAGCGCACCGCTTCGAGGGCGACCTCGGAGGCTAGGCAAACCCCACCTGGAGCAAGGCATAGGGCGTTACGCGGAGTCCCCGCGCCCTTCGGGGCGGACGCCCGGTAGCTGCATTAGAGAAATGGTCCTCGCCCGGCTTCGGCCGGGGCACAGAATTCGGGGTACAGGCCGTCCCTTTATTTGAACGAGACGCGGGCTTCGATCCACTTGTGATCGGAGCCCGCGTAGCGTCCGCACGCGGCGGACTCGGGTTTTAGGCCTTTCACGAAAATCCAATCCACGGTCCCGGCGATATGCTGGGAATTGCAGGCGACCCCTGCGGCGGCGAGAGCGTCGCGGTAGCCGCGGTTTTCCATCAGGCGCAGGAGCGGGGCCCCGCGGCCGCAGCAGACGAACCAGCGAACGGTATTAAAGTCGCCGGCGACGATCACCGGTCCCGGATAGGCGTCGGCGTGATCGAGCACCGCGCGCATTTCGGCGGCCCGGATATGCGGAACGAACGGGTCGCGCCCGATCTTGTAGGACAGGTGGAGACTGTAGAGGCGCGCCTCGCGGCCTTCGGGCGAGCGGACGTCGGCCCAGGCGGCGCGGCGTCCGGTCGCCGGATTGACCAGCACCTCGCCCCGGTCGGCGATTTCCCAGCGGGAAACGATCACATCCCGGCCGACGGCGTGCGCCTCGCCTGGAAAACGCTCCTGCTGACGGAACCCCGGCTCGGTGAGGACTTCCTGCAGCGCAAACAGCGAGGCCTTCGAAAGTTCGGGAGAACGGAACTCTTCGAGGACGCGTTCCAGGCGGCTTCCTTTATGAATGTTCCAGCTGACGATCGAAAAATCCTCGGCCGAGGCGGGCGACAGCAGGAGCAGGAGCAGCACGAAAGGACCTCTAAGCACATCGGCATCTTATCATTTGGGTCCATCGCCTCTTTGGTTTGACGGCGCCGCGCAGGGGATACGTTCCCTATCCGGATTATGACGGCTGGCGCGGAGGCCATGTGGACTTCGTTTCCGACAACCAACTGAGCAACGGCCCCGCCGAATTTGCGGACAACCGCCACGCCGCGACCGTGCTTTTGCGGCGGATCGAAAAAAAGATCCGATAAATAAAGCGGATACGCTGAAAATGGTTTTGGCCTTGCCGAGATCGGCGGCCACGGCTACGCTGAGGGCATGGATGCGGCCGCCCCCGGCTCCTCGCCGGAAGAATCCCCGGACGGGAAAATGATCGTGCGCGTGGACGGAAAGCGCGTCTACTGCGCTTGGGACGACTGCGGGAAGAAGCTCGAGAAGGGCCGTTCCTACTACTGCCTCGAGCACGACTTTTGGCCGCGCTAAAGCGGCTTAGCCGGAAATGACGCCCTTGGCCGGCATCGACTCGGTCCATCCCGCGCCGGTGATTCGGACGAACTTCGCGTTTTTCCAGAACGACTTCAGATCCTTCGCTCCCGAATAGCTCATCCCGGAACGCAGTCCGCCGGCAAGTTGGTGGACGACCTCGGCCGCGGCGCCGCGGTACGGAACGGTCGATTCGACTCCTTCGGGAACCACTTCGGAGACGTCGTCTAAGCGGGAGTTCTCTTTTTTGCGCCGTCCCATCGTCGCGCCGAGAGAAGCCATCCCGCGGTAGACCTTGTACTTCATGCCGCCGCGCACGATCGTCCAGCCGGGGCTTTCGTCGGTGCCGGCCAACAGACTTCCGATCATGATGCTCGACGCCCCGCCGGCGAGCGCCTTCGTGATGTCTCCGGAGTCGCGGATGCCTCCGTCGGCGCAAATCGGCACACCGCGCAGTTTTGTGATCCGCGCCGCGTCCATCACCGCCGAGAGCTGCGGAACGCCCGAACCGGTGACGACGCGCGTCGAGCAGGTCGCGCCGGGTCCGACTCCGACCTTGATCGCGTCCGCGCCCGCGGCGGCCAGGTCTCTCGCCCCCTCGAAGGTCGCGACGTTGCCGGCGACCAGTTCAAACGAGCGCTTCTGGCGTTTGAGCGCGCGCACCGCCTTGATCACGTGATCGGCGTGGCCGTGCGCCACGTCGAGCACCAGCACGTCCGCGCCCGCGTCGTGCAGCGCCTGAGCGCGCTCGAGATAGTCGCCGACCACGCCGATGGCGGCGCCGACCAGCAGGCGTCCCTTCGAGTCTTTCGAGGCGTCGGGAAAGCGGCGTCGTTTGAGAATGTCTTTCGCGGTGATCAAGCCGGCGAGCCCTCCGCGCTTGTCGACCAGAGGGAGTTTCTCCAGCTTGTGCTTTGCGAGCAGCGCGCGCGCAGCGGCTTCCCCCATCCCGGGCGTGCCGACGATGAGCTTGCGGGTCATCACTTCGGAGACGCGGCGCGATTCGCGCTCCTCGAAACGGACGTCTCGTTCGGTGACGACGCCGATCAATTTTCCGCCGCGGTCGACGATCAAGAGTCCCCCGACCTCGCGGTCTTCCATCATGCGCTGCGCCTCACCGACGGTTGCGTCGGGTCCGAGCGTGTAGGGATCCTCGATGACGACGCTCTCGGCGCGTTTGACCTTCGCCACCTCGGCGACCTCTTCGGCGATCGACAGGAAGCGATGAACGATGCCGAGTCCGCCCAAGCGCGCCATCGCGATCGCCATCTCCGCCTCGGTGACGGTGTCCATGTTCGCCGAAACCAGAGGGACCTTCAATTGGATCTTTCGCGAGAATCGGCCGGTGGTGTCGACCTGGCCGCGCGAGGCGATCGGAGACCGGCGCGGCGTGAGCAGGACGTCTTTGAAGGTCAGGGCTTCGGGAATCATGGAACCTCGGCACACAAAAAAATACGCCCCTAGGGGCGTGCGTGATTGTACCACTTCACGCATAGGGACCTGGTCCCTAGACAAGCTGGGTCTATGGACCCGTCTCTGAAGGGGCGCAAAGGGCATGGTCCGGGAAGGGGTTCCGGGAGCATTCTGGTAGAATGGGGGGGATGTTTCGCGTTTTACTCACCGCGGCCTTAGCGGCCTTAGCGGCCCCTGCGGCCCACGCCGGATCCGCTCTGGACCGGGCGCGCCTGGCGCCCGTGCCGTCGGCCGGTCCGGCCGCCCCGGTGCCGTCCCGCCCGGCGTACGCGAACTGGCGGCGTTTCTCGTGCAGACCCGAGTCTGGGTGGAACTCGACGCTCCGATTTCCGACGAGGATCTAAAGGGGAATGGGAACAACTCGCACGACATGGTCGCCGCGCTGGAATACCCGGCGACCGCGTCGGCTGTGCTCGCGCTGCGCGCCGGCTGGCGGCCGGAGTTGAGCGACCCTAAGGTTCGCGCGTACTGGAGCCGGACGCTCGCCGATCAGTCGCGTTGGACCGCGCGCTGGAAGGCGCGGTTTCCGAAGCGCGACGCGCGAAAGTCCGCCGCGTTCGTGATGAAGCAGGCGCTGAATTTCAACGGGACGAAGGGGGAGCCTTCCCAGTGGCTGCCCGATGTTCTGGAACGGCTCATGACGCTCCGTCCCGGAGAGCCGCTTTTGCTCCCCGCCGAACCTTCCGGGGCGGATAAAGCGTTGCTGGAGGCGCATGTGCTGGCTCCTCGGTTGGAGCGCGGCGAATCCGGGTCCTGGGCACTCGTCCTCCGCTAGCGCGTCAGGGCCTATTTTGTAGAATCGGCCCATGTCATTTCCAACACACAGACCCCGTCGTTTGCGCGCCTCCGCGGGCATTCGCGCTTTGGTGCGCGAGACCGTTTTGACCCCGTCCGATTTCGTGATGCCCTATTTCATCCGCCCGGGAAAGGGCGAAAAACGCCCGATCGGGTCGATGCCGGGGCAGTTTCAGTATTCGGTGGACGAACTCGCGAAAACCGCTCCGGAAGCCGCGAGCCTCGGGGTGCCGGCGGTAATCTTGTTCGGAATTCCGGATAAAAAGGATGAGCACGCCTCAGGCGCCTATGCCCCCAAGGGCATCGTCCAAGAGGCGACGAAGGCCGTCAAGGACGCCTCGCCGGAAACGCTGGTGATCACGGATCTCTGTTTCTGCGAGTATACCAGCCACGGGCATTGCGGCGTCATCCGGCGCAAGGGCGCGCGCGATGAAGACGGGTTCGAGCTAGATAACGACGAGACGCTCGATCTGGTCGCGAAAACCGCCGTCAGCCAGGCAAAGGCGGGCGCGGACATCGTCGCGCCGAGCGGGATGACCGACGGGATGGTCAAGACGATTCGGCAGGCCCTCGATGGCGCCGGCTTCCAGAACGTCTCGATTCTTTCCTACGCCGTGAAGTATTCGAGCGCGTTTTACGGACCGTTCCGGGAGGCGGCGGAATCCCCGCCGAGCTTCGGCGACCGGACGACCTATCAGATGGATCCTGGCAACGCGCTGGAAGGGATGCGCGAGGCCGCGCTCGACGTTGAGGAAGGCGCCGACATGTTGATGGTCAAGCCCGGGTTGCCGTATCTCGACGTGCTGAGCGCGGTGAAGCGCCGCTTCGGCTTGCCCACCGCCGCGTACTGCGTGTCGGGCGAGTACTCGATGATCAAGGCCGCCGCCGCCAACGGCTGGATCGATGAACGCAAAACCGCTCTTGAATCGCTGACTTCGATCAAGCGCGCCGGGGCCGATTTCATGATTACGTACCACGCGCTGGACGCGGCGCGCTGGTTAGGGGCATAAGCGATGGCGGGGAAAAAATCAAAGGCGCTGTTCGCGCGCTCCAAGAAAATCCTTGTCGGCGGCGTGAACTCTCCGGTTCGGGCCTTCAACGCGGTCGGAGGCGATCCGGTCTTCTTTCGCTCCGGAAAGGGTTCCCGGGTGACCGACGTCGACGGCAGGACCTTCGTCGATTACTGCGGCTCCTGGGGGCCGTTGATTTTGGGGCATGCGCACCCCGAGGTCCTCGCCGCCGCGAAGGCCGCGATGCAAAACGGTTCGAGTTTCGGCGCTCCGACCCAAGTCGAGTGCGAGTTGGGCGAAGCGGTGCGCGACGCGCTGCCCTCGATGCAGCGGGTGCGCTTCACGAGTTCCGGGACCGAGGCCGTGATGAGCGCGATGCGCGTCGCGCGGGCGTATACCGGCCGCGATCTCGTTTTGAAATTCGTCGGCGGCTATCACGGTCACGTGGACAGCCTGTTGGTCGCCGCCGGTTCGGGGGCGACGACGCTCGGGCGGCCGGATTCCGCGGGCGTGCCTGCGGCGTGGGCGAAGACGACTTTGCTGCTTCCCTACAACGACATCGAGGCGGCCAAGAAGCTTTTCAAAACGCGCGGACGCGAGATCGCGGCCGTCATCGTCGAGCCGGTGGCCGCGAATATGGGCGTCGTGGCCCCGGAAGAGGGATTTCTCGAGACGCTGCGCGCGTTGACGAAAAAATCCAAGAGCCTGCTTATTTTCGACGAAGTGATTACGGGGTTTCGCCTGTTTTACGGCGGTGCGCAGGTCGCGATGAAGATCACGCCGGACCTCACCTGTTTGGGCAAAATCATCGGCGGCGGGATGCCGGTCGGCGCCTACGGCGGACGCCGCGGCATCATGGAACTCGTCGCCCCGATGGGGCCCGTCTATCAAGCCGGAACGCTCTCGGGCAATCCGGTCGCGATGGCCGCGGGCTTGGCGACGCTGAAGACGCTCAAGAAGACGATGCCCTACGCAAGGATGGCCGAAGAGACGGCGATCCTTACCCAGGAATTGCGCTCGATGGCGCGCTTTCGTTCTCTGCCGGTTCGCGTCAATCACATCGCGTCGATGTTGACCGTCTTTTTCACCGACGCCGAGGTGCGGGACTTCGCGTCCGCGAAGACTTCCGACACGAAGGCGTACGCGCGGTTTCATTCGGGGCTTCTCGAGGGAGGCGTCTACTTCCCTCCGGCGCAGTTCGAGGCCGCGATGCTATCGGCCGCGCATACCGCGCGGGATCTCGAGTTCACGCTCGACGCCGCCGCGAAGGCTTTTAAGCGGCTTTGAAGCGGCGCAAGAAGCGCTCGCGGGAAACGGCGGACGCGGCGACTCCCGCGTCCGCCGGTCCGTCCTGCGCGCTGATCCCCGCGCAAGCCGCATGGGCGGCGTTCGGACTGTGGTTTCTGCTCGTCGCCTTCACCTACGCGAAGCGCGGCATCCGTTTGGGTCTCTCGGACTGGATCGCCTTCCTTGGTCTGCTTTCCTTTCTTCCGCGCGTGCTTGCCGACGGGCTTTTCTTCGACCTGGCGCACGCCGCCGGATTCTGGTTCCTCTTTTACACCGCAGGAGACGCGCTGCTGCGCGCGGCGCCCGGGGCGGAGGCGACTTCGGGTGAACGCCGTGCGCTTTCTTGCGCGCTCGGCGCGGGTGCGGCCTCCTTGCTTATGCTCGCGTTGGGCGCTCTCTCTTTGTGGCGTCCGCTCGTTTTGAATGCCCTGTACTACGGTTCCGTCGCCGCCTGCGGCGCTCTATGGTTCTACCGCCGTCGTCGCGGGGACTCGCCTTTCTGCGAGAAGACGCCGCCGCGCGACGCCCGCGGGCCGTACGAATGGGCCGCGCTGGCGCTTATCGCGGGCGCCGTGGGGATGGGCGTGATGGCGACCACCGCGCCCGAGATCTTCTACGACTCGCTCGTCTATCACCTCGCTTTGCCCAAGCTCTACCTCTTGCGGGGAGGCATCTCTCCGACGCCCGAGAACGCGTTTTCGGGAAGCCCCCTCGGGATTCAAATGATCTACGGGCTTTGCCTGTCCCTTTCGGGAGAAAATCTCGCGGCGCTGATGCACGCGTCGTTTGGCGCGGCGACCGCGGCGGCGATGGGGGCGTGGATGCGCCGCTGGGCGAGCGACTCGACGGGGATCCTGGCCGCGCTTTTGTTTCTCTTGACGCCGATCGCGCTGTACGCGTCGTGGCACGCGGGCGTGGATCTGGGAGCGTGCTTTTTCATGACGACGGCGTTTATCGCGCTGTCGCGCGCGATCCTGGATCCTACCGATGCTCAGCGAACCGAACGTTTTCCCGCATGGGCGGTCGTCTCAGGGCTTCTCGTGGGTTTCGCCGTCGGGACGAAGTACAACGTCGGGCCTCTCGGCGCGGGCTTCGTACTGACGCATGCGCTGTTGGCGCGCCGCGCCGGGCGGCCGCTCCGTGAGACCGCGTGGATGGCCGCGGCGGCCGCGGCGGTCTTCGCGCCGTGGTTGGTAAAGAACGCGGTTTTTTACGGCAACCCGGTCTATCCGTTTCTGCACGAGCGCCTCGGGTGGACTCACCCCGCGCTGTGGAAGCCGTTTTTGGAGGCGGCGGGCTCGCGCGATTTGTCCGCGTTGGCCGCCGCAGCCGGACTGAAGGCGTTTCTCTTGACTCCGTGGACGATGTCGACGGGAAGTTGGCCTTTGGGCGATTGGCCCGGCCCTGCCTACATCACGCTGACCCCGTGGATTTTCTTCGTGGGCTGGGGATTGCGGCGCGAGCGGGAAGATGTGCCGCGCCCGTGGACCGCTCTGTTTTGGGTCGCGGCGGCGGGGTACGCCTCGTGGACGTTGTCGAGCCGGTTGGTCCGCTTCCTGCTTCCGGCGCTGCCCTTGCTCGCGGCCGCGACGGCGCTCGCGGTCGATCGCGGAGGGTTCTCCCGCGGGCTTCGACGCTTCGGCTGGGTTCTCGCGCTGTTTTCCGTGATGTTCGGTTTTCAGGCGGCATTTCGCCAGGGATGGGGGATCGGGCAGTGGGATGTCCTGCGCGGAAAGATGACGCGCTTTGATTATCTCACGCATCAGCGGGTGACCTACGGGCTTCCCTATTACTCGGCGACGCGGTGGATGGACAGGCACCTCCCTCCCGAGGCGAAGGTCGTCTTCCTCGGGGAATCACGCGGGTTTTATTCCGAGCGCGACTTCATCGCGGCGACCGTCTACGACCATCACCCCTTTTGGGTCGCCGTCGGGGAGGCGCGTTCCGCCGCTGATTTACGCCGTCGGCTCAAAGAGCGCGGCGTGACCCATATTTTCCAAAGCGCCCGGCAGATGCATTTCCGCTACGACTCCCCCGTGATCCTTCCGCGCGAGGTGGTCGTCTCGGAGGTCTTTATGGAATTTTGGGCGACCTACACGGATTTGCTGTGGGAGGAGCGAGAAGACGGCGGCGAGAATCCCCGTTGGCTGGGAGTCTACGCCCTTCTCAACGAACCGAAAACCGACCCGAAAATGTTTTCCCGCAACCCCGCCCGCTTCGTGCTCGAAGTTTTAAAGAAGCAGGGGAAGTAGGGCCGCGCCTGGCGTCTCCTTGTGAAGTCTGCTACCCTTGGCCCATGCCTGATAAACTCGAAATCGACGCTGCGGCGGTCGGGGTGCTGCGCGGTTCATTAAAGCTCGATTCCTTCTTCCCCGACATGACGGCCGAGGATTTGCTCTCCCACTTTCCGAAAAGCGCGCTGTACCGGTATGGGGAGAAGGAGTACGTCCTCCACCAGGACGAGCCCGGTCGGGACGTGTTCGTCGTCATCGACGGCCTGGTGACGATCACGCAGATGGGCGATCACGCGGGCTCCAAGCTCGGCGTGCTGGAAAAGGGGACGCTGTTCGGAGAGATCGCGCTGGCCAAGGACGGCAAACGCACCGCCAGCGCGATGGCGACGAAAGAGAGCGTGATCTTTCGGCTGGCCTATCCGGATGTCGAGGCGCTGGTGCGGGAAAAACCCTCGGTCGGCGAACACTTGAAGGCGCTCGCCGAGCGGCGCCTGCACGAAGCTTAGGATTCTTCGGCTTTCTTGGGCTTCGCGTGCACCGGCATGCAGGTACCGAGCAGGCTGTGCAGCAGTTCAAGCAGCTGCTCCTGGCGAAGGGGTTTCTGCAGGAAATGCGACACGTTCGGGTCCTTCTTGGCCGCGACCGCGGCCTCGTGGCTGGCGTTGGCCGCGGTGAGCACCACGACCTTCGGGATCTTCAGCCCGCCTTGGCCGAGCTGTTTTAACACGTCCACGCCGCTGGTGCTTCCGGGAAGAATCAGGTCCAATACGATCAGGTCGGGTTCGCGCTGCAGCTTATAGACGGCGCCCTCGACGGTGTCGGCCGTGAGCACCTTGAAGCCGTCTCGTTTGACGAGGATCTCCAACAGGTTGAGGATCGAATCGTCATCGTCGACGATGAGGACGGTTTTAGCCGCCGGATTTTCCCGGGAGGGGTCGTGGAGCTCGGACATGGCTCCCAAAGGATAGGGTCTTTCGCCCCGAGAAGCAACCCCTGCCGTTTTGATACGATGTTCGCCATGCTGTCTCCGCTTCTTTTGATCCTTTGCGCGGCGCTGTCCCCCGGGACCGCAGTCGCCTTTCACGGCGCCCAAGGCGGGGAAGACGTGATCACCGCGACAGGACGCCGCGGCCATATCGTCTCGATCTACAATCTCTTCGATGGTCGGAACCATCAGATTCAAGTCACCCGATTGGGACCGAACGGGTCGGTGTTCTGGTCCTACCAGCACTACGACGGCTATGTGGAAAAGGCCTACGCCGCCGCCGTCGACTCCAAGGGGAACACCTTTATTGCGGGAGTGCGCCGCCACAACGACTCGAAGTACTTCCTGCTGCTCAAGTACGATGAAAACGGCTACCTTGCCAACGAGATCATGGACGACCGCTACGACTGCACCGCGGTGGGCGTGCAGGTAGACGGCGAAGACAATGTCTCGGTTTCCGGAGTCTGCCGCAGCGGCCAGAGCTATCCGGCGCGGCTGCTGCGCTACAACAACGACGGCGGACTGCTGTGGCTGGACGAATACGACGGAGGGGGGCGCAATTACGTGCGCGGGATGTCGGTCGACCACGAAGGCGGCGTGTCGTTGAGCGTCGAGACGGTGTACGGCGACTACCGCGACGGATCCTTCGCCACGCGGACGGTGACCTACGACAAATACGGCCGGAGGCTCGGCGTCCGATGAAGAGGTTTTCGCTGCTGCTCGCCGCCGTTCTCGCCGCCTTGCCGGCCGCCGCCGATGCGCCGGGCATGCGCAATAAGGGCTCGTTTATTCAACTGACGACCCGCTCGTGGTTCACCTTCGACCCGGCGGCCGCGTTCGACGCGGTGAGCTTTATCGTTACCGGCAACGTGTACGAACCCCTGATCACGTTCAAAAATGTCGACGATCCCGAGGCGCTGATGCCGTTTCTCGCGTCCCAGGTTCCGTCCGTGGCGAACGGATTGCTGTCCAAGGACGGTTTGCGCTATCGGTTTCCGATCCGGGAAGGCGTGAAATTTCATTCGGGCGATCCGTTGACGCCTGAGGACGTCCGCTATTCGCTGCTTCGCTTCATGCTGCACGACATCGAGGGCGGGCCGTCGGCGCTGCTGCTGCGTCCGGTGCTCGGCGTTTACTCCACTCGCGGCGAGGACGGGAAAATCGCGTTGGATTTTGAAAAGGCCGCCGCGGCCGTGCGCGTGGACGGGGATTCGGTCGTTGTGCGTTTGGCGGCGCCGGATAAAACCTTCCTCAAAGCCCTCGCCTCGCTGCCGATCGTCGTTTCCAAGCCGTGGTCGATCGCTCACGGCGAATGGGACGGGACGGCCGGCTCGTGGGAGCGCTTCAACGACCGGCCGCTTGAGAAGTCCTACTACCACGATCACGCCAACGGCACCGCCCCGTTTCGCGTCGAGAGCGCCGACGCCGAGTCGGGCAGTCTCCTGCTGAAGCGGCACGACGCCTACTGGCGCGCGGCCGCCTCGCTTGAAGAGGTTCGCCTGCGCGTGGTGCCGAGCAAGGCGCTCCGGCTGTGGATGCTCGAAAACGGCGACGCGGACGGAAGCTACTTCGAGGACCGCGATTTTTCGGAGGCGAAGGATCTCGACGGCGTGCGCGTCGTCGAGCAGCCGTTCTACGCGTCGCTCGGCGAGGTGCTGTTCTTCGGCTTCCAGGTGGACGCGGCGTCGCCGCGCATCGGTTCGGGGAAGCTCGATGGGAAGGGGATTTCGCCGGACTTCTTCTCGAATCCGGACGTGCGCAAGGGTTTCGCGGCGGCGCTCGATTACGAGGGCTATCTTAAGCGTGGCCTCGGCATGCGCGGCAGGCGGGCGCCGGGTCCGGTGCCCGAGCTCTTCCTGCCCGGCCAGGCGCCGGCGGCGACCGTATTCGACTTAAAGGCGGCCGAGCGGCATTTCAAGAAGGCGTTCGGCGGGGCGCTGTGGGAGAAAGGCTTTTCGTTGACGCTGGCCTACAGTCCGAGCAACGCGAGCCGCGTCGTTTTGGCGAATCTCATGAAGGCGGGTTTGGAGAAGGTGAACCCGAAGTTCCGAATCGAGATTCAGCGGCTGCCGAGCGCCGAGATTTACGAGGAGGCGGAGGCGGGACGCCTGCCGCTGTTTATCGCCGGGTACTACTCCGACTATCCGGACCCTCACTCGTTCGCGTTCGGCCTTTTGCACGGCGCGGGCTACTACCCGAAGGCGCAGCGCTACTCGAACGCGAAGCTCGACGCGATGATCGAGGAGGCGGCGGCGGTTTCGGACCCGGAGCTTCGCCGCGAACGCTACCGGAAGATCTCGGCGGCCGCCGCCGAGGATCCGGCTCAGATTTACACCTACCAGCCCGCCCGTTTTTCGGCCGTCCGCGACTGGGTGCGCGGACTCGACGCGACGGACAACGTCAACAACCTGCGGCTCAACAACTTCCCGTACTTCTACTCCCTGTCGAAATCTTAGGCGAACAGCGCGCGGTCCAAGCGGCGGTTTCCGCGGTTTCCGACCTTCGGCGGCATGTCGAGCGCGGGGACGCGGCGTTCGCCGGGGTTCCGCTTTCCAACCAGAGCGATAAAAATGCGCTCCGCCTTTCCGGGCTGGGCGACGTAGTACTTCGCGTCCGCGCTCAGGTCGTTTTCAAAGGACTTGTCCCGCGACGTGGGGCGAACCTCGCCGGTCCATTCGGAGTATCTCATGTTTTTCGGTTTCATCGTTTCCACCTCGATTCCAGTTGAGCGTCTTATCCCTAGGATAACGCGCCCGGCCGGGCTGGTCCTGGGCCCGAAAGCGAAAAAGTGCTGGAAAAATGGTCCAGAATCGATAGTGCGGGTTTTTGCCGAAGATAGGAACAAACTGTTCTTCTAAGTCCCATACTCGACGGGGGACCGGGAAACGGTTATTCTTGCCGAATGCGCGAAACGCTGAAAGCGGCCAGACGGATCGTGGTCAAGGCGGGGACCAGCATGCTGACCGGTCCCAGCGGGCGCGTCGATCGGCGGCGGGTGCATCGGCTGGCCGCCGACCTCGTCTCTCTGCGATCCGGGGGGCGGGACGTGGCGCTGGTCAGTTCGGGGGCCATCGCGTTCGGGATGGACGCCCTCGGCCTGACGCGGCGTCCGAAGACTCTCGGAGCTTTGCAGGCCTGCGCGGCGGTCGGTCAGGGACGTTTGATGCATGCCTACTCGCAGGCGTTCGACCGGCGAGGGCTGCCGGCGGCCCAGATGCTGCTGACCCGCGACGGGCTTGAGAGCCGAAGCCGGTTCCTCGCCGCGCGCAGGACTTTCGAAGAGGTTTTCAAGGCCGGAGGCATTCCGGTGGTCAACGAAAACGACACCGTCGCGACCGAGGAGATCGCCTTCGGAGACAACGACGTGCTTTCGGTGCACACCGCCCACCTGATCCGGGCCGACCTGTTGATCGTGCTTTCGGACGTAGACGGGTTCCATCTTAAGGACGGCTCGCGGGTTCGGGCGGTCGGTTCGATCGAGGAAATCGACCGCGATTTGGTTCAGCATCTGCGCGAACGCCGGCGGGAGACGACGGTGGGAGGGATGGGGGCTAAGCTGGAAGCCGCGCGCAAGGCGATGCGGCTGGGAATCCCCCTTCTGATCGTCGACGGCGCGGCGCGCGGCGTCCTCGCCCGAGCGGCGGCCGGAGACGATACGGGGACGCTCTTTTCCGCGGCGGGGAAAATTACGGGCGCCCGAAAGCGCTGGATCGCGTTTACGGCCGCCCGCAAAGGGACCGTCGTCGTCGACGGCGGCGCGGTCGACGCGCTCGCGCGCAACAAGAGCCTGCTTCCCAGCGGGGTGCGCTCGGCGGAGGGCGCGTTCGAGGCGGGAGACATCGTCGAGATCGCGCGCGAGGACGGGGGCGTCATCGGGCGAGGCGTCGCCGCCTACGCGTGTCCCGAAATCCGGCGCATCGCGGGAAAGCGTTCCGCGCAAATCGAGGCGGCGCTCGGACGGAAAGGCAAAGACGAGGTGATTCATCGTGACGACATCGTTCTCTGGAACTGACCGTTTGCGCGCAACGCTCGCACGGGCCAAGGCCGCCTCCGTCGCGGCGGCGCGCGCGTCCACGGCGTTAAAAAACCGTGCCCTCGACTCCGCGGCCGCCGGCCTGCTTCGGGGGAAGGCCGTCTTGCTGCGCGCCAACGCCCGGGATTTGCGCCGGGCCGAGCGCGAGGGTCTCGATGCGGCGAAGACGGATCGCCTGCGGCTCACGCCTCAACGCCTCGAGGCGATGGCCGACGGTGTGAGGGCCGTTTCCAAACTCCCCGACCCGGTGGGCCGAACGCTGGCCCGCTGGAAGCGTCCGAACGGGTTGCGGCTTTCGAAGGTGTCGGTGCCGATCGGCGTGGTGCTGATCATCTACGAGTCGCGTCCGAACGTGACGGTGGAATGCGGCGCGCTGTGTCTAAAAAGCGGCAACGCCGCGCTGCTGCGGGGAGGGCGCGAGGCCTTCGACTCCAATCGCGCGCTCGCGGCGGTTTTCGAGCGGTCCCTGCTTAAGCACGGCCTGCCGCCCGCCTGCGTGCAGGCGCTCGAGACGACCGACCGCCGGGCGGTCGATTTCCTTCTGACGCGCGAAGACGACATCCAATTGGTGATCCCGCGAGGCGGGGAGTCCTTGATCCGCAAGGTCGCGCGGGCCGCGCGCATGCCGGTGATCAAGCACTATAAAGGCGTCTGCCATGTTTTCGTGGACCGGCGGGCGGATATGAAGAAGGCCGAGGCGATCGCGCTCAACGCGAAGCTGCAGCGTCCGGGGGTTTGCAACGCGATGGAAACCCTGTTGGTGGACCGGAGCGTCGCGAAGCGGTTTTTGCCGTCGGTGGGCGCGAAACTGCTGGCCGGCGGCTGCGAACTGCGCGCGGATCCGGCCGCGCGGCGTTTTCTCCCGGGAGCGAAGGCGGCCAAGGCGCGCGATTTCGGATGCGAATTCCTCGACCGGATTTTGGCGATCAAGGTCGTCGACGGGGTGGACGCGGCGATCGCCCATATCGGACGCTTTGGTTCGGGGCACACGGAGTCCATCGTCACGCGGGACCGCGCGGCGGCCCGTCGCTTCGTCGAGCGCGTGGACGCCTCGTCGGTAATGGTCAACGCCTCCACGCGCTTCGCCGACGGCTTTGAGTACGGCTTTGGAGCGGAGATCGGCATCTCCACCGACAAGATCCACGCCCGCGGGCCGATGGGCCTCGAAGGCCTCACCTCCTACAAATACATCGTCGAAGGAACCGGCCAGGTCCGAACCTGAGCCGGGCGGCTTCTACTTTTCCGTCATCGTGTGGGCGGGATTCCAGGACGCGTCCGCTTTTCCGGGAAGTCCCTGCAGTCGCTCCAAGTACAGGGCGACGGCGGGATCGTTTCGGTTGCGATCAGCGAGCGCTCCGAAGCCCGTACGGGCGCCGGTGAAATCGCCCGCACGATAGGCGGCGACCGCCGCCTCGTAGTCGCCGAGCCAGTCCGGCGGCGGCGCGTTTTCCCCGAGAAGCTCAAAAACCTCGATGGGCTTCTTTTTTCCCTTTACACGGACGAGATCCAGAGAACGGTAAAGAAAGTCGGCCCCGGAGGATTCCTCGCGGACGGACGCGGTGACGATGATGCCCGCGCCGTAATGCTTCGTCAGGCCCTCGACGCGGCTGGCCAAATTGACCGCGTCTCCGATCACCGTGTAGGAAGCCCGGCTCTCGGAGCCGAGATTCCCGGCGACCGCAGTCCCGGCATTCAGTCCGACGCCGATTTTCAGCGGGGGGAGGGAGGCATCGCGGCGCGTATCGTTGAGGCGGTCGAGTTCCGCGAACATCGCGAGGGCGGCGCGCTGCGCGCGCACGGCGTCGTCGGGGGCCGAAACCGGGGCGCCCCACAGCGCCATGATCGCGTCGCCGATGTACTTGTCGATGACTCCGCGTTCGCGCTGAATGGCGGCGCCCATGCGTTTAAAGTAGGCGTTGAGCTGGGTGATCAGTTCCTGCGGGGAAAGATTTTCCGAGAGCGTCGTGAAGCTGCGGATATCCGAGAAGAGGACGGTGACGCGCCGTTCCTCGCCGCCGAGTTCGATCATGCCCTTTTTCAGCAGTTCCTCGGCGATCTCCTTTGAGACCGCTTTGTTGAGAACCGAGCGAAACCGCTCCTTTTCCCGCAGCCCTCCGGCCATGTCGTTAAACGCCTTTCCGAGTTGTCCGAGTTCGTCGTTTTGCCGGATGTCGACTGCGGTGTCGAGATCTCCCTCGCTGAGTTTCTTGGTCGCCGCGACGAGTTCCGCGACGGGCGCCGTCACGCTTCCCGCGACGAACAGACCGACGAGCGCCGTGAGGAGAAATCCGACGAGGCCGACGAAGAAAACCAGTCGCCGGAGTTTTTCAAGCGGCTCGATCGCCTCATCCCAAGAGCGTTCGAGATAAGCCGCGACGCCCTGCGCCACCGGAGCGCGGAGCACCAGGTTGCGCCGTGTTCCGATGCGGATGACCGTCGGGTCCGTATCCGAGATCGAGGCCAAATCGGACTCCAGGGCCTTCTTGTGAGCCTCGTCGGATAAAGTGGAGGCGAAGATCTTCCCGTCGTTTTCGAAGGAGACCTCGGACCTCGTGATGGTTTTGATCTCCAAGGCGACCGCGTCGTTGATCTTAAAGCCGGCGATCAGCACTCCGATGACGTCGGGCGCGAGCACCGGGACCGCCGTCAGTTGATACGGGACGCCGGCCAGGCGCAGAACCGCGGAGGCCGGGTGCTCGTCCAGCGCGGACTCGACGATGGGCAGGTCCGAAAGACGCGCTTCGAAGGGTTCCTCGAGAGTCGACTCCTTGACTTCCCCTTCGTCGTCCGTGATCCAGATCGCGTCGGCCATGACGCGCGATTTCAGGCTTTGCAGCGTGGAGACGATCGTGTCCATGTTTTCGGTAGCCAGCGCCTGTTTAAAGGCGTGGTCCTTGGCAAGCAAGGAAAGGGAGCGATTGAGTTCCAGATCCCGCCGGCGGAGAAGGGAGGTGAAGACGTTTCGGGCGACTTCGAGCTGGCGGCGGATTTCCGTTTTGGTTTGGCGCGTCTGGCTGCGGTCGACGAGAACGAGGCTGGAAACGAGAACGGCGGTCAGCAACGTGAGGAACGCGCCGAGAACCTTGAGCCGGAAAGGAAGGAAGCGCACGGGCGGGTCAGTAATAGACCTTATGGGGCCGTTTTCCGCCGGAACTCTCTTTTTTCAGCGGGAGTTTCCAGGCCGCGGCGCCCTTCCCGTCCTTAAGGGTGATTTCCTGGTCGTGTTTCTCCGGCTTTCCGCGCAGGCGCGGATGGTAGACGCCCAGCTTTACCGACGGACCGGCCTGCATGCGAAGCTCCGCCTTGCCGTCCTTGCCGGTAACCGCCCGGAGGGCCGAGGGCGTAACGAGAATCGTTCCCTTCATCCAGTCGTGGATCTTGCAGCCGACCGTGACCAGGCCGGGTTTATCGAACTCGACGACCTTCGGCGCGCCGTCCTTGTAGAGTCGGGAATCGAATTTCTTCGTTTTTGAAAAGGAATAGACATGGTGGTGCGTGGAATCCTGATTCGGAAAAGAGACGCTGTCTCCCACGCTGACCGAGGAAAACGCCGGATCGAACTCCATCCCCTTCATCGTCATTTCGACGGTTTTGGCGGGGGGCGATTCCACGGCGCCGGATATCGCGAAAACGACGGCGCCTTCCACGGGGGAACCCCTTTGATCGAGCACCGTCGCTTCGATCGTCGCGGGCCGCGGGGCGAGCCCGGACGACGCGGCGAGCGCGGCGGAGACGGCCGATAGAAGGAGAATGTTTCTCATGGGCTCCGTTAAATATACCCGGATACGGCCCGGGCGGCAAGTTCGTTTTCGGCGGAACTACATCCGCTCGGGGGTCGAAACCCCGAGCAGGCCGAGGGCTTCGGCGATCAGCGAGCGCACTCCGGCGCAAAGCGTCAGGCGGGCCTTCGTCTTGCCGAGGTTCGATGCGTCGAGCACGTGACAGTTTTCGTAGAACTTGTGATAGAGGCCCGCGAGTTCCATCAGATAGGTCGCCAGCGCGTTCGGGGAGAGCTCTTTCTCGCAGGCGCGCAGGGCTTCTGAGAACCAGGCGAGTTTGAGCAGCAGGGCGCGCTCCGAGGGGTGATCGAGGGCGGCGAGATCGGCGTCGGAAGCCTCGCCTTCGATAGAGCGCTCCGCGGCTTCCCGGAAGATCGAGCAGACCCGGGCGTGCACGTATTGAACGTAAAAGACCGGGTTCTCGTTCGACTGCTTCTTCGCGAGTTCGATGTCGAAATTCATGTGCGCGTTGGGGGTGCGCATCGCGAAGAAGAAGCGGCAGGCGTCGAGTCCCGCCTCGTCGACCAGTTCACGAAGCGTCACGAATTCGCCGGCGCGTTTGGACATCTTCACGGCTTCGGACCCTCGAAAGAGTTTGACGAGTTGGTGGATGATCGCCTGGAAGGTCCCCTTCGGATAGCCGAGCGCGGAGATCGCGTCCTTCATCCGCGGCAGGTATCCGTGATGGTCCGCGCCCCAAATGTCGATGAGTTCTTTGGCCCCTCGATCGAGTTTGTCCTGATGGTAGGCGATGTCGCCCAAGAAGTAGGTCGGCCGGCCGTCCTGTCGGACGAGCACGCGGTCCTTGTCGTCTTCACCGTCTTCCCCGCCCGTGCCGAGCCAGACAGCCCCGTCCTTCTCATAGACGCGGCCGAGGCCGCGGAGCTTTTCGACGGCTTTGTCCAAGGCTTTCGCCTCGTGAAGTTCCGACTCCAGAAACCAGCGGTCGAACACGACTCCGAAGTTTTCCATGTCGGCTTTATGGGCCGCCAGATTGATGCCGACGGCGAAGCGTCCGAACGCGGCGGCGTCCCAGTCCGCGGCTTCGGCGGGGGCGAGTGCGGCGATCTCCTTGATGTAGTCGCCCTGGTAGCCGCCTTCTGGAATCTCGGCTTCGAGCCCGCGGGCTTGGTCGTAGCGCGCCTTGACCGACAGGCCGAGATTCTCCACTTGACGGCCGGCGTCGTTGACGTAGTATTCGGTTCGCACCGCGTGTCCGCGGCGTTTGAGGATGCGCGCGAGCGAGTCCCCGAGAGTCGCCGCTCGCGCCGACGCGACATGCACCGGCCCGGTCGGATTGGCCGAAACGAATTCGAGATTAATGTCGCGTCCGCCCGCGCCTTTTCCGTATTCGGACGGCGCCCGGAGCAGTTCTTTGAGATTGAGCGCGAGGGCCGCGCCGTCGAGACGCGCGTTGATAAAGCCGGGGGGCGTCGCCGAGAGGGCGGCTCCTTCGACGGCCGCGGCGGAGGCCGCTTGCTGCGCGAGTTCGAGCGGGCTGCGTTTGGCGGCCTTGGCGACGGCGAGCGGCCATGGGGTCGAGACGTCGGCGTCCTTGAGATTCGGGGGGGCGGGCTTCAAGACGACCGGGGGGGGCTGTGAAACGCCGTGGGCGAGCGCCCAGCGCCGCAACTGGGCGTCGAGTTCGACGAGAAGTTTGTCGAGGATCATGAGGGTCCGGGGCCGCCTAACGACAGCAGGTTTTGCAGGCCCGCCGCGTCGTGGGCCTTGGCCAAGGCGTCTTCCAGGGAGATGAGGTTCTGCTTGACCAAAAACGCGAGGTGCTGGTCCATGGAGATCATTCCGTGCTTCGCGCCGGATTCGATCGCGCCGTAGAGCATGTGCGTTTTCCCTTCGCGGATCAAATTGCCGACGGCGGAGGTCGTGATCATCACTTCGCGCGACGCGACGCGGCCGTTGCCGTCCTTGCGCGCCATGAGCGTTTGGCTGACCACCGCCTTAAGCACGGTGGAAACCTGGATGCGGACCTGCTGCTGCTGGTGCGGCGGGAAGACGTCGATGATGCGGTCGACGCTGGTCGGCGCGTCCTGCGTGTGCAGGGTTCCGAAGCAGAGATGGCCGGTTTCCGCGGCCGTGATCGCGAGGGAGATCGTCTCGAGGTCGCGCATTTCCCCCACGAGAATCACGTCGGGATCCTGACGCATCGCGTGGCGCAGGGCCTCCGAAAAGGAGCGGGTCTGCTGGCCGACTTCCCGCTGCAGAACGACGGAAGACTTGTCCTCGTACACGAATTCGATCGGATCCTCGACGGTGAGAATCGTTTTTCGCTGCTGCTGGTTGATGAGTTCCACCAGGCTGGCAAGCGTCGTGGATTTTCCCGACCCGGTCGGCCCGGTCACGAGGACGAGGCCGTGCGGGAGGGTGCAGAGTTTCGAGACCGACGGCATCAGCCCGATTTCCTGCGGGGTCGGAATCTTCGAAGGAATGACGCGCAGGACCGCGCCGACGCCTTTGCGCTGATTGTAAACGTTGATGCGAAAGCGGGAGACGTTGGGGACCGAGAGGGAGCAGTCCAGTTCCCAATCCTTTTCGAAACGCGCCCGTTGGTCCTCATAGAGAACCGAGTAGATCATGCTTCGCGTGTCGTCGGGGTTGAGCGCGGGAAGGCCCTCGAGGGGATAAATCTCGCCGTTGACCCGGATGATCGGGGGTTTTCCCGCGACGAGATGGATGTCGCTCGCTCCTCGCTTGACCGCGTCGGTGAGGACCAAAGTGAGTTCAGCCACGGGGCCTCCGGACGGTTTTTGCCGCGGCTTTCGGGGAAGACTTTCTCGCGGGGGACTTGCGCTTTACGGGGGCTTCTTGCGGGCCGCCCCAGGACACCGCCTTCGCGCCGTGGAAAACCTTCTCGAGCGCGTAAAACTCTCGCGCGGTGGAGTGCATGAGGTGCACGAGCAGTCCTCCGAAGTCGAGCACGTGCCAGTGGTCGCTGTTGCGTCCGTCGAAGTGGCGGGCGGGTACGCCTTGCTCCTTCAGCGCGTCTTTGATCTCCACTTCGATCGCGCGCATCTGCGGAGGAGAGTTGATCCCCACGACGAGCATGTAGTCGGCGATTTCGGAGACCGGGCGGATGTGATAGAGCCGGATGTCCATTCCCTTCTTATCGTCTGCGGCGACGGCGGCGAGGATCGCTAAGCGTTTGAAGAGTCGGCCTTGGGCCTGAGGGGAAGCGGCGTCGAGGGTCATAGTTCTCCCATTTGACGGCTTGCGGAGAGCCGTTCACGCATTTCGTTTTCGAGGCGGAAATTCAGCTGCACCAGCGCGGAGGTGAGCAGCCGGGCCGTCGTGGTCAGCGTGCGGGCCGTTTCGTTCTTCTCTTCGGCATCGAGCGGTTCCTTGCGGTGAAAAACGATGTAGCCCATGCAGCGCTTCGGACCGGGGAACAACACCTGGTAGGTGTTGTCGTCGATCCAATGATCCTTGCTCCCCGGGGGCGGGATTTTGATCGAGTCCTTCACCGCGTTAAAATCCCCTTCCACGTCGACGAGGTCCATCTCGTCGTTGAATTCGTTGTAGTGGTACGCGCCCGAGCACCAATCCCCTTCCAGGTAGCGCATCCGGCGGCGCATGAATTTGTCGAAAAGGTCCCGCACGCTCGAGAACGGCTCCAGCAGCAGGCTGCTCAAATCAAAGAGCAAGGTCAGTTCGTTCGAGGATATCCGAAGGCGTCCGGAAAGCGTCGAAACGAGCTCCGCGAAGAAGGCGATCGCGAGCTGCGGATGGCCGGCCAGCCAGGTGTTGAGCTCATCGCGGTCGAGGCGCGCGAGAACGGTTTCACCACGGGCGAGCGCGTCGGCGGAACGGGGCTGATCGGCCTCGAGCAAAGACATCTCGCCGAAGCAGTCGCCGGGTCCGAGCACCGCGAGTTCCTTGCGATCGACGCCGTTGGAGGCGTCCTCGTCGCTGCGCAGCTTCTTCGCGATGACGATGTTGCCGGTGGAGATGATGTAAAGGCAATTCCCGGGCTGGCCTTCTTCGAAGACAACCGCGCCGTCGGAGTGTTTCTCTTCCTTCAGAAACTGCGAGAGCGACTCGAGCTGCTCGGCCGGGATCTTTTCGAACAGTCGGATGGATTTGAGGAAGACGCTCTTATCGTCGGGCATGGGACCCTCCGGATCAGCCGATCGCCTGTGCTTTGTTCATGTCGATTTTGCGGCCGACAAGCATTTCAAAGCTCTTGAGGTTTTGGACGCGCTTGACCGCTTCATCGATGTCGACCAGGCCGGATTTGACGAGGTCGGCGAGGGACTTGTCCATCGGCTGCATGCCGGACTTCGCTCCGGTGTCGATCGCCCCGTAAATCATGTGCGTCTTCCCTTCTCGGATCAGGTTGCTGATCGCCGGCGTCGTCACCATGACTTCGCGCGCGGCGACGCGTCCGTTTCCGTCCAGCCGGGGCAGCAGCACCTGCGATACGACGCCGCGCAGGGTCATCGCAAGCTGCACGCGGATCTGGGACTGCTGGTGGGGCGGGAATACGTCGAGGATGCGGTCGACGGTGGACGGAGCGTCCTTGGTGTGCAGCGTTCCGAAGCACAAGTGTCCGGTTTCGGCGGCCGTAATCGCCAAAGAGATCGTTTCGAGGTCGCGCATTTCTCCGACGAGAATGACGTCCGGGTCCTGGCGGAGCGCGCCCCTGAGCGCGTTGGCGAAGCTCTTGGTGTTCTGGCCCACTTCGCGCTGCCGGAAGATCGATTTTTTCGATTCGTAGACGAATTCGATCGGGTCTTCCACGGTCAGGATGTGATCCGCGCGGGTCTGGTTGATCATTTCCAATATCGCGGCGAGCGTGGTCGACTTTCCCGCGCCGGTCGGACCGGTAACCAGCACCAATCCCCGGGGGAGGTTCGCGAAGGCGGTGATCGCCGGCGTTAAACGCAGTTGTTCGGGCGTCGGAATCTTGGAGGAGATCACGCGCATGACCGCCTCAACTCCGTTTTTCTGCAGCAGCACGTTGACGCGGAACCGCGCGAAGCCGCTGACGGCGAAAGAGCAGTCAAGTTCCCAGTTTTCCTCGAACTTCGCCCTCTGCTCCTCGTACAGAATCGAATAAATCAGGTTCTTGCAGTCCTCGGCGTTGAGCGTCGCGAAGCCGGGAACCTCTCCGATCAGGCCGTCGAGACGCATCATCGGCGGCTTGCCGACGAGCAAGTGAACGTCGCTGGCTCCGGAGCCGACGGCGGCTTTGAGGATCTCTACTAATTCCATTCCTTCCTCCGGTGAGTCTTAGTCGCGTGCGGCGTCACGGCCTTTCCGCGGTTTCCGCGAGCGCGCGGCACGACGCAAAATCCTGTCCGAGAACGACCGTCACCGCCGCCCGGGGACGCGCTTCCAGAGCGGTCACGACTTCGGGAGCGGCGCAGCCCAGCGAATGGGCGATCGCCGCAGCGCCGTCCGCGTTTCCGGCGCGGTCCAGGAAGCGGGTCGTATGTTCGAGCGGACGCGTACTCCCGAAGTGAACCACGTCGAAGCCCCGCAATCTTAATAATCTTGTGGCTTTGAGCGCTAGGCCGTCGGAATCCGTGCCGTTGAGCACTTCCGCGTCGACCGGGCCTTCGGGTTCCGGGGCGCCGGCCGCCCGCGCGAAAACGCGGGCCAGCAGACGGTGCGAAAGGGCGGGATCGGTGAGCTCCGACAGCCGGAGCCGCGCCGGGGAAAGCCGCCGGAAGTCGCGCGCGAGCAGAAGCAGCTCGTAGGCACCGCGGCCCGCCCGTTCCCGCGCGCGGAGGGCGGGGGCGTCCGCCGCGAAGCGGGGCCAAAAGAGGGGGTCCTCGAGGCGATCGGCGAGCAAGCGCCGCATTTCCCGGGGGAATCCGGGCCGGGCGCCCGCTCCGACGGAGAGACGCAGATGGAAGTCGAGAGCCGCGGGACGGTCGCTGTCTCGAAATGGACCGCCGCGCTCTTCGGGCCACGCCGGATCGGACTGCAGCATCGTCAGGGCGGCCTCTTCGATTGTTTCGTCCGCGCGGTCGAGACGGCGATCGGGGCCGTAGGCTTGCCCGTACACGTCGGCGAGGGTTCTGAGGTTTATCGCCTCTCCCCCCGGTCCCCGTTCAAAAACCGGGAAATCGGGGGGAATTCGGACGAGGTCGAGCGAGCCGCCCCGCGGGCCCGCGGCCGCCATATAAAGCGCGGGCGGGGTCACGCCTTCCTGTCCTTCGTGGCGAATAGAAAGCAGGCCGGTCAGCGGTTTTCCGTCCCGCAGGCGGGCGGCCGTTTCCGAACGCACTTCCAACGCAGCGGCCGCGGCGACGCAGGCGATGA
This sequence comes from Elusimicrobia bacterium CG_4_9_14_3_um_filter_62_55, assembly GCA_002790095.1. GTDB lineage: Bacteria > Elusimicrobiota > Elusimicrobia > UBA1565 > UBA1565 > UBA1565. The sequence continues at coordinate 39,200 of PFUL01000064.1, read as the reverse complement.
GCGCGGCGGCGGCCCAACGCGCGCCGTTCATAAATGCTCCAACGCCGCATCCCATACGGCGGCGGTGGATGGGTGCAGCCAGCGGCCGCCTTCGATGATGCCCGCGATTTTCGAGCGGACGGACTCGGCGAAGCCTTCGTCGAGTCCCTCGCGCAGCGCGTCGCGAATGCGACCGACTCCCGCGTAGGCTCGGTCCGGGGAGGACGCGTCCGCGGCGTAGAGAAGGCGGTCGAACGCGGACATGACCGCGTCTCCAAGCGTGTGTTTGCGCACCGCGGAGAGGATTTCAAAATCACTCACGCCGTATATCGTTCGAGCGCGGAATTCGGAAATGTGGGCGTGCAGGAGCATCGGTTGTCTCGCGGCCGTTTCCTCGAACGCCGGGACGCGCAGGCCTTTGCGTCGGGCGAAGGCCGCCATGCGTCCCGCCTCGACGGCGCGTCCGCAATCGTGAAGCAGGCCGGCGAGCGCGGCGCGTTCAGGATCGATGCCGAAGCGTTTCGCCAAAGCGGCCGCGTGGCGCGCGACCGCGAGCGTATGCGCGTATCGGCCCGGCTTCAGTTCCGATTCGAGTCTGCGTAGAATTTCCAGTCCGTAGAGCCCGCGCGCTTTCACGAGCGCCAAGACGGAGCGGGGGAGCAGGCGCTTGACCGGGCGCTCGAGCATCAGGCGAAGCCGGATCTTCGTGGAAGAGATTTTTGGAAACGACCCGGGAAGCGCGAGGAAGCGCGCTCCGAAGGGCGGGCGTCCGGGAATTCGGGAATCCGGGCGTTTCCCGACCAAGAACGAGACCGCCCCCGCGACCTCCCGGGGGTTTTTCCAGCGCGCCAAATCCGCCGCGGCATCGGACCCGGCCAGAAAGTGGAGCTCAACGCCCGGGTGCCGGCGTTTCAGAAACCGCAGCGTCTCGTAGGTGTACGTCATTTGTCCCCGGCGGGCTTCGAAGGCTTCGGTGGAAACACGCTCGCGCAGCTTTCCAGGAAGACCTTCATCGAGCGCCGCGCGCAGCAGCGCGAGGCGATCTTCGACCGAGGCCCGGCACGACGCCTTCAGCGGGGAGCGAAAGGCGGGGACGACCGCCGCGCGGGAGCCTTCGACCGCGCGCAGGGCCGCGCGCAGCAGGCGAAGGTGTCCGCGATGGGGGGGGTCGAAGCTTCCTCCGAAAACGATGAGGCTCACCGGGCGATTATAGCGAGTTTAAGCCCCCCTCCGGGGGGCGATCCTTGACGGGGGCGATCTAAAATCGGATCATGCGCCCATGCCCTCGAAGAAATCTTCCTCCGGTCTCACCGTCGATCCCTTCCGCGGCGTTCGATTCCCATACGGCCGCGGGACGCTGTCCTCGGCGATGTGCCCGCCCTACGACGTCATCGGACCCGATCTCGCCCGCGCGCTTCGCGCGAACCGCCTCTCTGCCGTTCACTTGGAGCTTCCGCGCGGGGACTCCTCCGTCAAGTACGCCAACGCTCGCCGCGCGCTCGTTCGCTGGCGCGCGGACGGGACCTTGCTTCAGGACGACGCCCCGTGCTTTTATCTGGTCGAGCAGGTGTTTCGTTTCGAAGGCCGCGTTTACCGCCGCACGGGAATGCTTGCAGCTCTGGGTCTCGAGGACGCCACGGCCCGTCGGGTGCTCAAGCATGAGAAAACGCTTCCCAAGCACAAGGCCGACCGAATCCGGCTGCTGCGCAAAGTGAAGGCGAACACGAGTCCCATCTTCGGTATTTTTTCGGATCCGGGCCGGCGCGTTCGTTCGGTTCTGGACCGGGTCAAGCGCCGCTCGCCCGAGGCGACGGGTAAAGATACCGCCGGGGTTTCCTACCGCGTCTGGAGGATTCAAGACCCGGAGAAAACACGGGCGATCACCGCGGCGATACGTTCCAAGAAACTGCTGATCGCGGACGGGCATCACCGCTACGAAGTCGCGCGCGAATATTGGATGAAAACCCGCGAGCGGGGGGCCGATCGTATTCTGGCGTATCTCGTCGCCGAGGAAGATCCGGGCCTGGTCGTGAATCCGACTCATCGGGTTTTGGAAAACGCCGCCGAGGTCCGAGCGGCGGCCCGTCGGCTTTGCCGGTTGCAGGGGCAGAGATCGCTCGGGGCGCTGGAGCGCGCGATCGGCCGCGCGCGTTCGCCCTACGCGTTCGGACTCGTCGACGGAGGGCTCGACCTGGCCGTTCCGGCGTCGAAGGCTTCGGGCGTTTCGACCCGATTCGCAACCGAGTGGCTCGCCCGGCGCCTGTTTCCCGGAGTGGACGCCCACGATATCGTGTACTGTCACGGATCCAGGGAGGCCGCGCGCGAGGCGCGAAAAAGACGCGGGGTCGCCGTCTTGGTGAAGGGGTTCAGCGTCGCCGAGATCCGCAAAGCCGTCGAACGGGGCGGACTGCTTCCCCAAAAATCGACCTACTTCTACCCGAAGATCGCGACCGGTATCGCGTTTCGGGTTTTTCGCTGAATGCGGCTGTCGATCGTCGTTCCCGCATGGAACGAAGGCCGCCGCATCGCCGGGACGTTGAAGCGCCTGCGCGCCACCGCGCGTCCCGACAGCGTCGAGATCATCGTCGTGGACGGCGGCAGCAAGGATGGAACGCTGAAATTCGCCCGGGAGTCCGCCGACAAGGTCATTCCATTGGGGGGCGCGAATCGAGGGGCGCAGTTGCATAAAGGGGCCCGCGAGGCCTCGGGGGAATTGCTGTTGTTTCTGCACGCGGACGCGCAGCTTCCCGGGGACTGGCAGGCGGCGTTGGAAGCCTTCTGGAATTCGGAGCGGTCGGCGGGTTCCGCTGCGACGGTTTTCAGCGTCCATTACGGAGCGGGCTTCCGGCTCGCCTTCGCGGCGCTTGCGGCGAATCTTCGCGTATCTTTGAGAAACTCCGCGTACGGCGAGTCGGGACTGTGCGTTCCTAAATCCATTTACGAAGGCGCGGGAGGATTTCCTGATTTTCCGATGATGGAAGATCTCGCGCTTTGCGCGCGGTTGAGGCCGTTGGGGAGGATTGTGCGCCTGAAGGAGTGCATCCGTCCCGCGGCGCACGACCTGCGCCGGACCGGACCGCTGCGCAGCATCCTGCGTCGTTTCGCGTACCGGATGCGGTTCGCGTTCGGAGAGGACCCGGAGTCTTTGTTTCGTCGGCGCTACGGGGACGGACCGCACTCCCCGCCGGCGCCGGAACCTTGGGACGGGGAAGCTCTGCTGAAAAAGGCCGTTCGAGACCGGGATTTCCCGTGAGCGCGGCGCCGCGGGGGATCGGATCCCGTTTGACCGGCGCCGCGCTGAACGGGGTTCTTCTCTCTGCGTCTCTCGCCGCGACCGCGCTGATGCTGGAAGGGGGGCTGCGCCTGTTCACCGGGGCGCGCTACTTGGACGTCGATCTCCGGCTGCGCGGGGAAGGAATCGCCTACGCGCCCGGACAAATCCAGCGCTGGAAGCGCATCGAATGGGACGTCCTCTATTCGATCAACTCCAAGGGCTTTCGCGACCGGGAGTACGCGCCGCCGACGCCGGAGGGGTCGCTGCTCGTCGTGGGGGATTCCTTCACCGAGGGATACGGGATCGACTTCGAGAAGTGCTACGTGAAGCTGTTGGAAAAGGACCTCCGCGAGGAACGCCCGGAACTTCGCGTGTACAACGGGGGGCTGTCCGGCCGGGGGATTCCCGAATACCGTCGGGTTTACGAGGAAGCCTTTGCGTCCGATCCCGGGATCGGCGCGGTGGTGATGGGATTGGACGTTTCCTCGGACATCTTGCCGGCGGACCGGACCGGACCCGAGCCTGCGGCGCCCTCCGCCGTCCCCGTGAGGCACCGCTTCTTTTATCCGTTCAAGCGATTTTTCAGCGAGCATTCCGTGCTCTACAATTTCGTTCGGCGTCCTGCGAAGATTTCCCCCGAGCTGCGCTATCTGCTTGAGCGCGTCGGCCTGATGACCGACTACGCGGCGACGACTCAACTGCCGTTTTGGGACGGCGGCGACCGGACGCGTTGGGAGGCGACGACTCGGGAGCTCTTGAAGTTCGCGGCGGCGGTGAATGCCTCCGGGCGCGGTTTCGCGGTGCTTCTGATCGCACACAAATCCCAAATCGAAGACGATTTCTTCGATTACCAAATGCGGTTATGGAAGATGAATGTTTCCCGTGAGGAACGCTTCGGCTTTAACCGCTATCTCGTCGATTTCTGCGCTCGCAACGGAATCCCGGTTCTGGACATGACCGGCCCTATGCGGGAAGAGAACGCGCGAAATCCGAAAAGTCTGTTCTTCAGGACCGACGGCCACTGGAACCCGGCCGGCCACGCGTTCGTCGCCGCCCGGCTCGCCGAATTCGTCGCCGAAAGCCGACTGCTTAAAAATTCGATTTAAGGGCCGCGATGCGCGCGTCGAGACTCGGATGGCTCGCATAGAGCATCGCGACGAGTCCCGAGGCGCCGCCGTGGATCTTCAGGGTCGCCAGCGACCGATTCCTGTCGTCGACGAGCCGCGCGCTGTTCTTAAGCGACTCCAGGGCGTGGATCATGCGTTCGCGCCCGGCGATTTCCGCCGAGCCCGCGTCCGCCCGGAATTCCCTCCGTCGGGAAAACCAATAAATGATCGGGGAGGCGAGCAGGAAGAGGACGCTCTCCAAAACGAACACGGCCATCATGTAGCCGAAAAACCCGAGGCCCCCGCCGTCGTCGTCCGAGCGCATTACGTTGTCGAGGGCGTGCGCGAGGATTCGGGCGAAGAACATCACGAACGTATTGACGACGCCCTGCACCAAGGTCATGGTGACCATGTCGCCGTTGGCGATGTGCGCGATTTCGTGTCCCAGCACGCCTTCGATCGCGTCCGCGTCCATGCGCTCGAGCAATCCGCTGGAAACCGCGAGCAAGGAGCGATCCCGGCTGGGGCCGGTGGCGAAGGCGTTTACTTCGGAATTCGGATAGATGCCGATTTCCGGGAGCGTCTTAAGGCCCGCGCGCTGGCAGAGCGATTGGACGCGATCAACGAGAAAGGCCTCGGCGTCCGATCCCGGGCTCTGCGGGTCGATGAGCAGCACGCCCATCGCGCGCTTGGCCATCCAACGCGAAATCTGCAGCGAGAGGAACGCCCCGCCGACGCCGAACACGGCGCAGAAAATCAGCAACGATCGGTAGTCGATCCCGTAGGCGCTCAAGTAGGGCTGAATCCCTAAAAGATTCAGCAGGATCGACAGCGCGACGATAACGGCCGCGTTGACCGCGAAAAAGAGAATAAATCGCTTCATGGTGTGTTCCCTCCCGCAGGTAAGACGCCGAAGGAAGCGGGAAAGTTCCCGGAGGAGAAGCCGGTTTCGGCTAGCCGGCGACTTCCTTGACCTTATTAAGGATGGCGTCCATGCCGGCGCCTTTTTGCAGGGCCCCGTCGGAGCCTTTCAGTCCGCCTTCCTTTTGCTCCTTGGCGATGTCGCGTCCGGTCATGATGATGATCTTGGCCTTCGTCTTGGTTTTCGTACGGATTTGAAGGGCCGGGGTCTTGGGGTCGAGTCCGGGCATCCCCATATCGAGGAGAATCAAATCGGGGGTCAGCGTTTGCAGTTTACTGACGATGGCTTCCGCGGAGCCCGCCGATTCGACGGTAAAGCCCTCGGCTTCCAGGGCCGCCTTGAGGAAGTCGGCCATATCCGGCTCGTCGTCGCAGATCATAATCGTCTTGCCCATGATATCCTCCAGCGATGATTCTCAGATTATCTTAGCCTCCGTTGAGGATTTCGTCAACCCGCCGGGCTGCGGCGAGATTGCGGCTCGCCGCCGATGAGGATATGATGTGCGGGTGATCCTGTCGGAGCCCTCCCTGTGAAGCCCGGATTGGCGGCCCTCTCTCTTTCCCTGCTGGTCGCGGTTCTTGTATACGGACCGCGGCTCGATGCCCCGCTGATGTGGGACGACCGTCCGATGATCTTGAACGCCGCGGTGCTCGATCGCCCGCTCGCGGCCCGCGACTATTTGTCGGAGGATTACTTCCGCCTTTCCAACGAGGCGACCTGGCGGCCTTTGGCCACCCTCAGCTACGCGGTCGTCGCGCGCGGGTTCGGGAAGCGGCCGTCGGCGCTGCGCGCCGCGATGCTGCTGCTGCATTTCGCGGTCGCGCTCCTGCTTTGCCTGCTTGTGGCGTCCGTCGGATTGGGGGCGGAAACGGGATTGTTCGCGGCGGCGTTGTTTTTGGTTCATCCGGTCCATATCGAAACCTTGATGTGCGTGAGCTACAACGAGGAACTGATCGCGGCGTTTGGAGTGCTCGCGATGCTTCTCGCGCGCGGGCGGGGGCGGCCGGGTCTGGCCGCGTTGGCGCTGGGCGCGGCGCTTTTGGGAAAGGAAACCGGCGCGGTCGGCATCGTGCTCGCGGCGATGCAGGACGCGCTGGAGGGCGGCTGGGATCGCTTGCGCGAGCGCCGGAAAGAATACGCGCTCTACGCGGCGGTGACGGCGTGCTACCTCGCGGTGCGCTTCGGTCCGCTGCGGGGACCCGGAGGGGCGATGAATCTCTCCGCGTCGATCCCGCTGCTGGAGCGGCTCTACTACGCGGCGCAGGGCTTGGGGGAGGCGGCGGCGCTTCTCGCGGTTCCCGCGGGGCTGCGCATCGAATACTTCGCCCTTCCGCCCGCGTCGATGACGACGGCGGTATTCTGGCCGGCGGCCGCCGTCGCGGTGCTGGGCGGCGTGCTGTACGCCGCGCATCGCCGGTACCGGGATCGGCCGGCGGTCGCCTTCTTCCTGCTGTGGCCGCTTCCGATCCTCGCGCTGACCTCGAACGTGATTCCGGCGGCGGTTCTCAGCCTGCGCCCGTTGGCGGAGCGGTGGCTGTATCTGCCGGCGGCGGGCGCGGCGGCGGCGGCCGCATGGTTCTTGCGGCGACGGCCGCGGATGCTGTTTGCGCTGATCGTCTTTTGGGGGGCTCTGGCAATGGCGCGCGCTCAGGATTGGCGGAGCGAGTCACGGCTCTGGGGCAGTCTGGTCGCCGTGTATCCGTGGAGCGCCAAGGCGCACGAGGGTCTCGGCGAGGCCTACTACCGGGAGGGGGACTACGCAAGCGCGCTGGCCTCGTTTGAAGCGGGGCTTCATTTACGCGAGGGACGAAAGGATCCGCTGCTCGTTCGCTTTGTCCCGATCGCTCCGCCGGGAACCCTCGCCTGGGAGAGTCCGTCTCTGTACCGCTGGATGGGGCTATGCCGGATGAAGCTCGACGACCCGGCCGGGGCGGTGGGTCTCTTCGAAAAGGCGGTTTCTCTGCAGCCCGCGGACCTCTTTTCCTACCGGGTTCTCGCTTACCTGGCCGCCTTGCGGGGCGATTTCCCGGAAGCCCGGCGCCGCAGCGCCGAGGGTCTCGCGCGCGCGCCCGCCGATTCTCTGCTGCTGCGTCTCGATGAGGAAGTTCGTCAAGATCGTCTGGGATTTCGCGTCCGATTCGAGTGAGCGTTCCCCGGGCCGCCCGCCCGGCAAAAATGTTAGCGTATCCGGGTTAAGAGAACCGGCGGGCCCTTTTAGGGACCCCCATTTCGGAGGTTTTCCCCCTATGACGACCGCGACGCTCGACATCCATCCCGATGTCCGGAAATTTCTCGAAAGCGGCAGCAAGAAGCTCCTGATCGGCGGGCGCTGGACCGACGCCGCCTCGGGCAAGACCTTCGAGACGAAGAACCCCGCGACCGGTGAGAGGCTCGCGACGGTCGCCGAGGGCGACAAGGCCGATATCGACGCGGCCGTGGCCGCCGCGCGCGCGGCATTCGAACACGGGCCGTGGAAGAAGGTGACGCCCTCCGAGCGCGGCAAACTGCTCTACCGGATCGCCGACCTGATTGAGGCGCATAAAGACGAGTTGGCCCAGCTCGAGGTGCTCGACAACGGCAAGACGATTCGAGAGGCTTCTTCGGGAGACATTCCTCTCTCGGTCGATCTGTTTCGCTACTACGCCGGTTGGCCGACGAAGATACACGGCGATACGACGCCTGTCAGCGTGCCCTACTACCCCGGGGCGAAATTCATGCACTACACGGTGAAGGAGGCGCTCGGGGTCGTGGGCGCGATCATCCCTTGGAATTTCCCGCTGCTGATGGCCTGCGAACGCATCGCTCCGATTCTGGCCTGCGGAAACACGATCGTCCTTAAGCCGGCGGAACAAACACCGCTCTCTTTGCTCCGACTCGGCGAGTTGATGTCGGAGGCGGGCGTCCCCGAGGGAGTCGTGAACATCGTCACGGGCTTCGGCCCGACGGCCGGCGCCGCGCTGGCCGAGCACATGGACGTCGACAAGATCACCTTCACCGGCTCCACCGAGGTCGGCCGCTCGGTGATGCGCGCCGCCGCGGGAAACCTAAAGAGCGTTTCGCTCGAACTCGGCGGCAAGTCGCCCAATATCGTCTTCGAAGACGCCGACATGGACCAGGCCGCCAAGGGCATGTTCATGGGCATTTTCTACAACCAGGGACAGACCTGTTCTTCCGGGTCGCGGGTATTCGTTCAGAAGAAATTTTTCGATCAAGCCGTCGAGTCGCTCGCGTCGTTCGCGAAGAAAACGGTTCCCGGCCCGGGGCTTAACCCGAAGGCTAAGATGGGCCCCTTGGTGAGCGAGGAGCAGATGAACCGGGTTCTCGGCTACATCGAGAAGGGAAAGAAAGAGGGCGCGCAGTTGGTCTGCGGCGGCAATCGCGCGGGCGAGGGCGGCTGGTTCGTCGAGCCGACGGTGTTCACCGGCGTGAAGGACGACATGACGATCGCCCAGGAGGAGATCTTCGGGCCGGTCGTCGCGATGATGCCGTTCGAGGACGAGGAAGAGGTGCTCGCTCGCGCAAACGCCTCGGTGTACGGTCTCGTCGCAGGCGTCTGGACCCGCGACATCAAGAAGGCCTTTCGGATGGCGCAGGGGCTCAGGGCCGGAGTCGTTTGGCTCAATTGCTATCAGTTCGTGGACGCGGCCGCTCCGTGGGGCGGCTACAAGCAGTCGGGCACGGGACGCGAAAAGGGTCCCCAGGCCATCGACGAGTACACGCAGACCAAGAGCGTGTGGGTGGATTTGAACTGATGACCGCGCAAACGCAGCCCCGCGAATTGTTAGAGGAGGTCGTGACCTCCGTGGACGGGGGGGTCGGGATCGTCCGGCTCAACCGGCTGAAGGCGTTGAACGCTCTTTCGTACGGCGTCATGCAGAAAATCGTCGAGGCCTTCGAGGTTTACGAGCGGGACCCTTCGATCCGCTGCATTCTGATCACCGGAAACGAACGCGCGTTCGCCGCCGGCGCCGATATCAAGGAGTTGGAGAACGCGACGGTCGTCGAGATGGCCTCGTCGCTTCAGATGGAGCGCTGGGACCGCATCCGGAGAATTTCCAAGCCGATCGTCGCCGCGGTGAGCGGGTTCGCTCTTGGCGGAGGCTGCGAACTCGCGATGTGCTGCGACATGATCGTCGCCAGCGAAACCGCGGTGTTCGGCCAGCCGGAAGTCGAGATCGGCGTGATGCCCGGCGCAGGCGGAACGCAGCGACTGACGCGCGCGGTCGGAAAGGCGGTCGCGATGGATATGGTTCTCACCGGGCGGCGTTTGGACGCGAAGGAAGCGCTCGCGCACGGACTCGTCAGCCGCGTCGTCCCGCTCGAGTCCTTTTACGACGAGGCGCTGAAGGCCGCGCACGCGATCGCGTCGAAAGCGCCGATGGCCGCGCGGATGGCCAAGGAAGGAGTCGCGCGGGCTCTGGACATGAGCCTCGAAGCGGGCTTGGCCTACGAGCGAAGGCTTTTCTATCTGCTCTTCGGTACCGAGGATCAGAAGGAAGGCATGGCGGCCTTTCGCGAAAAGCGGGCCCCGCAATACAAGGGGAAGTAATCATGGCCGAAACCGCGACCCAACGGAAGGAAGACGAATTGCTCTGCGAGACGGCGGGAGGGGTCCTGCGCGTGACGCTCAACCGTCCCCAGGTATTGAATTCCCTGACGCGCGGGATGATGAAGGGGCTTCGCGACGCGGTGAAGGCGGCGGACCGGGACGCATCGGTGCGCGCGGTCGTGATCACCGGAGCGGGCCGGGCTTTTTGCGCCGGCGCCGATTTGGGAGAGCTTAAGGAGCGCTATGAAGCCGGCGAAGCCCCGCCGCTCGGCGAAGAACTGCGGGCGTATTTCAACCCGATGATCCGCGCGATCCGCGAGCTGGAAAAGCCGGTAATCGCCCAAATCAACGGCATCGCCGCCGGGGCCGGTGCGAGTCTCGCGCTCGCCTGCGATCTGAAAATCTGCGCCGCTTCGGCGAAATTCATCTCGGCGTTCATCGGCGTGGGCCTCGTTCCCGACTCCGGGTTTTCCCAGGCGCTCGTTCGCGCGATGGGCCTGGGCCTGGCGCTTGAGCACGCGTGGACGGCGAAGCCCGTGACGGCGAGCCGCGCGGAGCAGTTCGGCCTGGTCAACAAGATCGTCCCGTCCGAGGATCTCGCCAAAGAGGTCGAGGAACTGCTTGGGCCGCTGCTCAGGGCGCCGGCGAAGGCGGTCGGCCTGACCAAGCGGCTTTTTCGCGGTGCGCTCGACCGGGACTTCGACGCCCAGCTTGAATACGAGGCGCAGCTGCAGGAAATCCTCGGCCGCACGAAGGATCATCTCGAGGGCGTCAACGCGTTCCTCGAAAGCCGCAAAGCTGAATTTAAGGGAAACTGACGACCGGAGGAGCGATGGCTCAGGCGACGGAACAAGAAAAGGAAGAGCGGCTGCTCGAAAAGATCTCCAAGGGGGAGAAGATCGAATCGGTCGCGGAGATGACCGAGGACTACAAACACCACCTCACGCATCTGATGATGATGCAGGCGGATTCGGAACTCGCGGGCGGCTACGGCTATGTGCCGTGGATTCAGAAGTCTCCGGACATCCGCGAGACGCTGGTCGTCAGTCAGATCGTGAAGGACGAAATCCGCCACGCGCGGGTCATGTACCGTCTGCTCGAGGGGATGGGCGTCGATGTGGACGCGTATTTCAACTCTCACAACTTCAGCCTGCGCGTCGAGGACGCCGACATCGGCACCGAGCGCAAGGCCGACGACAAGCGGGTCAACATCTTCTACTACCCGATCGAGACCTGGAACGACTTCATCATGTTCAACTTCTGCATGGACCGCGGCGCGGGACACCAGCTTGAGGACTCGCTCGACTGCTCCTACAAGCCGTGGTGCGACACGATGGAAGGCATCTTCAAGGAAGAGACCATGCACATGGCGCACGGCGACCAGTGGGTCAAGCGTCTCGCCGCCGATCCGAAGACGAAGGACGGCATCCAGGAAGCGCTCGACCGCTGGTATCCTCGGACGATGAACATATTCGGACGGCGCGGCTCGAAGCGCAACGCCCTCTACCGGAAGTACGGCCTGAAGAAGCGCGACAACGACGATGTTCGGCAGTCCTTCGCCGCCGACATCGCCGAGAAGTGCGCCGAGTACGGCCTGCGCGTGCCCGAGTGGAAGCCGGAAGAGTCGAAGATGACCGAGGAGCCCTTCATCCCCGGATGAAGACCCTCGCCGTCGTCGGCGCGGGGACGATGGGCCGCGGCATCGCGCAGCTCGCGCTGCAAAGCGGTCTCGCGGTTCGTCTTTTCGACGCCTTCCCCGAGGCGCTCGCTTCGGCCCGAACGAAGATTCGCGAGGGTTTGGACAAGGGCGTCGCGCGGGGAAAACTCTCCAAGGAGGCGGCCGACGCCGCGTTCGCGCACCTGACGATCGTCGAGGAGCTCCAGGATCTTCCGCCGGCCGAGTTCGTGATCGAAGCGGTTTCCGAAGACGTGAAGCTCAAGAAGGAGCTGTTTCGCGACCTCGACGGTTTGTTCGCGAAGACGGTGCCGCTGGCGACGAACACCTCGTCGATCCCGGTGGCCGAGATCGCCGAGGGCATCCGCCATCCCGAGCGTGTGGTGGGCATGCACTTCTTCAACCCGCCGGTGGCGATGAAGCTCGTCGAGGTGATCCGCCACGACGGCGCGGCCGAGAGGCCGTTTCGTGCGGCGGTTGAATGGGCCGAGGCGATGGGGCGCGTGCCCGTCGAGGTGAAGGACACGCCCGGGTTCTTGGTCAATCGGGTCGTGCGCGCGTACTATTTGGTCGCCCAGCGTTTGGCCGCCGAGGGTGCGGGTTCGTTTTTAGAAATCGACTCGGCGTTGACGCGCGCGGGCGGCATGCCGATGGGGCCGTTCACCTTGATGGACTTCATCGGGTTGGAAGTGAATCTGAAGATCACGCAAACCATTTATGAGGGGCTCGGCCGGCCCGAGAGGCTCAAGCCGCATCCGATCCAGGAAAAGCTGGTGGCGCTGGGCTGTCGGGGACGCAAATCCGGGCGCGGATTCTATCTGTACGCCGAGGGGAAACCGCCGGTCGAAAATCCCGACGCGCTGGCGCTGCTGCCCCCGGCGGGAAAGCCGCTCTCCGACGGGGCGTTGTTCGACCGCATTCTGGCGGCGATTCACGCCGAGGCCGAGATCGTCGTTGAGACCGGGGTCGCCGTGAAGGACGGCGTCGACACGGCGGTGAAGCTGGCGATGAATTTTCCGAAGGGGCCGTTCGAGTGGGTGGAGGCGGCCCGTGCCGGATAAGAAGTACCGGGACCTCGGGGATGTAATGCGCGCTCATCCCGAGGCGGCGGAACTGCTCCACAAGCACGGCATTCACACCTGTTCGGGCTGCTATATCACATTCTTCTCGGATTTCGAGAAGGCGGCCGCCTACCATGCGGTCCCCGATGTGAAGAAGTTCGTCGCCGATCTGAAGGCGTTTCTCGAAAAACGGTCCTGATGGGGCCGCGTTAGGCCGATAAGGCTGTCGGCGTAAGCTCGATTGCCTTACTGTGGTATTGCCTAGAGAGAGTTGAGGGGGCAGGCCACTTAGTCCGAATTCTATTGGTGAGAGATACTCGTCGACGAGTTGGGTGATCCGGTGCAGCTCAATGGTGGAGTTGAGGATAGAAATTGATGAGGATGAAGAGAATTTTGGTAGGCATCTCCATCGCGGCTCTGGTACTTGCCCTCTCAGCATGGCTCCTGACGCCTCGAATGACATGTTTGATCGCCATGAAGAAAACAAAGTTCTCAAAGGGGGAACCCATCCCAATTCAAGTAAAGCTTATCAACTCCGGAAGAGTTGCGATCCAATTTGAGGATCCCAATTCATTGCAGAATATTGCCTTTGAGATAATCGATCCAAACGGCACTATCGTCCCATTTCGGGGATATATAATTTCAAGAGCATATCAACATATGGACCCCATACAATTAGACCCTGGGGAATTTTTTACCTATAACGAAATCCTAAATCGAAGACTTGAAGGAATTCGTCTCAGTCTTGAAGCTTCGGACCGCCTTCCCGGACAAGACCGCAAGAAATTCAAGAAAGCTCAATCCTATATGGCAAGACTAAATGGGCGGCGCATTTTTGATCTATCCGTTAATGGTGAATATCAAGTAAGGGCAGTCTATGGAGTGCAGGAGGATTCGGCTAGGGGTATATCGCAATTCGGTATTACGGGTCCACGTATATGGACAGGCGTTATTTTCTCAAATACGCTGCGGTTTCATGTTCGTTAGTGAGGTCAGCTGCATATATTTTTGGGTATGGACCTGTACGAATTCGCGGGTAGGAAATTGCGGGACTACGGCGAACTGCGGGAGAGGGTCGCACGTGTGAAAAAGGCCAATAGGGTGTGCATTCTAGCGTGATTCAACTCCAATCCAGACCTACCGAATTAACGAATGAAGAATTCAGTGATGCTCATTCTAACCTCTCCTCACACCGGCCGCCGGCGGCAGTCGCGCACATAAGCGACCAGCAGCGTGCCGTTCGGCTCGATTCGATAGAGGACGCGGAAAAGTTCGACCACCGTGCTGCGCCAACCGACGAACGGCCCCTGCATCGGCGCCCCGAGTTCAGGGAATTCCCGCAGAATCTCGATGCGGTGGAGAACGCGCCCGAGCAGCGGATCGTCAATCGCGTCGAGATCCTCCTGCGCCTGCGGAAGAAGCCGGATCTTCAACCGCGTGTGCGGCGCTTGGCGCGATAGGACTCGAGCGAGACCCCTTTGCCTTCGCGCGCCTCCCGATTCGCGCGCTCGAGCCGGCGGCTCCAGTCGGGGAACGTCAGCTCGTCGCGCGCGGCGAGAAAGCCCTCGTAGCTCTCGTAGCTGAGGAGAACCGCGGCGGCCTTGCCGCGCTGGGTCACGACGACGGCCTCCTCGGTACGGCGAACCTGCTCCACGAACTTCTTGGCCTGGGACTGAAGGGCGCTGATCGGGATTATTTTGTCCATATATCTAAGTATATGTTCAGATATATAAAAAAACAAGGCTCAGAAGCGCGCGAGCCGCCGTCGTTCCTGATCCGAGCGATTTCGCAACTCGGGTGGAATCGACGCTATCGCGCGTCGGCGTCGGACAGGCGCTCGGACACCATCCTCTTGATCGCCGCCTCGACCGCCTTGGCCGCGCTCGCGAGCGGAACGGGCGCCTTCGCGTCGTAGTCAACCGGCATCGGATCGACGACCGGTTCCAGCCAGTTGATCTTGATGATGTGCTGGGCGCGCAGCAGCTGCTCCAGCCGGCGGGCCGCCTTTTCGGCGATCGGCGCCGGGCTGGCCGAGACGATGAAGAGGTCCCCTTCGGCTCCGTCCGGGGCGGTCTCCGGCAGCATTCGGTCGGCCGCGTGCAGGTGATGCTGGAGGATGCTCCGGCATTCCAGTAGAACGACGCGCGCCGCCGCCCCGTTGAGCGCGTGACGCGGAGGGAACACGCGGACTCGCAGCAGATGCAGCGTCCCCGGCGACTCCGAGTCGAAGAACGGCGCGAGAAACGGCTCGAGTTCGAACAGGGGAAGCGAAAAGTAAAAAGTGCTGCCCTTCCCGGGAACGCTGTCGAACGCGAGCGTTCCGCCCTGGCGCGTGACGATTTCCCGGGCGATGAACAGGCCGAGCCCCAACCCCTTGGACGGGTTCCCGCCGTCGGCGCTTTTCACCTGGTAGAGCTTTTCGAAAATCCGGCGCGCCGGTTCGGGTTCGATCCCCGGCCCGTCGTCGCGCACCTCGGCGCGTCTAAGCAGGCCCCGTTAAGACCCCGACTCGATCAGCGCGCGGACCTTCACGCAGCGGGCGTTTTCCTGCTTGGCTACCTTGATATCCTTGATGGCGACCGCGTCGAAGTTCGGGTGGGCGTCGATGAAATCCGCGAGCGGTTTTTCATCGGCGGGGCTGCAGGTGGCCGGCACCAGCTTCTCGGCGAAGGCGCCGAGGAACTCGTGCGGACGCGTCTTCTCCAGAATCGGCAGCTGCGAGAAGTAGGTCGACGCGAAGCGCCGGCGATGCGCGGCCTGCTCGTAGGGGAACACCCAATTCATCGCCGCCTTGAGATCCGCCAAGGACTTCTTTGTGTCGGGGTCGATCGACTCGTCGAGCCACGCCTTTTTCGCGTTCCAGTCGTCGGCGACGACCGCCGCGCTGATCGCGTTCTTTTGGCCGCGGCTGGATCCGTCGCGCTTCGCCTCGGCGGCGACGCGGGCGGCCGCCTCAGGATAACCGAAGCGGTGGAGCTGTTTGAGGGCGCTCCAACGGCGGTCCTGGTCAATCGTCCAGCCGCGCAGGGTTTCCTCGCCGTCGAGCACGGCCGCGAGCCGATTGAGGCCATCGGCGCTTTGGGCGATTTTCGCGAAGGCGTCGTAGAGCACCATCTTGCGGCCGTTTTCTCCGGGGATCTTTCCGATCCGCTTCCAAAGGAACTTCTCCAGGCGCTCGACGGCGGCGAGGCGTCGGGCCTTGGCCGCGTCGGTTTCACCGGCGAGATATTGGAGCACGGAGGTCGAGTTGAGGCTGCGGCCGTGCAGGGTCTCGAGAACTTTCTTAAGGGTCTGCAGGCTGCCGGTCTCGGCGATCTCCACTTCCAGATTGTCGAGTACGATGTCGAGGTATTCCTCGACGGGCATCTCCGCGTCGATCACCATGTCCCACAGCGTCATCCACAGGCCCGCACGGCTCAAAGGATCCTTGAATTTCTTCAGGGAGGATTTAGCCGTCTTGAGGCTTTTGGGGTCCAGGCGCGTTTTCGCGTAGTCGTGGTCGCCGGCGTTGGGATAAACCAAAGCGGGACAGGGTCGTCCGTTGAAGGCGGCGGTCGCGGTGCGCGGTCCTTCGTATTCCACCGCCGCTTCCGCGAGGGGGCGCGCGCGCTTGTCGAAGAGGGCGACGCGGGCGGCGTGGCGGCGCAAAGTCGGGTAGCCCGTTTGAAATCCCTGCACAAGCGTGAGATTCTCGACCTTCCCATCGACGCAGGAGACTTCCGCGGAGAGGGTGTTCACGCCGGCGGTGCGCAGCCATTGTTCGGTCCAGGCATCGAGATTCTTTCCGGAACCGTCGGCAAGCGCGTCGATGAAATCCTTGCGCACGGTGTTTTGAAAGGCGTGCCGGTCGAAGTAAAGACGCGCGCCTTTTTTAAAGCCGTCCTCTCCGATGAGATGCGCCGCCTGCTTGAGACTCGAGGCGCCTTTGCCGTAGGTGATGCCGTCGAAGTTGGCGAAGGCCGACGCAGTGTCGCGGACTCCGGCCTCGATGGGGTGCGTCGTGACGAGTTGGTCCTCCCAGTAAGCCCACTGCTTGGTGCCGAGCAGAAAATCCTCCCAGGCGTCCTTAAAGCGCGTGGCGTCGTGCACGGCGACAGCAGACATGTAGGAGGCGAAGCTCTCGTTGAGCCAGAGGTCGTCCCACCACTTCATGGTGACCAGGTTGCCGAACCACATGTGCGCCATTTCGTGGAGGATCACGTCGGCGCGGTCGCGCCGCTCGTTCCAGGTGGACGCGCCGCGCTGGATGTAGCGCTCGGAGAAGGTAACGGCGGCCGTATTTTCCATCGCGCCGGAATTGAAGTCGGGGACGATGAGCTGGTCGTACTTGTGGAAGGGGTAGTCGTAGCCGAAGTAATCGTTGAAAAAGCTCAGGCCCTTCCGGGTGACGTCGAACCACTCCTGGGCGTCGATGTGCCGGGCGAAGGACTTGCGCGCCATCAGCCGCAGCGGGATCAGGCCCGCGCGCGCCTTCCATACGCGGTAGTTTCCGGCGTGAAGTGAAAAGAGGTAGGTCGAAAACGGCGGGGTCTCGGGAAACTCCCAGCGGCTGCGTCCTTTTCCCGCAGGGAGCACCTCGGTTTCGAGCGTCGAGCTTACGACGACCCACTCCTCCGGAGCGGTCACCGTCGCGCGGTAGCGGGCCTTGATGTCGGGTTGATCGAAGCAGGGAAAGAGGCGATTCGCGTCGTAGGGTTCGAAGTCGGTGTAGAGGTAGTGAAGCCCGTCGGCGGGGTCTTTGAAGCGGTAGAGCCCGGCGCCGGTGTTGCTGTACGGATGCCGATAGGCGATCGTCATCGTGTTGGCGCCTTCGCGCAGGGCGTTCGATGGGAGCATCAGGAAGTGGCCGTTATAGGCGGTGTCGACGGAGCGTCCGTTGACCGTCACCGAATCGACGCGACCTCCCTCGAAGTCTACGGTGAGGGCCTCATCGGCTCCGGTCAGCGAGAATTCCGCGGCGACGACTCCCTCGTAATCGGAAGCTTCGGCTGAGAGTTCGATCGAGAGGGCGTAGCGGACTTGGGAAACGCGTTCGGCGCGGGCCTCGGCGACCGGACGGGACAAGCCTTTGACGGGAGGACGCTGCGCGCGCGCCGGGGCGGCGAGCGGTGAAAACAAAACAGCCAAGAGCACGCTGGGCATGACGATGCCTCCTAAACGGAGTTGGGGGTCCAAGACGGCGCGGCGCTTAGACGCCGGCGGCCGCGACTTCGACGATTTCGACTTCGAAATTCAGAGTCTTGCCCGCGAGGGGATGGTTGAGGTCGACGGTCACCTCGTCCTTTCCGACCTCGACGACGCGCGCACGGAACTTCTGACCGTTCGGGGCCGCGCCTTCCAGCGTTTGGCCGACCTTGAGGTCTTTGATGTTGCCGAGCATGTTCGAGGGAACTTTCTGAATCGCTTTCGGGGAGACCTCGCCGTAGCCGTCCGCCGGAGCGACGGTGACGCTCTTCTTGTCGCCGACCTTCAGGCCGAGCAGTTCGCGGTCGAGACCCGGGATGATTTGTCCCGCGCCCTGCGTGAACCCGAGGGGTTCCTTTCCGGCCGAGCTGTCGACGACATTTCCGTCGACGGTCAGCGTGTAGTGCATTTTGACGTTGGAACCGGCCTGTACGGCGGAGGCCTCTTGGCCGCCCTTCGAACAGGCGGTCATCGCCAAGGCGGCGATTGCGGCGAGAAAGAAGTTTGTTTTCATCGAAGCCTCCGTGAATGCGACGGATCCCCATTCTACCTAATAGGGGACCCGTTTCAGCCGAAAGTCGCCGAGGCGTCAGAGAAGGGCGCGCGGGCTTTCCAACCTCTTAATAAACTTCGTGAGGAAGGCGGCCGCCTCCGCTCCGTCGAGAACGCGGTGATCGAACGAGAGAACCACGTTCATCATCGAGCGCACCACGATCTCCCCGTCGCGAACCACGGGCATTTTCCGCATCTTCATGAGTCCGAGGATGCCGGTCTGGGGGTGGAGAATGATCGGGGTCGCGAACAGGCCTCCGATCGGACCGATATTCGTGATCGTGAAGGTTCCGCCCTGGATGTCGGGAAGCTGGATCTTGTTCGCGCGCACCTTTTCCGCGAGTTCCGCTATCTCGGCGGCCAGAGCCCAGGCGTCCTTGTCCTGAGAGTTCTTGACGACCGGGACGTAGAGTCCCTGTTCGGCGGCGACGGCGACGCCGAGGTTGTAGTACTTCTTATGCACGATCTCCTGCGCCTCTTCGTCGAGCACCGCGTTGAGGCTCGGGTGCTCTTCGAAGGTCGCGATCAGCGCCTTCATCACGAACGGAAGGAAGGTGAGCTTGACCCCGCGCTTTTCGGCTTCTGGCTTGAGTTCGTCGCGCAGCGCGAGGAGTTCGGTCATGTCGCATTCGTCGAAATGGCTGACATGCGGAATCTTTTGAACGGATTCCAGCATCTTCTCGCCGGTCCTTCGGCGGATGAGGCGGTATTTGACGCGTTCTTCCTTGCCCATTTCCTTCGTTTCGACGGCCACGGACCTAGGCCTCGTCGATCTCGACGAGGGTCGCCCCGACCTTCACCTTGTCGCCGTCGGCTGCGTGAAGCTTCGTGATCGTCCCGGCTTTCGGCGACGGGATTTCGACTTCGGCCTTGTCGGTAAGCACCTTCACCATCGGTTGGTCTTCGGTGACGGCGTCGCCTTCCTTGACGAGCCATTGCACGATTTCTCCCTCTTCGAGTCCTTCACCGAGGTCCGGCAGCTTGAATTCAAATGCCATTCTGATAGTCTCCTTGTTTACGCCGCTTTCACGCGCGAAAGGGTTTTGTTGACGCCGCGAACCACGCGATGGGCGTCGGGGATGTAGTAGTGCTCCGTCTTGAAAAGGGGCTGGCGGATGTCCCAAGAGCCGACGCGCTGTACCGGCGCTTTAAGCGCGTCGAAGGCGCGTTCGTGAATCAGCGACGATACCTCCGCGGCCCAAGAGCCGGTGTTGGGAGCTTCGTGAGCGACGACGGCGCGTCCGGTTTTCCGGACCGACGCGAGAACGCCGTCGATGTCGAGCGGGGTGAGCGTGCGAAGGTCGACGATTTCCACGGAGACTCCGCTCTTCTCGAGTTCCTCGGCGGCTTTAAGGCTTGTGTGGACCATGGCGCCCCAGGAAACGATCGTGCAGTCGGAACCTTCGCGGGCGATGCGGCACTTGCCGAGAGGCGTCGCGTATTTCTCCTCGGGCACCTCTCCTTTGACGGTCCGATAGAGGCGCTTCGGTTCGAAGTAGATGACGGGATCGGGATCCTCGATGGCGGCGATGATGAGGCCCTTTGCGTCTTCCGGGGTGGAAGGCATCACGACCTTGATGCCGGTGGTGTGGCAGAAGTAGGCTTCGGGCGCTTCCGAATGATGCTCCGGAGCGTGGATCAGCCCGCCCTGAGGCGCGCGAACAACGAGGGGTAAGGAACTGCGTCCACCGGTGCGGTTGCGCATCCTTCCGAAATGACAGATCACCTGGTCTAGAATCGGGGGGGTAAATCCTGAGAATTGGATCTCGGCCACGGGCTTCATGCCCGTGAGCGAGAGACCGACCGCGGCGCCGGCGATGCCGAGTTCGGCGAGCGGCGTATCCACGACCCGGGACGGGCCGAAAAGCTTTTGAAGTCCGTCGGTAACGCGGAAGACGCCCCCGTTTTTTCCGATGTCCTCCCCGAGCAGCACGACGCGTTCGTCGGCTTCCATCGCTTGTCGGAGCCCTTCGTTGATGCCTTGCAGCAGGTTCTTTATCGCCATAAATATTCCGTTTCTCCAGCGCGCGGCTTAGGGAAAGCGGCCCTCCGCGGGCGGCAGTTCCGGGATTTCGTTTCGGCTTTGCTTCTCCCGAAGGATTTCCTCGAGCTCGGCGCGTTGTTCGATCAGGGGCCACGGGGCCGTTGCGAAATTATTGGCGAACATGTCGAGCGGGTTCGGCTTGGAGAACGCCTCGTATTCCTTGATTTCCTCGGCGACGTACTCCTCCGCTTCCTTTTGGATGCGGTCGAGGGCGTTCTGGTCGAGAATCCCGTCCTTGAGCAGGTATTTGCGGAAGCGTTCGAGCGGGTCTTTCGCTTTCCACTCCGCCACCTCCTCGTTGGAGCGGTAGCGGGTGGCGTCGTCGGCGGTCGTGTGGTGCCCCATCCGGTAGGTGATCGCTTCGATCACGGTCGGTCCTTCGCCGGCGCGGCCGCGCGCCACGGCTTCGCACACGGCCTTGTAGACTGCGAGCGCGTCGTTGCCGTCGACTTGGATTCCGTAGGCGCCGTACCCGTGCGCCTTTTGGGCGAGGGTTTCCGCCGCGCATTGCGCCTCCCGGCCCAGCGAGATGGCCCATTGATTGTTCTCGATGAACATGATCATGCCGAGCTTGTGGACTCCGGCAAAGGTCAAGGCCTCGTGAAAATCCCCTTTGGAGGAGGCGCCGTCTCCGATCCAGCAGATCGAAACGTTCTTCGTCCCGCGGAGTTTCTCGCCCCACGCGAGTCCCATCGCCTGGGTCATGTGCGACCCCACGGGGATGGCGAACATCAAATCATTGTTTCCTTCGGGAAACTTCACGCCCCGGTCGTCTCCGCCCCAATAAAGAAGGCTGTAGCGGAGCTTCATCCCGCGCGCGAAGTAGGCGCCTTGGCCCCGGTAGGTCGGAACCAGCCAGTCCTTCGGCTCCAAGCAAAGGGCCGGGACGACCTGGGTGGCTTCCTGGCCCAGGATTTGAGGGTAGGTGCCGAGTCGGCCCTGGCGCTGCAGCTTGATCGCGCGTTCATCGAAGACCCGGATGCGGGTCATGACCGTAAAAAGTTCGAGCAGTTTCTCCTTGGAAATCCGGGGGGCGACGGAAGCATCAAGAGTTCCATCCGCGGCCAGGACTTCAAGGCGCTCGGTCTTATGTTCGGCGACGGTCGTCAGGGGCATAAGTTCCTTCCGGTTCGGGTGTCTGAGGGGCGCCGGATGGTCCGGCCGAGTCATTTTGCGTTTTTGGCTTCTCCGAATCAAGTTCCAAAGACTCGTTATAAGGAAAGCGGACGCCCCCCCGTACTTGCGGGGATTTCCGAGCCCTGCTACACTGGGGGGGCACACGAGGTTTCTCTCATGTCCTATCGAATTTTAATCGTGGACGATTCTCCGGTTCTTCGCGTCATGCTCTCCGACATGCTGCAGGAACTCGGCCATCAAGTCGTCGCGGAAGCGGATTCCGGCGCCGCGGCTTTGAGCGCGTATCCGGAGCACAAGCCCGATTTGGTTTGTCTCGACGTTTCGTTGCCCGATATCAGCGGCTTGGAGGTGCTGCCGAAGCTGCGCCGCTTGGATCCGCGGGCGAAGGTTTTGATCGTGACGGGAAACGACCAAAAGACGCTGGAGGCGAAGGTCAAATCGTTGGGCGCGATCGGCGTCCTGCATAAGCCGTTCGATTCTTTGGAGTTGGGGGCGATGCTTGCCAAAGTCGCGCCGAAGGCTCCCTGAGCCGTCAGTCATGGAACTTAATCCGAAAAGCAGACAGCTTTTTACCTCCTTGATCGAAGAGGGGGTCTCCCGGAGCGCGGACGCTCTGGGAAAGATGTCGCGTACCGAATGGGGCGTCATCTCATCGAGCACAAACGAGATTCCTGCGGTGCGCCTTCTGTCCTGGTTCCACCGGGACAAAACCCCGCACGTCGCCGCCGGATTCGAGTCGGACAAGGATTTCCCGTTGGAGGTCGTCTTGCTTTTTTCCGAAAAGGGGGCGAAGGCGGTGACCGAGGCCGTCACGAAGCCGTTTTCGGAGCGGTTGCGCCGCATGGACGATCTCGTCCGGCTGACGATAGGCGAGGTCTCCAACATCGTGGCGCACAGCATTATCGGCGCCCTCGCCGACAAATTCGACCGCACCGTGATTCTTTCGGTCCCGGATGTCCGGGTCGGACCGAAGGCGGAGGTTCTCGAGAAATCGCTCGAGCGCTACGACGGGCGCAACGACGCCATCCTCCTCTCGCATGTCGAGATGTTCTCCGAGAATTTGGCGGCCGAGTGTTCGATGGTGCTCGTGGTCAACGAGGCGGCGCTTGCCGAACTGTTCGAGAGGGCGGGCGTCCTTTAGCGCCGACCGGGCGCTCGAGGAATTTTGAGACCGATGAGCAAGGTCCATTTCGTCGGCGCGTTCGGCGCCGGCATGAGCGCGCTTGCCCAGTTTCACGCGATGGGCGGGGGCTCGGCGACCGGTTCGGACCGCTTCATGGATCAGGGCCGCGCGGGGGATATTCGAACCCGTCTCGAACGAGCGGGCGTCTCGTTGTTCGCCCAGGACGGGGGAGGGATCGACGCCAAAACCGAGACGGTGGTGGTTTCCACCGCGATCGAAGACGACAATCCCGATTTAGCGGCGGCTCGGCGCCTTTCCATTCCGGTGGTGCATCGCGCCGATTGGCTTGCGCGGCTGGTGCGCGAGCATCGAACGATCGCGGTCGCAGGAACCAGCGGAAAGTCGACCGTTTCGGCGATGACCTACTCGATCTTGACGGAAGCCGGGATGTCCCCGTCGGTGATCACGGGAGCCGGACTGCACGCGTTGGAGGAGCAGGGATTGTTGGGCAACGCCAAGCGGGGAGAGTCCCGCTGGCTGATCATCGAGGCCGACGAGAGCGACGGGACGCTGCCGAAGTACGAGCCCGAAATAGGAGTCCTGCTGAACCTGGGAAAGGATCATAAAGAGCTCGACGAGCTGGAAGCGATCTTCGAGTCCTTCCGGGGTCGCTGCGCCCGCTTCATTCTCGACGCCGACGAGGCGAATCTCTCCCGGTGGTCCTCCGGCGCCGTCTCTTACGGATTCTCCGCCGGAGCGCTGCGCGGGGAGAATCTCGAAGTGGGATCCGCGCATTCGCGATTCTCCGTGGAAGGCGTGGTTTTTGAGATTCCGCTCCCGGGCCGCTACAACGCGGTTAACGCGCTCGCGGCCGTTTGCTCCGCGCGGGAGGCGGGCGCTCCATTGGATGCCGCCGCCCGCGCGTTGGCCGCGTATCGCGGAATCGCGCGCCGCTATGACGAGATCGGCGGCGCCCGCGGGGTTCGAGTGATCGACGACTATGCCCACAATCCCGATAAAATCCGCGCCGTTCTGGCGGCCGCGCGCCGTCAGGCGAACGGAGGCGGCTTGCGCGTCGTCTTTCAGCCTCATGGGTTCGGTCCCACGCGCTTCTTGAAGCACGAGTTGATCGAGGCATTCGCCTCCGGGCTTGGAAAAGCCGACACGCTTTGGATCGTTCCGATCTTCTATGCGGGAGGAACGGCCGCGAAGGACATCGATTCCGCCATGCTCACGAACCCGCTTAGGACGCGGGGGATGGACGCGCGGGCGCCCGCGACGCGCGAGGCTGCGTTGGAGGAAATCGCAGACGCCTCGCAGGACGGGGACGTCATTCTCGTGCTCGGGGCGCGCGATCCCAGTTTGACCGATTTCTCAAAGGCGGTTCTCGCCTCCTTAAACAAATGATCACGGGGTTGGCGCTTATGATGTCTCTGTTTGCCGCCGGGGTTCGGGCCGAAACGGCGGGCGATCGCCTTCGCGCGCTGTTGGCCGAGGAGTGGGAATACGCGATGCGCGATTCCCCGGTGAGGGCCTCCCAGTTGGGCGATTCCCGCTACGGAGCGCTGTGGCGGGATTTAAGCGAGGAAGCCTTCGAAAAGCGGCACGCGCACGTCCGAGAGCTGCTGGCGCGCCTCGACGCATTCGAGGAGGCGGAGTTGCAGCCCTCGGAGCGGGACGATCTCAGACTGTTTCGCGCCGAGGTCCGGGATCAGGAGCAGGATCTTCGATACGGACTGCATCTGCTTCCGGTCAATCAGCGCGGCGGCCTGCAGACTCTCGATTATCTGACTGACGTGCTGCCCTTTGAAACCGTGCGGGATTACGAGGATTGGATCGCGCGGCTGCGCGCCTTCCCGCGGTTGGTCGACCAAACCATACATCTGATGCGCGCCGGAGTGCGCCGGGGAATCGTACATCCTCAGGTCGTGCTTGAGCGCATTCCGGAACAAATCGACGCGCAGATCGTTTCGACTCCGGAAGGGAGCCTGTTTTTTAAGCCGTTCACCCGAATGCCCCAATCCTGGCCGGAGTCCGAGCGGAACCGGCTGAAGGCGGAGGGCGCCCGCGCGATCGCCTCGGAGGTCGTCCCCGCGTTCAAAGAGTTCCGTTCCTATTTTATCGACCGATACATGGGAGCGGGCTCGAGCAAGATCGGGATCTGGCAGTTTCCCGAGGGACGCGAGGCGTACGCGTCTCTCGTCCGGCGGCATACGACGACGACGATGACGCCTGAAGCGATTCATAAGCTCGGGCTCGGGGAGGTCAAGAGAATACGCGCGGAGATGAGGCGCGTGATGAAGGAGACCGGGCATCGCGGGGGGCTCAAGGGTTTTATGGAGTTTCTGAGGACCGATCCCCGCTTCTACTACAAAACCTCCGAAGAACTTTTGCAGGCCTACCGCGCGATCGCCAAACGCATCGACCCGGAGATGGTGAAGCTTTTCGGACGCCTTCCCAGGATTCCCTACGGCGTCGTCCCTGTTCCCGATCACGTGGCTCCGCACACGACGACGGCGTATTACCGCGGTCCGTCCGCCGACGGAAAGCGGCCGGGGTTGTTTTATGTGAATCTCTACAAACCCCAATCCCGGCCCACGTACGAGATGGAAGTTCTGACCGTCCACGAGGCCGTTCCGGGGCATCACATCCAAATCGCACTGGCGATGGAGCATCGGGACGTCCCTCATTTTCGGAGATTCGGCCAGGTGACCGCCTTCGTGGAGGGGTGGGGCTTGTACGCGGAGTCGCTCGGCGAGGAGATCGGTCTCTACGAGGATCCGTATTCAAAGTTCGGAGAGCTCACCTACCGGATGTGGCGGGCGGTCCGGCTGGTCGTGGATACGGGAATTCACCACTACGGCTGGTCGCGCGAGAAGGCGATCGAGTATTTTCGGGACAACTGCGCGAAAAGCGAGGTGGACATCGTCAACGAGATCGACCGCTACGTCATCATGCCGGGTCAGGCGCTCTCGTACAAGATCGGCGAACTCAAGATCACCGAACTCCGCCGCCGGGCCGAGCGGGAACTCGGGGAAGCGTTCGATGAGCGTGCTTTCCACGATGAAGTGCTCGGGCGCGGAGCCGTGACTTTGGACATGCTCGAGACGGGAATCGACGAATGGATCAAGCGGCACAAAGGGTAGAGCCCCCGCCGCTCGAGCCGGGGTTCGAGCCCGCGGCTGTGTGGAACCGGGCGTACCGGGACCGAGTCGCCTCAGCCGGCGGCGATCGGGCGTTGCTGCGCGTCGCGCGCGGCTCTCGGACCGTCGCCTGCAGAGAGGAAGGAATTCTTTCTTCTCGCGACGACACGCTTTGCGAAAACGGACGCTTTGTAGAACGGATCGCCAAGTTCATGCTCTGGCAGACGGGAGGCGACTCCGTCTCCGTCGAGGGTTCCGCTCCGCTGGACCGCTTTTTGTCGCGAACCTACTCGGCGGCCGGCGCCCGGGGGTTCGACCGCGCGTTTTTCGACGACCTCTACGGCTCTGGAGGCGATTCGGGCTCGGTTCGGGCGCTCGGGGGAAACCGGGAGGGATGCCGCCTCGGGTTTGATTTGGGCGCCAGCGACCGCAAATGCGCGGCGGTCAAGGACGGAGAACTGGTTCACAGCGAGGAAATTCCCTGGGATCCCGCTTCGTTTAGAGATCCGAAGCGGCACTTCGAGGGGATCCTCGATTCTCTTAAGCGCGCCGCCGCGCATCTTCCTCGCGTGGACGCGATCGGCGGTTCCGTGGCCGGCGTCTTTTCTGATGGAAATCTGCGCGTGTCGTCGCTGTTTAGGGGGATGCCCGCCTCCTTGCTCCGAGCGCGCTGGCCCGGAATCGTCGCCGGAATCCGGGAAGCCTTCGGAGGAGTTCCCGTTGCGGTCGCCAACGACGGGGCGGTCGCCGCCCTTGCGGGCGCCGAGGCGTTGGGCGCTCGCCGGGTTTTAGGGTTATCGCTGGGATCGAGCCTCGCCGCGGGGTATGTGGGAGACGGCGGCGAAATTTCCGACGGCATCGACGAACTCGCGTTCGCGCCGATCGATTACGCTCCCGAGGCTCCCGCGGACGAGTGGTCCGGAGACCGCGGCTGCGCCGTTTCTTATCTCTCGCAGCAGGGAACCGCGCGATTTATGGATCGCGTCGGCATTCGCGGTCCCGCGGGAGAATCCCTGCCCGAGCGGTTGCTTCGTCTGCAGCGCGCCGCCGCTAACGGAGATGAACGCGCCGACCGCGTTTACGAAACGGTCGGGGTCTGTCTGGCGCACGCGATCGCCCATTTCGCCGATTTCTATCCGCTCCGGCACGTGCTGCTTTTTGGGCGCGTGCTTTCGGGGGAGGGAGGGGGGCGCGCGGTTCGATCGGCGAACGCCGCTCTCGCCGAGAGTTATCCCGATCTCTCGGGAGTCCGGCTCCACGTTCCCGAAGAGCGGCAGCGGCGGCACGGTCAGGCCGCCGCCGCGGCGTCGCTCCCGGCGCTGCCCGGGGCCGGTGCATGAACACGCTGCCCGCGAAGGCGAAAACGGCGTTCGCCCGCTTCGACGCGTCCGGCGAGGCCTCGGGAACGGCGATCGGTTCGGGGCACATCAACGATACCTACGGCATCCGGGCGGCCGGACGCGGGTTCGTGCTGCAGCGCGTGAACCCCGCGGTGTTCCCCTACGCGCAAACTCAGATGGAGAACATTCGGCGGATCTTGGCCCACCTGGAACGCGTCTCCCCGGATCCGCGTTCCCGACTGTCCTTGGTCGAAACCACGGAGGGGACGCCTTATTGGAAGGACGAGGAAGGCGCCGTTTGGCGTTGCTACCGGGAAATGGAAGATACGCAGAGCGTCGACGCCATCGAGTCCCCGGAACGGGCGTACGAGGCCGCGCGCTGTTTTGGACGCTTTCAGCGTCTTTTGGGGGATCTTCCCGAACCTCCGTTGAGCGAAACGATCCCCGGATTTCACGATGCCGCCGCCCGCCTGCGCGCTTTCCAAACCTCGTTTCGAAACGCGGGGGAGGCGAAGCGTTCACTTGCCGCGGATGCGATCGCGTTCGCGCGCGAGAATACGGGGCTCGCGGAAATCCTGCCCGCGGATCTTCCCCTGGGGGTCTGTCATAACGATACGAAGGTCAACAACGTCCTGTTTGAGTCCGGGGACTGCCGTGCCGTTTGCGTGGTCGATCTCGACACAGTAATGCCCGGACGGCGGCCGGTGGATTTCGGCGACTTGGCGCGCTCGGCCGCGAGCGACGCGCCCGAGGACTGCCGCGAATTGGAGCGCATCGTCGCCCGCCCCGCGATCTTGGAGGCGTTGGCTTCCGGTTATTTGGAGGAAGCGGCTTCGGCGCTTTCCTGGGCGGAGCGGGAGGCGCTCGTCGACGCGCCGACCGAGATCGCCTACGAGTTGGGCGTGCGCTTCTTGACCGATTTTCTGGACGGGGACGTCTATTTCAAGATTCGCCGCCCGGGACAGAATCTGGACAGGGCGCGCGTCCAATTCCGCCTGGCGGAAGCCTTCCGCCGGGAACGGAGCCTGCTCGCGCGATTCTGCGGGGTTTCGTAGAATACTCGTCCGAGGTGGACCATGAATAGAACGCTTTCACTCGCCTGCGCGGCCGCTTTGCTGTTCGCCTGCGCGCCGAAGGAATCGGGGGTGGGGTTGGAACTGCTCGCAAAGACGCCTCCGACCCGCGTGCGCGTCAACGAGGTGTTGGAGCTCCGCCCCGCCGAGGGACATTATTTCAACCTGAAGGCGCCGCAGGTCTGCGCGGATTTCCAATTCACGACGCGTTCCCCGCGCGTGCTTCGGTGCCAGATCACCTCTCCCGGGACCCATCACGTTCATCTGAGTGTTTGCGACGACGAAGCGAGTTACTGCCGGTTTGCCAAATTCCCGGTAATCGCGACCGCTCCTAAGGGGTGGACCGCCGCCGCGCCCGCCGCTCCCGCGACGGCGCGCCGCGCTCCCAAAGGCGAGCGGCATCCGATTCCCGGATTCATCGAAAATCAGCCCGAGAAGGCGCTGGACGCCGCGCGAGCCGAAGGGAAGCTTCTGCTGATCGATTTCTACGGGATCTGGTGTCCTCCCTGCAACATGCTCGACGAATACGTATATAAGGAAGCCGCCTTTCAGGAGGCCTCCGCGGACATGGTGCGCGCGGCGCTCGACGCCGACGCCCCACTCTCGTGGGAATGGAAGGCGCGCTTCAAGGTGGGCGGCTATCCGACCGTGGTGCTCGCCGATGCGAATTTAGACGAGATCGGCCGATTCGTCGGTTACCGGCCGCTGGGGGCCTATCTGGAATGGCTGAAGACGCAGAAGGCGCTGGCGGCCGAACCGATTTCAAAGGCGCTGGATCTCGAGCAGACGCCGGCGCGCCGAAGACGCATCGGGATGTGGCGTTACGACCGCAAGGAGTTCGACGAGGCGATCGAATTGCTTGCGGATGCCTCCGATGAAGAGGCGCGCATGACCTTTTGGCTCTCCAAGCGCGGCCGCGCGCAGAAGCTCGAGGACCGAGAGGGCGCCGGGGAGGCGCTTAAAGAACTGATCGCCGGCTTCCCGAAGTCGGTGGAATTTCCCGGGTGGGTGCTCGAGGCGTTCAAAATAGATGAAGCCTTCGCCAAGGCGCGCGTCGACGCCGCGTTGTCCGAAGCGTCCCGGTGGCTGAAATCGCCTCGGTTGGACGAGACCGGTTACGAGAAAGGCGACTTGCTCGATTTGCAAGCGCAGTTGTGGATGCAGAAAGGGGACGAGGCCCGCGCGAAGCGGGTTTACGCCCGAGCCGCCGAGGAGTACGGAGTTCTCGCCGAGAAATCCTCCTTGGCCGTGGCGCGCGCGGCCAACATGAACCGCGCCTACTTCCTGCGGAAATCCGGGGACGTTTCGGGCGCGAAAAAACTCTATGAGACGCTGGCGTCGGCGTATGCCGAGGAATTCACCTTCAATTTCAGCTACGCCTCGGTGCTTCATCGGCTGGAAGAAGAGGAAAAGGCGCTGGAATACGCCCGAAAAGCGGAAGAGAACGCATACGGGGACAATTGGCTGCGCGCGGTTTATTTAAAGGCAAGCATCGAGTTGGCTTTGGGACGAAAGGACGAGGCCCGCAAAACCGTCGAAGCCGGCCTCTTTGAAGCGGTGATTCCGAACAATACCGACGTTCGCACCCACGCCTATATCAAGCGCCTTCGGGAACTGCTCGAGAAAGTCTCTTAAGGGAAAACGGGACCGAGTTTTTCGAACAACTCGGAGAGGATCCGATAGGTGATCCCCCAGACGACTTCTCCGTCTCCCGCCAAGCAGGACGGCGTTTTCAGAAGGCTCCCGCGGATCTCGATTTCCCGTTCGCCGCGGGAGCCGGTCAATCGGCGCAGCGGCGTCCAAAGGCAGTACTGAACCTCGTTCGAGAAGGACGTTTGCACGGCCGCGTCGAGACCGAAAACGAACGGGCGGATTAGAACGTCCGGCAAAGACGGGCGCCGGGGTCGGAAATCATCGAGACGCCCCAGTAGAGAACCGGTTGATAGCGTCACCCCGGTTTCCTCGGCCGTCTCTCGAATCGCGGTGGCCAGTAAGTCCGAATCGCACGCTTCCCTGCCTCCTCCCGGGAACGCGATCTGTCCCGACCAGGGATCGGCGGGGTGTTCGGCCCGGCGAATCAGCAGGATTTGAGGCCCGGGAGCGATGAGCAGGGCGACGCCCGCCTCATACGCCCCCTCGGCGTCTTCGTCGCGCGCGGGAATCAGCGCCAACCGGGACCGGATATGCTCCAAGGCCACGGGGTCATTCTCCCAAAAAAAAGGGGGCCTGTCCCCCAGGACAGGCCCCTGTCGTGAAAAAGGCCGGGGAGCCGTTAGGCCGTTACCGCCTTTCTGACGTTCGTCGCGCGGGGTCCCTTGTCGGACTCCTCGATTTCGAACTCAACGGCCTCGTTCTCAGCCAAGGACTTGAAGCCCTCTTCCACGATCTGGCTGTAGTGAACGAAGCAATCACGCGAACCGTCGTCGGGCGTGACGAATCCGAATCCCTTCTGGTCGTTGAACCACTTCACTTTTCCTGTAGGCATCTACTTCTCCTTCTTTGTCACTCACCGGCTGTACGGACAGTCTGTGAGACGGATTTGAGCTGTTCGGCGTTTTATCCGAACCTCAAAAGTATATCACAGGCAATCCAAATAATGTCGCCCGTGTGTTAATTGATGTTATCTTTTATCTTTATGTAGAATACGACCCTCGGAGGGGCTTTCTATGTCCAAACAAGACGAACTGACGCCGCGCGCGGTTGCGCTCGGCATTCTTCTATCTATCGTGATGGCCGCCGCCAACGTATATTTGGGTCTTAAGGCCGGAATGACCGTCTCCGCCTCGATCCCCGCGGCCGTTATGTCGATGGGTATATTGCGCCTCATGAAGCGCAAGGGAAGCGTCCTTGAAAGCAACCTGGTGCAGACCGCCGCTTCGGCCGGGGAGTCGTTGGCCGCGGGGATCATCTTCACGATGCCCGCGCTCGTGATCGCGGGGGTGTGGAAGACCTTCGATTTCTGGGTGACGTCCTTTATCGCGCTGACGGGCGGATTGCTCGGGGTGCTGTTCATGATCCCGATGCGCAAGGTCTTCGTCATCGACAGCAAGGAACTGGCGTATCCTGAGGGGATCGCCTGCGCCGAAGTGCTCAAGTCCGGAGAGCAAGGAAACGAGACGGGCGCGGTTCTCGTGTTTCAATCCATCGTGGTCGGCGGACTCTTTAAATTTCTCGGGTCGTTCGTCGGGTTGTTGAAGGGATCCGTCGAATGGGCGACCCGCATGTCCGAGCGCATTTTCTTCATCGGCTGCGACGTTTCCCCGGCGTTGGTGGCGGTGGGGTATATCGTCGAGATCGAGATCGCGGTTCTGATTTTCATCGGCGGCGCCGCGGCGTGGCTGGTGGGCATCCCGTTGTTGGGCGGAGGCGAGGGAAGCGCCGTCGAGGCCGCCGGAGCCCTGTGGAGCACCCAGATCCGCTATATCGGCGTCGGCGCGATGGTGATCGGCGGGATCGATTCGATCTTCAAGGTGCGCAAAGGACTGGTGATGGCCGTCACCGAGCTCAAGGGTCATATGAAGCGCGGCAAGGCGAAGGAGGGGCCGGAGACCGAGCGCAATATCGACGGCACGACGATCCTGTGGCTGACCGCCGTCTGCATCCTGTT
Organism: Elusimicrobia bacterium CG_4_9_14_3_um_filter_62_55; assembly: GCA_002790095.1. Classification (GTDB taxonomy): domain Bacteria; phylum Elusimicrobiota; class Elusimicrobia; order UBA1565; family UBA1565; genus UBA1565. The sequence continues at coordinate 7,431 of PFUL01000064.1, read as the reverse complement.
CATCCTCGGGATCTACTACCACGTGACGGGCAACGCGGGGGAAACGGCGATCGCGGCGGTCTGCATGCTCGTCTTGTCGTTTTTCTTCACCGCGGTGGCCAGCTATATCGTCGGTTTGGTCGGAAACTCGAACAGTCCCGTGTCGGGGATGACGATCACCGCTGTGCTCGCGACCGGGGGATTGCTCTATGTCATGGGCTACAGCGGCGCGAGCGGCGTTTTGGCGACGCTCTGCGTGGCGGGAGTCGTTTGCTGCGTGGCCTGCACTTCCGGCGACGTCTGCAACGACTTGAAGACCGGGCATCTGGTCGGCGCCTCGCCGCGCAATCAGCAGATTCTCCAGATCCTGGGCATCTCGGCGGCCGCATTCGTGCTGGCGCCGGTGCTGATCGCGATGCACGAGGGCTCGATCAACATGGGCGGGACCGGTATCGGGGGCGCGGATTATCCGGCGCCTCAGGCCAACCTGTTCGCGAGCCTGACGAAGGGATTCTTCATGGGCGGGCATCTGCCTTGGGATATGGTGGTGATCGGCGCGCTCGTCGGGATCATGATTCTGATCGTGGACAAGGCCCTGGGAAAGAACGGAAAGGGCGCCGGACTGCACCTGATGCCGATCGCGGTCGGCATCTACCTGCCGTTCGGGCTCTCGGTGCCGATTCTGATCGGCGGCCTGATCGCCCATTTCGTGAAGAAGAATTCGGGGGCTCAAGGGTCTGAGAATCTCAAGCGGGGCGTGCTGGTCGCCTCGGGCGTGATCGCGGGCGAGTCCTTGGTCGGGGTCGGCTTGGCGATTCTCGCCTACTTCAGCGTTTCTTCCATGCGGCTCGGGGCGGGTTGGCCCGGGCATATCGCGGATCTCGTATCGGCCGGCGCGCTCGCGCTGGTCTGCGTTTTGTTCTACCGATGGTCGTTTAAGAAGTAGGCGATCCGGTCGCCTCGGGAAGGCCGCCGACGAGAGTCGGCGGCCTTCTTGACGCCCGTCAATGATCCTCTCCCCGATCGTGGAATCAACTTCGGGCGTTGACGAGCCTCATCGGAGACCTACGCCCGGTCCGGGTACTATGTCCCTAGATGGTCCGACGCGATGGACCCAACGAGGTGAACCCGATGACCCAACTGCTCTCGATCCTGACTCTCAGCCTGAACCTGCAAGCCCCTGCGGCTTCCGCCCAAATTACGACCTGCCAGATGCCCAACACCTGCGCGGTCGAAATAGAAATCCAGGAGCCGTCGGCTCGGTTCCAGACCTGCCAGTGGCCCCATACTTGCGTCCAGGCCGAAGCGGCCCCGGTTGAACTGGTTGCCCAGTTCCAGACCTGCCAGTGGCCCCACACCTGCGGCGCCGAGGCCCCGAAGACCGCGCCGGTTGCCCAGTTTCAGACCTGCCAGTGGCCCCATACCTGCGCGGCCGAGGCGCCGAAGGCCGAGCCCGTCGCTCAGTTCACGACCTGCGAATGGCCCAAGAAGTGCGGGCCCGGCGGGAAGTAATCGCGTTTTTCCGAGGGAATCACCCGAGCGGTACGAAGCCCCCCGTCGAGAGCGGGGGGCTTTCGCATGGGCGTTGATCTAGATCAATGAGCGATAACTACACCATGAATCAACTATTTTTGTTGACCGATCTCATCGGGGGGGCCTAGGGAGGCCTGGTACTATAGACCTATCAGAATTTAGGCCGTACCCAAAGAGAGACTACCCCAATGACCCAAATCTTCCAAATCCTTGCTTTCAGCCTCAACCTCCAAGCCGCCCCGGCCCAGGCTCAGATTACAACCTGCGACTGGCCTCACAAGTGCGCAGCGGTCGAAATCGTCGAACCGGTGGCCCAATTCCAGACCTGTCAGTGGCCCCACACCTGCGTCCAGGCCGAAGCCGCCCCGGTCGAAACGGTCGCCCAGTTCCAGACCTGTCAGTGGCCCCACACCTGCGTCCAGGCCGAAGCGGCCCCGGTCGAGCCGGTCGCCCAGTTCCAGACCTGCCAGTGGCCCCACACCTGCGTCCAGGCCGAAGCGGCCCCGGTCGAGCCGGTCGCCCAGTTCCAGACCTGCCAGTGGCCGCATACCTGTGTTGCTGGCCGCGAACGGATTTGAAGTAACCACCACCACCATACCACCACCAACGGCCCCCCGGAGACGGGGGGCCTTTTTATGTGCCCTTCAGGTTGCGGAACCGCCTAATAAATTCGGCGGCCGATCCAGTGGAGCGGGAGCGCTCCGGCGCTGGGATTGAGCAGGGAAAGATCAACTTCATCGCGTACCCAGAGGCCTTCGGACACCGTGCCGACGGGCCAAATAACGGCATCCTCGGATATCGCCGCGTCTATCGCGGGTAAATCGATCGGGCTTTTGGCGAGCGCCTTTCGAATGCGTCCGGAGGGGTCGGCCAAGCGTGCGCCGTCGCGGCTTAGGAAAAGAGAGCGAATCGAAGATTCCGGATCGTCGGCATTGAACGAACTGCTCATGAAAACGACGTCGTAATCGTATGTATCCAGTCCCGATTTCAACTGAGGAGAGAATCGAGAGGATTCCATCGGGACCTCGATCAGCTGGATCGCGAGCGACTTCGCCGCTCCCGAGAATCCGGCTTTGAGGCGCAGGGGAGTCCCCGGGAGATCGTGTATTGTCTCGACGCGGAGAGGACCCTGGAGGCCGGGGACGGGAGAATCTCCCTCTCCATTTCCCAGGGCTGGCTCCCGTATTCCGGAAACAGCGAGAGGAAAAAATGAGCGCGAAAAGTCCGCTCCGGCGCGTTCCATATGGTGGTAAAACCGATCGCGCAGGACGCGGCGGAAGCGCGTCGACTGACAGGGGCTTTTCGGATGCGTCCATGACAGGCAGTAGGCAAATCCTGTCGTAAAGGATGCTCCGCCGTGGAATTGAAGGCCGGGTTGTCGGGGAGGAATGGCCGATACTCCGACGGCCGCGTCGGAGTCGATGCGGAACCCGTCGCTGTCGCCCACCGTAATGCGCCTAAATGCGTTCGGGTGGCGGAATTGGGAGGGGAAGTCTTGGCGTAGAACCAGCTCGAGTTCATGGTCGGTCCAGCGGACGATGCGGTACGGACCCGAGGATACTGCTTCTCGTTCGCAGCGCCAGCGCCCTTCGGTCGAGTCCCGGCATCGAGAGTGGGTCAACGCGAGCTGCGGGTCGCTAAGCCGAGACAGCAGCGCCGGTTGCGGGTGCGTAAAGCGAAGCGAGATTCCGAGTTCGTCGAATTCGATCCCCGGAAATCGTCCGGCGGCGTCGGGTCGCTCGTAGCCCTCGAGGTCGGCGAGGACGGTGGTGTCGTCTTCCCGCTCGCGCATCCGGGATGCGAGCCAGAACCATGATTCCGCGAGGTCAGAGGGTCTGATCGGATCTCCGTTTTCAAAGCGGAGTCCGGATCGGAATTCGAACCGCCAGACTTTAAAATCGTCGGAAGTGCTCCAGCGCTTGGCGAGTATGCCCGTGATCGTTCCCTTGCGTCCCGCATCCAGAAGACCCGCGCGTACCGCGGCAATGCCGACGCGATTCGCTCCGAGTCCGAAATCGAGCGGGTTCGTTGAGTCCGGGGCGGGAACCGACAGTAGGCGAAAACCGGAGGAGGAATCCTGATTTTTCGTCAAAATAAAAGCCGCCGCGGCGAGAATCGCGGAGGCGGCGAACGCCGCGCGGATTCGTCTGAAGGACAGCATCGAAGCATTGTACCCGAATGGCGTCCCGTAAAGCCGGGGCCTTGTTATATCCCTCCGGAAACCGGAAACCCTGACGGCGGGCCTTTCTTTTTTCGAGCGAGGCGGCTACCCTTATGGAATGCGGGGGGTCCTGATTCTGCTGCTCGCGGCCGGCGGGGTTTTACACGCTCAAGGGGTCGATGAGGAAGGGGGGGAAGCGCCGGTCCGGGAGATCTGGGCGCGAAAGGCGCGCAAGAGCATGGTTCAAAAACTGCTGCGGTATAAAAAGAACAGGATCGTCGACCGGGCGGTCATCGCCGCGATGGAAAAGGTCGAGCGGCACCGCTTCGTTCCGGAAGCGGTGGCACGCTTCGCGTACGAGGACAGGCCGCTCCCGATCGGGGAGGGGCAGACGATTTCCCAGCCGTTCATCGTCGCCTTCATGACGCAGCTGCTCGCGCCGCGGGCGGGCGAAAAGGTTTTGGAGATCGGAACCGGATCCGGATATCAAGCGGCGATTCTCGCCGAGCTCGGCGCCGAGGTGTATTCGATCGAAATCATTGACACGCTCGCGCGGCGAGCGGAGCGCACGCTCGACGCGCTCGGATACGACCGCGTTCGAGTGAGGCTGGGCGACGGCTACAAAGGATGGCCGCGCGCCGCGCCTTTTGACGCGGTGATCGTCACCTGCGCGCCGGACCATGTGCCGGAGCCCCTGATTCAGCAGTTGAAGGTCGGAGGGCGGATGGTGATTCCGGTCGGGGCCAAGACGGGTTCCAACGAATGGGCCGTTCAGGAGTTGGTCGTCATCCGAAAGACCGCTGCCGGCCTGGAGCGTGAAAGGACGATGGACGTCCGTTTCGTGCCGATGACCGGCGAGGCGGAGAACAGGAAAGTCGGTCAGGAAGGAATTACCCCCGACCCCTCATGGGCGACTTCCGATTGGTGAACGGCTCAGTTCGTTTTTGAGCACACGGGCGCGCCCGGGGGCGGCGTCCCGTTCACATAGTGGTCGCGGAACCAGATTTGGAACTGCCGCGCCTCGGCCTCTTCCCACTCGGTGAATTCCTTCATCGTCAGGCCTTTATAGCGAACCTGGATGTAATGGATCAGTTCGTGGGCGAGCGAGTCGTCGATTGAAGCGCCGTGCTTGGCGTAATATTCGGCTTCATCCAGCAAAAAAATCGTCCGCGCGTCGGGCACATAGGCGTTGGTGAAGACGTCGGGGCGGAAGCCCCATTGCGGCTCGATCGCGTCCTGAAATTCGGCAAGCGGGGTCTCGGTTTGCGTGCGGATTCTCGGAAGAGCGACGGCGGGCTGCACTCCGACATTCATCGCGAACGCCACCGCCGACAGCACGCAGGCGGGATCGAAGGAAAGCCGCGCACTCTGCTGCGCCGCGGCCGCGGGAGTCGAAAGCAGGAACAGACTTAGGAGAATCTTCATGGTAGAGCATGGCGCAGCGGGCTCCGGCCGGCCAGGGCGCATCGGGCAGAGGGAAGTTAGGTCTAAGGGGAAGGATTCAAGGCGGGCTCTTCGGGGCGCGGCCAGGCGCGCCAGATCCCCGCGCCGAGAATCAGCGCTCCGCCCGCCGCGGCGAGCGGTCCGACTCGCTCTCCGTGCGCGAGCCAGGCCCAAAGGGGGTTTAGCGCCGGTTCGAGCATCAACAGCAGCGAGGCTTCCCCCGCCGGGACTTCGCGAAAGGCCGCGGTCAGCGCGGTATACGCGACCCCGATTTGAAACACGCCGAGATACAGCAGGACGGCCCCGTCGATAAAACCCCCGCCGAGAGGAAGACCTCCGAACGGCAAAGCGGCCAGGAACGCGAACGCGTTTCCCCAAAGAGCGGCGCGCGCCGCGCCGAAGCCGTCCGGATCGGCGCGCGCCGTTTTGCGCAGGCCCATCAACGTCAACGCCCACCCGATTCCGGCCGCGATCGCGAACGCGTTTCCGAGCGCCGGACGGGGAGCGGTCGCCTGCACGGGGGGGAGACCGAAAAGAAAGAGCGTCAGTCCCGCCGCGGTGAAGGCGAACTGAATCCACTCGCGGACGCCGCCGCGTTCGCCGAGCAGGCGCGGCGAGAGAAGCAGGACGTAAAGCGGGGCCGCGGACTGGAGGAAGATCGCGTTCGCGGAGGTCGTGTTCTTGTTCGCGAGCACGAACAAGAGCAAGGTCGCCGCGTATGCCGCGGCCGTCGTCAGGACCCCCGGACCGGGGCGCGTTCGGGTTCGGGGCAGCAGCACAAGCAAGGTCAGCGCCGCGATCCCCGAGCGCCAGCCGGCGATGGTCCAGGCGGGATAGCCGCAGGCCTTGATCGCGGCGCCGCCCGTGGAGAAAAGCAGCGCCGCGGTCAAAACGCCGAGCCGCGGGCTCAATACGCCGCCGCGACGGCCTTGCAGAACGACTTGAGTTCGGAGGTTTTCGCCCGGAGCGTTTGCGCGAGCGCGAGGCCTCGCCTGCTCGCGTCGTACTGCCGCGGGTCGGGAGCCGATCCGCGGATGACGCCCAAGCGCTTGCCCCCCGTCCAGACCGCGTTCATCGTCCGGACCATGAAATCGGTCATGAAGTTCCCGCCCGCCGGAAGCTCGTGGGAAGCGCGGGTATTGATCAGCGGAAGGTTCGTCGCGTCGAGCACGACGTTCACCGTGTCCCAGGGCGACTCGAAGCCCTGCTGCAGCGACTGGGAGAAGTGGTCGAAATCCGCGAGCCCCGCGTAGGACACCGTCATCGAACCGACGCCGGGCATCATGACGTTGCGCGGCGTCGTTTCCTGCCAATGCCGGGCTTCGGCGAAGACCAGCTTGCCGCGGCGGATTCGTTCCCAGAAGGTCTGGGGAGCGACCTCGAAATGACCCCGTTGCTTGACCGCGGTCGTCAACAGCTCCCCTCCCGCGTCGTATCCCTTCAGATCGGGCTTGTCGAGGCATTGTTGGAGCAGCGCCCGACGGGCGACTTCTTCGAGAGGGAGTTTTTTCCCGTCGGGCGTCGTGAAGTCGCGGGGGCCGTCGAGTTCGGGGGGCATTTCCCCGCGGAGCTTCGCCTCGACCTGATTGAGCCGGCCCCGGACCCAGTCGTTGGCGGGCAGCATCGCGGAAAGCGCGGCGAGCGCGGATTGCTGCAGCTTGGCGCGCGGCCCCTCCGGAAGTTCGACCGATTCGAGTTTCGGGACGATCACCTTGTCTCGCGCGGGAACGGGGGAGGGAACCCGCAGGGACTTGAGAAAATCGAGATCGGAGACGCGCGCGCGCGGCGTGCCCGCCATCGCGGCGACGATCGCTTCCCGCATCGCGCGCTTGTCCAATTGCGCCTGCGCGACGCGCGAGAAAAGCGCCGAGGTTTCCTTCACGCTCTCGAGAATCAACGACCGGGCCGCCTCCACGCGCCGGGCGGATTCGTCCGGGGAAATCTCCTTGTCCTTGGGGTTGAGCAATCGGTGCGCGGCGTTCCACGTTTCGTCGAGATTCCGGTCGACGCGCTCCAGATCCCGCCGCAGGAGGGGGTCCTCTTCCTCCTTCGGGCCGAAGACCGAGAGCCAGGTCATCGCTTCGCGGACCGGCTGGACGCGCAGCGAGAGCAACTCCTTAAACGACGCCGGGTCCTTGCGTCCGCTCATCAACACGGCCATGTCGGCGAGATGCTCGATGCCGATGCGGCCTTTGCGCAGCGCGTCGACGGTTTTCTTGTCATCGTCGGATTCGCCGTCCGTTTTTCCGGCGCGCTTGAGGATCGCCTGGACGATTTCCTCCGCGTTCATGCGCGGCTCGCCCAGCAGCAGGACG
>PFUL01000065.1:1430-4811 GCA_002790095.1 Elusimicrobia bacterium CG_4_9_14_3_um_filter_62_55 | reverse complement strand
CGCTGCCTCGGGCGGGGGCTCCGCCGCTGCGGGGCCGCCCGGAGACCCCGAGCAATCGCGACTCGAGAAATCCGCCTTTCCCGCGGCCTTCTCCCATTCGATCTCGCCCACGGCGACGCCGGCCCTCTCGGCCGCGGCGGCGAGTTGAGCCCTCGCGCCGGCCCCTGCGGCCGCCCGGCGGCAGTCCTCGGCCGCGGGGGCGACCCACCGGGCGCCCGGGGTGCTGAACATGCCATAGGTGCGCAAACAGGAGCCCAGTCCCTCACATCGACCGAGCGGCAGGTCGAGGGTCCCTTCCCGTCCGGAGCAGTCTTCTCCTCTCGGGCAAGCCGCTTGGGTCACGAGAATGCCGTCGCCGGGGGACTCGCGAATGCGGATGACCTTCAAATCGAACGTCGAGGGCTCCGCGACGACCTCCCCTCCGGTCGAGCGGCGGATTTCGAAGAGCGGGATCCTCGTCGTGCCGGGCCCGGCGAGGGACGCGGCGCCGCGATACGCCTCCTCGCGCGCGGCGTACGGCACCGAACCGTCGCCGGCGTCCGACTCGAAGTAGACCCAGCCCGGCGGCAGCTGCGCCGACGCGACGGCGGCCACCGCCATCGCAACCGCCAGAATGAAGCTGCCGGACATGGTCATCTCCCGATTCCCGGCTTGTCGCTTGCGGGAGTCGCTGGACTATACCAGGGCCTGAGTCCAGGATGTGTCCAGACGCCTGCTTACGGCCGCCGCCACTCTCGAAGATCAGACCGGACGGAAAAAACCGGAGGCGAGCAGCATCGCCTCCGGTTTTTTTCTTATGTCGTAGGAGAAGACTCCCTTCAATCGGAAGCTGAGCGAACGATCCGTCGCTCCGTCGCCGCCTGCAAGGCCCGGGCAGGACCGCACGCCGCGCCGCAACTCGCCGCCTGGACCGAAAAATATCAGGCCGTCCTGCGCGAAGGCTTCGCTGAAAATCCGGAGCTCCGTGCTCGCCTTCCGCACACTCGAGGGCGCGCGGACGTTCGCGCGTATCCGTTCCTACCTGTCCACCGCGCGCAAGAACAACCGTGACGTCTTTCAGGAAATAGTCGCCGCGGCTCGATGGCCGAGCGTAGCAGCATAGCGACCTGAGCAGTTACCAGAAAATGCTTAAATGACCTGAGCAGTTACGATAAATCGAACAAAAACCAGGGAGATGCACATGAGGATTTTAGCCGCGATCGTCGCGGCGGTCATGCCCGCAATGTCCGCCGCCCAAGCGCTGGACAACAAGCTCGATTTCGACCAGGGAGTAAACGTCCCTGCGATCGTGAAGAAACTCCAGAAGGACGCCCAGGTGACAAAAGCCGCCGTTACGAACCGCCGCGCCAAAGTTCACGTCAAGGCGGGCTTCGTCCCGCCGCAGTGCCGTGTGGAGACCTGGTGTCTGGTCAAGGCGACCGAGTGCTTCTTGGGGCACTACTCGCGCCCGGCGGGCCTGTGGATGGCGCACGCGCAGTATTCCGTGGTCAGAAAAGTGGTCGCCTCCTGCCCCAACCGCTACGGCGAATGGAGCCGGCAGACCATCATGGGGCCGGTGGAACCGGTGCGCTTCACGAGCGAACAAGAGACCACCCAGGAACGCGCGAAAGAAAAGGCCATGAACCGCTGCCTGGGATACCGGCAGGACTGGGTCGGCGCGGCGCCGACCTGCGAGCAGTAGTCCCGGACCGAAGGAGGTTCTTAAGAGTAGGTGCCTTCAGCCGCCTGCTGTATCAGTTTCTTCAGGACCTTCGTTGCATATTCAGAACCCAGCAAATCGATGGGAGGCACCCCCTCCAATTCCTGTTGAGGCCGCCGCAACCAATTAACAGCGCTCGCTGGCTGCTTGAAAGCCAGCAGCAAATCGGCAACTTCTTTCAGTCGAACAATACGCTCAACAGACAAGACATCCGGAGAAACATCCTCATTCTCCCATCTTGAGACAGTACGCCCTTTCATGCCCAAAAGGTGGGCAAAAGTCTCCTGGTCCACCTGAAGCTTGCGTCGCAGAGACTTAACGAAGGCCGCATCAACTTTTCCCTCTTCTATGACCGCCGCTTTCACCATTTCAATCCTCCAATCCCGCCGAATCCAAAATACTGCGCGCACGCGTTCGAACTGGCCGACTCAATCTGCCTCTTCAAGGACCTTAACTGTCGAGCTTCCATGCAGTGCGACGATTCCCCAATTTATTCCGTCCCAACGGAATGACCTATAGCGAATGCCCTCAATCCCCGCCGCAAGACAACCGGCCGCGATGTACTGCCATGGGAAAAAATGATCCTCGCGCAGAAAGTTATCGTCAATACCAAGACTCTCCCTTACCCCTGGATTGGTCAAATCCAAAACTCGCTCCAACACTGATTCCACCCGCCAAACCTCGGGCGAATCATCCGGATTCCGATAACGGAATTCCTCGCGGGCGGTAGTGCTATCCTCAGAGTAATACAAGGCTCCGAATAGCGCCTCCACGTCCAGCCGCGCGTTCCCCGGTGGAATCTTCGGCAAATCAATCCTAGGCTTTCGGCCGACAGACTCAGCCCTATAAAGTGTCACCGGTCTTTTCTTCCATTGGGTTTCTATGTTCTTGAAACCCACAGGTTCCAGCTTGCGAGGCATTCTGAAGACCGGCACACACCCTCCAGTTCATGATATCTCTCGATATTATTATGCCTTATGTCTAGTAGTTTGTCAAGCCCAGTGTCTAGTCACATGGCTAATAAAAACAGCTCGAAGGTCGCTTGGAAAGTTCCATCTTTCATCTAGACTGGGCCGGCAAGGCGACCACTATGGTCGCGCCCTCGCCCGGCCGGCTCCGGGCCGCGATCGTCCCGCCGTGCCGCTCCACGATGCGGGCGCAGAGGGCCAAGCCCACCCCGGTGCCGGCCCTCTCGCTGTTTCCGCCGGCGGCCAGGCGGACGAAGGGCAGGAACGGACGCGCAACGGGTTCTTATCATGCCTTCAGCGGCCGACGGTAGCGGAACCCCCAGTCCCCGACCCGAACGATCCTCGCCGCCACCAACAGGGGAAGCCGCAGCCGAAGGCCGCCGACGGCCGCCTCCAGGGAGATATGCTCGCTCGGGCGTCTTAGGACGGCCGCCACGTCTCTCCTTCCGACCTCCCTTTTCGAGAGCAGCAGCCTCAAGAGGGCCTCATCGGAAGGCTCCAGGGGCCCGAACCGGAGCGGGCCGAAACGCCCGCTCCGGCCGGAGCCGTCGAAAGCGACATCCCAGAGGTCGGGGTCGTCGCCGACGGTGGGGGTACAGTCTCGCACGGTGGGCATCAGGGGGCGATTCTCCGTTGCGCGACCAGGCTCTGCTCCGCCCGATAGCGTGCGATAACCGCTTCAATCACGTCCGAGGGGACGGCGAACGCGACTCC
>PFUL01000065.1:0-1397 GCA_002790095.1 Elusimicrobia bacterium CG_4_9_14_3_um_filter_62_55 | reverse complement strand
TCCGGAACTCGTCGCCGTCGCTCCGGCGGTGTTCATGCCGACCACGTCCCCCTTGCCGTCGAGGAGCGGTCCGCCGGAATTGCCGGGATTGATCGCCGCGTCGGTCTGGATGACGCCTTCCGGGAAATCGCGGTCCTTGGACCGAACCGCGCTGACCTGCCCGGCCGAGTAGGAGTTGACCAGACCGAAGGGGCTGCCCAGGGCGAAGACGCGGTCGCCTGGCTGAACGATCCCAGGGGCGAAGTCCAGATGGGGCCAAGCCGCGCCGCCTGCGGGGTTGAGGATCACAAGGGCGACATCGACCTCCGGGGCGGTGTAGGCCACCTTCCCGGAGAAGAGTGCTCCGTCGTTGCGGACCACATCCACGAGACCTCCCACCGCCGCGGCCTCGACGACGTGGTTGTTCGTCACGAAGAGCCCGCCGGCGACGGCGAAGCCCGTGCCCATCCCCTTGCCCTGCCCGTTGCGCTCAGACTCCGGAACCGCGCTGGGAGGGGTGATGCTGACGACCGAGGGGAGGGCCTCCTCGAAGCGATGCCTGTTCTCTTCGTTCCAGCGCTCCCATTCCCGCGGCGCGTCGTCCTTCGGGGTTCTCCGGTGCGAACTCGGGGTGAATCTCCCCAGGCCCGCATCGTGCAAGGTCTCAAATGCGGCGCGGATTCGACTCCCGAATCCATCCTCCGCCGCGTGGGCGGTCACGGCCAACAGGCACAGCAGGATCAAGCTCATAGGTATTGCTCCTCTTTTAGTTGCGGCGCCATGTCCGGACGCCTTGCCGGTGAGTATAGCGCTCCACGGCGCGCGCGGACTGGGCTGCACGGCACGCCTCGCGGAGGCATTCGGTCTAAGCGCAACGAAAGAGAAACCGACCTGTTCCATGAACGAGGCGTATCTATTTGGACGAAGTCTGGACGCTGGGCAGAGTACCCTCTCGTTGTGGCGACGAAGGGAAAGACGCCGGCCTATGGAAAAGGCTTCGCGATGGCCTTGGCGTCGGCGCGCGCAGAGGCGGGCTTTCCAACGGCCTATAAGTTCTATCACAACAACGGCGGGCGCAGGCATTTCCCCTTCACCTACGCCTACTACGCGCGTTTTGAGCGGGGCGCGGCTGTCCCTCGCCCAAAATGGCTGGCGTCGATTCTCGCCGCGTTGCGGGTGGCCATCGGCGAGGACGGGCACCGCGTACTCATGCGGCACTATCTCGTTGACCTTCTTGGGGGCGAGGACGCGTACGCTCTCATCGCGGGACCGCTCTTGGCTCCCGTCCAGGCCGGCCCCGCCGCGTTGGGCCGCGAGGCCCTGCGCTGGATGAAGTCGAACCACGCCGTGCATCTGACCCCCGAGCAGTTTTGCGCCGTCGCGTCGGATGAGACGGCCTATTGGTGTTCGGAGGCCTT
>PFUL01000081.1 GCA_002790095.1 Elusimicrobia bacterium CG_4_9_14_3_um_filter_62_55 | reverse complement strand
GTCGCTGTTACGCTCTGAAAAGCGCGGAAATTCCGCGAGAATCGACGATGCGACCCCTACTCCCGACCGCGTGTGCCGCGCTCCTGCTTTCCGTCCCCCTCCTCGGGGCCGGAACCGACTCTCCGGCGTCGGCGCTCGTGGAAGCGAAGGTGTCGCTTGAAAGCGCGTTGGAGGGCCGACTCCAGGCGGTGCTGCGCAAGGTGCTTGGAACCCCGGATGTGCTGGTCATCGTACAGGTGGAGATTGAATCCTCGAGCGGCGCAGGCGTAAAAGAGATTCTTCCGGGAGTCCCCCTCAAGGAGACGCCCGGACTGGAGATCAGCGCGAAGGGAAGCCAATTGATCCGCCGGATTCGGGCGACGGTCTACCTCGACGAAGACGCCGACGACGCCCAAAGCGCGCTCGCGGAGAAGACGGCCAAGGAAGTTCTCGACCTCCGCTTCGGCCGCGGAGACACGGTCGCGGTTCAAAAACTGGCGCTCTCCGAACAACTCGAGGCCGCGGCGAAGGCGAGTTTCACGGACCGCCTGCTCACGCCGGCGTCGCTTTTTTCGCTCGCCTGGCTGATCCTAGCGGTGATGGGTCTCGGCGTGCTTCTTTCCAAATTCCTGACGCCGTTTTTGAGCGTCCTGAGAACGATGGCGCTCGCCTCGCAGCAGGCGCCGGCCGCGGCCGCGCCCCCTCCGGTCCAGACCGCCGCGCCGCTGGACGCGCCCCCATTGCCCAAGCGCGTCGCGCGCGAACCGCGGGAAGAGCCCGGCGAGGACGAGGAGGAACTTCCCTTTTCCTTCATCCGCGACCGGCACTTGCCGATGCTCAAGTACCTGCTCCGCCGCGCGCAGCCGAGAACCGCCTCGGTCGTCATGCATTATCTTCCCGCCCCGATGGCGGCGGAAGTTCTCTCTACGCTCGACGCCGCGGTACGGCGCGAAATCGTCCAGAACATGAGCGCGATCGTACAGCTCGATCCGGAAAACGTGGACGCGATCGAAGACTCTCTCCGAGACCGGCTCGATTATCTCATGGGCGGCGAGGACAAGCTCGCCGAGATACTCGATGAAGCGCCCGTTTCCCTTCAGCAGGAACTGCTCGACGCGGTTCGGGCTAAGGACGCGTCGCTCGGCGGACGCCTGGGAAAGAGGATCGTCACGCTCGAAGACATCGCTTTGCTCGACGCCGACGGGTTGAAAACACTCTCGCGGCGCGTCCCGATCCGCAGCCTCGCGGCGGTGCTGCGCGCCTCCGAGGATATCCGCAGGCGCATTCTCCCCAAGCTCACCAGCGGCCTCGGCGCGTGGCTGACGCAGGAAATCGACCTCTCCAGCGATCTGACCGGAGAGCGGCTCGCCGAGGAGCAGCGCAAGGTGCTCACGGCGCTCGGCTCCTTGGTCCGGGACGGAACCATCGACCTCAAGCGCGCGGACGAACCCGCGGCGGTCGGGGCTGCGGCTGAACCCGCCGCCTTGTCGGCTCCGAGCGAAGCGTCGCCCCTGTCCGAACCCGACGCCCCTTTACCGCCGCGCGCTCCCGGAGAGGAGGTCTAACCCATGGATTTTATGACGATCGTCGGGGCCTTCGTGGGTCTCGGCGTCGTCGTATTCGTCGTCATCCACGGCGAGATCGCCAGGTTTCTCCTCAATGTCGAAGCCATCATCCTGATTTTCGGAGGGACCTTCGGATCCGTGTTGATCAGCTATCCCCTCTCGGCCCTCGAACACGTCCCGAACGCGTTGAAGATGATGATCTTTCCGCCGAAACGCCCCCCGGCGATGCTGTTGGTCCAGCATTTCGTAAAACTCGCGGAAGCCGCGCGTCGGCAGGGGGTCGAGTCGCTCGCGGGCATCATCCCGACGCTGCCGCATCCGTTCATGCAGGACTGCGTGCAGATGCTGCTCGATGGACTTGATAAGGAGACGATCGAGGACCGCTGCATGCGGGACATCATCGCCACCCAGCACCGCCACCAGCAGGTCAGCGGGATCTTTCGCTCGGCCGGCGTCTACTCGCCCATTTTCGGCCTGCTCGGCACTCTCATCGGCGTCGTGCAGGTGCTGCGCAACATCGACACGCCCTCCGAACTCGCGGCGTCGATGGCGGTCGCGATGACCGCTTCCTTCTACGGTATTTTCGCCGCGAACTTCTTCTTCCTGCCGATCGCCGCGAAACTGACCTTCTATTCGGACGAGGAGGTGCTCAACCGCGAACTGATCGCCAAAGGCATCATCTCCTTGCATCAAGGCGAGGCCCCGTGGCTGCTGTCGAAGAAACTCGAGGCCTATCTTACGTTCCATAACCGCCAGGGCGGGGCGAAAGGCTACCGCGTCGCTCCCTGATGCTTCATCGGATCGCGTCCGCCACAATGGAGGACAACCCCCTCTGGCTGGTCGTGCTTTGCGACATGATGACGAACCTGATGCTTTTTTTCCTCATCATGTTCGCCTACAACCGCCAGCCCCCGGAAGCGAGGGCGGCCTTCGCGAAGGCCTTCGCGGCGGAGGCCGTCATCGATTCCTCGCATCCGCCGGAAGTCGAAGAAGCGCTCCCTCCTGATCCCGGTGAGACGCTGCGCGCGCTGATCGCGGAAGGAAAGCTCGCGAGCGCGGTCGAATTGCTCGAAACCGAGGACTCCGTCCGCGTCCGTCTCAAAAACGAGATTCTCTTTCCTTCGGGTGAGGCGCGCTTGGGACCCGACTCCCAAGCGCCGATGGCCGCCCTCGCCCGCCTGCTCGCGCAGATGCCCAACACCGTCGTGGTGGAAGGGCATACCGATTCCCTGCCGGTCCGCTCGGGTCCCTTTCAGAGCAATTGGGAGCTCTCGGTGTCGCGCGCCCACGCGGTGATCGAAGCGTTGGCCGCCGGGGGCGTCCCCCCGGAGAGGCTCGTCGCGGCCGGTTACGGGGAGTTCCATCCGGTCGACGACAACAACACCCCGGAACATCGGGCGCGCAATCGCCGGGTCGAACTCGTCGTCCTGCGCGCGCGGGAGGACCTGTGAACAAGTCCCCCTCGCCGCTTTTGCGGAGAAAGGACGACATCTCAGACCAACTCTGGATGGTCCCCTATGCGGATTTGATGTCGAACATGATGATCCTGTTTCTCGCGTTGTTCGCGATGACTTTGAGCCGAGGCGCGCACAGCGAGCGACGCATTCAGCAATTGCGTCAGGCCTTCGAAGGGAAGACGCCCGCCGCGGAAAACGCCGCTCTTAGGGAGAGCGAACTCGCCGTCACGCTCGAAGAAACGCTTCGCGGGATGGCCCTCACGGATTTCGGGGTCCGCGTGAGCGCCCGCTACATCCACCTTTCCCTGCCCAGTCCGATTTTGTTCCCGGAAGGATCCGCCGCTTTGTCCCCGCACGCGGCCCGCTACCTCGGACCGCTGGCGAAAGCGTTTCGTGCGGTGCCCAATCCTGTTCTCGTCGGCGGACACACCGACTCCCAGCGGATTCTCGGCGGCCGGTACAAGACCAATTGGGAGCTGTCCGCCGCCCGCGCCTTCTCAGTCATCGAGTTCTTCACCGATCAAGGTCTTCCCCCCAAGCGCTTTCAGGCGCGCGGATACGGGGAACACCGGCCGCTCGCGTCCAATGAGACCGCAGAGGGCCGGGCGAAGAACCGGCGCATCGAATTGAGGCTGATCCGAGAGATCAGGAAGGTCCCGTGACCGGTTTGATTCTCGCGCTTCTCGTCGCGTTCCCGGCCGCCGCCCAGCAGGAAGACGCCGCGAAGCCGCAGTCGAAATTCGCGAAGGAAATCGCGCAGCGCTACCAGACGGCTCTGGAGCACTTCACCAGCGGCCGCTACAGTCAGGCCATTCTGGAGTGGACCGAGATCGTGCGCAAAGATCCCGAACAAGCTTCCGCCGAGAAAATGATCCGGCTCGCGCGCGAGCAAATCGACAAGCGGGACAAGGAGCAGCAGCAGCAGGTCTTCGATCTCGCCGCCGCGGGGCGCTTCCAAGACGCCTTCATCGCCCTTCAGGTCCTGCTCGAACGCGATCCGAATCACCCCCTCTATCAAACGCTCGAAAGGCGATTGGACCGCGTCTCGGAGATCGTCGTCCGAGCCCCCGGAGGGACGGCCTGGAAGGCGGCCACGCGCGGGCTCCAAGGCTACATCGCGCTCGAAGACGACCTGCAGCTCGCCTTTAACGGACTTCGCCTCGCGAGGGAAACGGATTTAGAGGAAAAGCGTTTTCAGAAGCTCATCCGGCTGATTCTGGCCGAACGCCCCTCCCTGGAGGAAGACGAAGTCACTTCAGGAATGAACATTTTGGAGTACAAGCGCTTCGTCGGTCTCAATCACATCTACGACGGCAAGTACAACCAGGCCATCCGCAACTTTCACCAGGTGCTGCAGCTCCTGCCCAACGACGTCGTCTCTCTCAAGAGGATCGGTTCCGCGTTTTACGCCCTGAAAAAATACAAGGATGCCGAGGACGCCTGGACCCGCGCCATCAAAACCGATCCGACCGACCGAGAACTCCATGATTTTTTATCGCGCGCCGGCGAACGCGCGAAAGAGGCCCCGGCCGCGGCGCCCCCGCCCGTCGAGGTGCAGCTCTCCACGGGGGCGATCGAGGCGATCGACGCCCTTCGAAAAGCGGAATCGGAGCGCGCTCGCGCCCAAGCGGAATCCGGCGGAGCGGTGGAAGTCACGCCCGAAGGATCTTCGATATTCCGGCCGCGGTCCTCCTCCGAACCCGTCGAATGATCAGAACGAATACGAGTAGCGGGCGGAGAGGGTGAGTTCGTTGAACGTGTTCGCGGCGTTGACCGCGTCCTTATTGCTGTTGTAGCCCAGACCCATCGCCAGATTCGCGACCTTGCTCTGCGCCCACGTGTATTCGGAATTGAGAGAAATATTTTTGGTGTCGGAAGGAAAGGTCGTCGAGGAATTCTTGGAATTCGTCATCGTCGCCCACCACTGACCCGTCCAGCGCGCCGCCAACCGCTTTGCCAGACTCGGGGAGACCGTCAGCGCCTCACGCTTGGATCCGTCGAATTTATCCGTCGTGTCGGACCGGCTCAAGCCCAACGAGGAACTAAATCCCCGCGGCAGAAAGAAGTTCGACGACAACGAGATCGTGTTGGTATCGAGATCGTGAGCCAGTTTGTTCTTGTCGCTGAAGGCGCTGTTTTGAACGCTCAATGAAAGATTGTTTCTGCCGAACGGGCGCGCGAGACTGACTCCGATCGTCCGCGTTTCGTTGTCCAGCGTCGTCGCCGGTTTTCCTTTGGCCGAATTCAGCGACGCGCTTAGGCCGAACGTCGTTTGCCCGGGAAGAATCAAGGTGTTCCCGAACGAGACGAATCGGTTCGTCGTGGTCACCTTCGCCGGATTGTTCTTCAGGTTGTCCGTGTACTGATTCAGATTCATCGAGGCCGAATACCAGTTCGCGGGATAGAGGCTCAACGCCCCGCTGTAGGTAAACCGGTCGCCGACCACGCCCGGAGCTCCGAAGGCGACGAAATCGGTCCCCGCGCGCTGGGCGTAGAGCTTCGTCTTAAACAGCCTGCGCTCCATTTTGTACTCGAGTTTCCAGGCGGTATCCTTCACGGCCGAGACCGCGGGGTCCGGACGGTACGCATTGCTCTGGTAATCCAAGGAAACCTTCGTACGGGAAGCGGGCTCCCATTGCAGGTTAAGCCCGTAGCCGGAGTTCTTTTGCGGAACAAGAGACGGTCCCCGAAAATTCGAGCCGTTCGGATCGGTCCCGAGAGAGCCGCTTTCGTCGGAACTCGTGAAGTAATTGGCGAGGACCTTGACGCTGTCGAGCGGACTCGCGCCGATCTTGAGGCCGTAGAGGGAGCGAGCAAAGCGGCCGTTCGTCGTCGCCGTCCCGGCTTCGGAATCGATCGTCTGACCGCCGATCAGCGCCCATTCCCATATTCCCTTGCGCTGTTCCAGCATTGCGCCGCGCATGCCCTGTCCGTTGAGTGAAAGTTCGCTGATGGTCGGAGAGATATCCCCGCCGTAAATCGTTCCCCAAGGGGCGTAATAGGTCAGCAGAAGAATAAACGGATCGACGACCTTTCCGGTCTGATGGAGGAGATAGGCGTTGAACAAATAGGACGATTCCTTCACCTTCCCGACCGCGTTGATGGTCGTCGCCCCGGCGTGCTGTCCCCAAGAGTTGCGGCTCGAGTTCTTATACGAAACGGTGACATTGCCCTCGACCCGGTAATCGACCGCCTCCGGCGCCTCCGGAATGGATTTTTCCAACACCTGAAACGGCTTGAACTCCGAGGCGATCAACTGCTGGGCGTCTTTGACGAGGAAAACCCGGTACAGGCGTCGGCCGACCATCGTCTCGGGGACGCGAAACGGCAGAGAAATCGACGCGACGTCGCCCGAGGCGACGTTCGTCGGAGGCGAGGTTTGATCGGTCCGCGCGACCAGGTTCTCCTCCAGGTCGTAGATTTCCGCGACCCAGTAATAGCTGCCGGCGGGCCAAGCATCGGCGCCCGTATTCACGGCGAGGGCCTGCAGGTTGACGGTTTCTCCCGCCTGCACCGGATCGGGAGCCGGCACGGTAAATTGGAGACTTGCGGAGTCCGCCGCCCTAGCGGATCCGGCCGTTAACGCCGGGCCCGCTAGGGCCAGGAGGAGGAGCAGCGCGGCGGCTCGAAGGTTGCCGATCATGGTGTCTGCGCTTTAGCGCCGTACGGATAGGATGCCTGAATCGTGTTACTGCTTCTTTTCGAGCTTAATGTTTAGTTCCTTGGATTTTCCGTCCTTCGTCTTGAACTTAAGCTTGATGTCCCGCTTCTGTCCCGCCTTCTCGTGCAGTTTTTTCAGCCGGTTTTCGATGTTCTTCGGCTGAAGCGAGGTCTGCCAGGAGGTGTAGTCTCCCGGAGACATGCTGCGCGGAGCGGCGGGCGCCCCGCCTGCGGTCACGTTGGTCATCATTCCCGCCGTCAGGGCTTGACTCCCGTATTGGTTGTTGACGTTGACATGCCCCTCATAGACCTTAACGGTCATCCGTTCATGAATGTCCACATCGGCTTCGGTACCCCGAACCGCCGCCACTCCCGCGGGAGACCGGACGTCGAGACCGGCCCGGCCGTGCAGCATGCGCGTCCAGGCCTGCCCGACCTTGGAATAGATGCTCGTTCGCTTGTTGCCGCCTCCGGAATTAACCACGAACTCGGAGCTTTCATTCACCCGAACCTCGGCTCCGCCGATGAACGCGATCGCGACCCGCTCGCCCTTCTCGGTCCTGATCGTGTCCTCTTCGTAAACGTAGCGGTTCAATTTGAGCCGCTCCCATTTATCCGACCCCTTACGGCTCACCTCGGGTTTCCCTTTGACGTCGATGACGACCCCGGCGACCGGGTTTTCCGCGAGCGCCGGACCCCCCAACAAGGCGAAGACCAGAGCGGTCAACCCCGCTCGAGCGAATCTTTCCTTAATCATACCTTCCTCCTGGCCCGATAGTGTGGCGGCGACTTCTCGATAAATCAAGGTTTTCCCGTGTGATTTTAGTTCCCTCTCTGAGCTGCGGCCTTCTCGAACTCCACCGCGATGCCCGACTGGGGGATCAGCATCATGTGAAACGGCACCGACGCCCGTTCGGATCCGGCCTTCGCCGTGACGTCCACCATCAACCGGTAGCGAACCTGAAGCCCGCGCGGTGTTTCCCGGACGTCCACCAAATCGAGACCGTTCGCCCGGTCGCGAGACCCCGCCATCACGCCGACGAGCATGTAGCGCTTGAAATTAATCTCCGGCGGCTTCTCACGCGAAACCCTCGACCAGAATTTCTCGAACGCCCGCGGCTCCCGCAGCACGACCTTCAACAGTTGGGCGGTCATCGCGGGGGCGTTGCCCCGCCAATCCCGTCCGAGCTGCGAGGCGTCTTCCGCGGCGGCGTCTGCGGTAGAGACCGCCTCTTCGCCGAGATCCAATTCCGGGGCCGGGGTTCCGGGGAATACCGGCGGCGGGATGTAGTCCGGAGGGCCGTCATCATCGGTCGGCGGACCCGTGACTTCGATCTCGACAAGGCCCCGGCGCAGGGCGTCGAGCAGCGCCGCGAGGTCCTCGGCCGTCATGTCCGGATCTCCCGGCACGACGCCGTAGTCCGAAAAGGACATGCCGCGCTCGGCGAGGACCGATTCGATCGCCGACCACAGTTCGTCCATGGAAAGCTTGCGGCCTCCATCGAAAATCGCGTCGCCCCCTCCGCCTTCGACCGGAGGCTTCTGGATCTGCATGGTCTTGCAGTTGTTTGGAACGTTGTCGTCGAAAAAGGAAAGACACGCGGTCGCCAGGCTTTGGTTCTGATCGGACGGAAAATCCACGGTGAATTCGTAGCTGCGCGTCGCCGCGGGCTGCATGAGAGGCAGGGTCACCGGACTGCCGGGCGCGGGGAGTCCCCCGAGACTGAACTTAAGGTCGATGTTCGATTCCGTCGTTCCTCCTTGGTTTTCGACGGAGACCTTGAAGCGGAGGGTGAACCCCTGCTTGCTGAGCACCTCCAATCCGGTCACCGCCAGATCGCGGGTCAGAGGATCGCTGCTCGCGAGGGTGAAGGTATAGGGGATATCGCTTTGTGCGATTTTATTGTCGTTTTGATCCAGCCCCTCGATTCTCCAATCGTACTGCTCGTTTTCTCCCGCCGAAAGCGGAGACCCATTATAAGAGAAAAAGTTCTGGCCGCCGATTTTCTGATTGAACACCTCCTTAAGTCCCTGCGTGTAGCTGCGAATCACGAGCCGGTAGTTCGCCGCTCCGCTCGAATTCCAACGGAAAATCAGCGGCTGATCGGTCAAGCCCTGCGATCCGTTCGGGGGGTACACGAGAAGGATGTTGGGCGACGAGACCGTGAACTGGGCGGATTGCGAGAGGATGACTCCGTCGAGCTCCGCGGTCGCGCTGAGGGTATAGACCCCGGGCGTCGAGTAGAACTTCGAGATCGGGACGCCGGAGACGTTGGTCGCGGCGTTTCCGACGCGCCCCGGA
>PFUL01000202.1:15147-15573 GCA_002790095.1 Elusimicrobia bacterium CG_4_9_14_3_um_filter_62_55 | reverse complement strand
GCGCGAGAACGGCGAACTCGGTCCGGGCCGCGGCGCCGTCGGCGCGCACCGCCTGGCGCACCGTAATGTCTCCGCCCGCACGGCCGATGGGCTCCTCCACGACGAAGCGCCGCGCGCCCGGAACCCCCCTCACGATCGCCAGATACTCCTTGCGGGTCTCGCGCCGCTCGAACTGCTGCTGCAGGGAAGCCGCCGCGGCCGCGTCCTTGGCGAGTACCAGAACACCGCTCGTTTCCCGGTCCAGGCGATGGACGACGTACACGGGCCCCCCGGTCTGCTCGCGCAAGATCGAAAGAACGGTATTGCGCACCACTCGGTCGGTCGGGTGAACGATCAAGTTCCCGGGCTTATCCACCGCGAGCAGGCGCGCGTCCTCGTACAACACGGGCAAGCGATCCGCGACCGGTTCGGGCTCCACGGTGCGCG
>PFUL01000202.1:6112-15094 GCA_002790095.1 Elusimicrobia bacterium CG_4_9_14_3_um_filter_62_55 | reverse complement strand
AACGAGAATAGCGCTTCAGGCGCGCCGCGAGAAAAGCGTCCACCCGCATCCCTTCCGCGGACTCGAGTTCGCAGGCGGGAAACGAGACCTCGACCTCGTCGGTTATCTGAGTGCGGACCACAAGCGCTCGTGTTCAAATTGACGCATTCGGTCTTCCGCCGGATCCGACCGGCGCATGACCTTGGTTTGGGGCGCGTCGGAAAAAACGCCGCCCGGAGGCGCGTCAACCGGCTCGAAAGAAGCCGCGTCGTCATGCGCGGGACAAATCGAAATCGCGTCCACCACGGACAGCCCGCGATGGCGCAGCGCCCGGCCGAGTAGGGCGGATGAGTTTTCGTCGAACGGAGACAAGCGCGCGACGAACCCGGCGCCGGCGCGAAGCGTCTCCTGCGCCAACCCCGCGTCGGGTTCGGTCGAAGCGCCGCCGCTGCAGCCTCCGCCGTTGACGACGAGGAGACAGGCGTCCAACCCGGAGCGGGCGGCCTCGCGAATCCAGCCCAAGGTCGCTCCGCGCGCCGCCGACAAAACGCACACGATGCGCGTCGAACGCCGGGCGGCGGCGACGCCCTCGGCGAAGGGGAGCGCGCGCCCGCCGAGGCCGCGGACGCGGTAGCAGCGCAGCGCGTCGAAGGGATCCGGGGAGCGCCGCAAGCTCGTCAGGACGACCAGTTCCTCCGGGAGGACGCCCGAGGCCGCCGCCCCTTCGGTCAAAGCGCGAACCAACGCGCTCAACGCGCAGGCGCTCGCCCTCGCGGCGGACGGAGGATTAAACGCCTCCGCCGGGACGGGCTGGCGCTCGGCGGCGGAGGAAAAACCCTCCCAAGAGGGCTTCTCCAGCCAGTCCCGGTCTTTACCCATCGCGCAGCGCCTCCCGAAGCGAAGCGAGAACCGACTCGGGATCGTCCCCCGCGGACACGCGCCAGGACTCGGCGCCGGAGATTCCCGCGTCGGAGCGAACCAAGCGCAGCAGCGGATCATCGTGGCGCTCGACGGCGACGAGCACGCGGCGCCCGCGAAGTTTTTCCGCCACAGCTTCTGCGGAGAAGGGACGCAGCGTCCGGATCGCGAGCAAACCGCAATCGAGCGTTCCGTCCGATGCCGCGTCCCGCAAGAGCGCGGCAGGACCGCCCGCGGCGACGACAACCGCTCCGTTCGTCCGTCCCCGAAGCGGACCCGGTCCGAAGGCTTTCTTAAGGGAAGCCTCCTTGAGAGAGAGCTTCCGGATACGCTCTTTCCGGCGCGGCTCATCATCGCCTTCGACAGCTCCGGCCGAATGCTCGAGTCCGGGCATTCCCGGAGCGCTGCGGGGAGAAATTCCGTCCTCGGGGTCGGAGTACCGATCGAAGGGGCCCCCCGGACCCGGCCGGCACCAACGCCCCCGGTGAAGGTCCGCGGGAGCGGCCGGCTCCGGCACCGTCTCCCACCGGAAACGGAGCGCGGGCTCGATAACGATGGTGACGCTTGTTTGATAGGACTCGGCGAGATCGAAGGCGGCGGCGACCTGACGGAAAACCTCGCGAACCGAGGCGGGAACGCGCACGATCCCTCCGTAGGATTCGGGCGCGACGGATTCCGATACGAGCAGAACCATCGCCGTTTCCGAGGAAGCGGCCCATGCGGCAGCCGGCGCGGCGAGACTGTCGCGTTCGTAAGGAACTTCCGCGGCGGCGCGCAAACCGCCGTACCCGGCCCCCGCGGCGGAGAACGCGGCCGCCACGGCGTCACCGGCTTCATGAAGGCGCACCCGACGCTCCGGGTCGAGCCGCTTCAACGCGCGACGAGCTCCCGAAACCGGTGCGCTCCCGGAAACGGCAAAGAAACCGCACCCGGCCCACAGACAGGCGGCTGCGATCGCCGTTTCCCCGTTGAGAGCGACCACGGGTTCGTTCTCCGGCTCCGGTGGGGTCGCCGAAGCGGGCCAATTCGCGCCGGCGTACTCTCCCCCGGCCGAGAAGGCTCCATCACTGTCCGGCCCGAACACCGGAAGTCCGGCCAGCCGCGCGAGCGCCCCGGCCGAGAACTCCGGGCCCGAATCGGACGCCTCTTCCGGCAGCAGCCAACGGTTCTCCCCTCGATGCAAGGTTCGAGCGGCGCTGCGGAAAACGAACGGACCGCCCTCTGAAACGCCACAGCGAAATACCCGTCCTTCGCGCGATGCCCACGCCCGCGCGGGGAGCCTCGACCGGGCCGCCGTTTTCATCAGGCGCGCGGTCAAGGCCTCTGCGTCGGGGCCCTCGAGGCGAAGGACGAAAGGCGTCAAAACCCGCCGCCGCCGGGCCCGTCGCTGGGTCCGCCGATCTCGACGCGGTCCCGACCGGGCGCGCCGCCGTGCCGCGCGACGATCGTCGAACGCATCCCTCCCCGCGGGGTGAAGGTTCCCGTCACCATCGCCCAACGCGGAGAGCAGGACGCGACGACGTCCTCGAGAATCCGGTTCACGGCGTTTTCGTAAAAAATCCCGAGGTTCCGGTATTGGAGGATGTAGTGCTTTAAGGATTTCAGTTCGAGGCATTCGGCGTCCGGAAGATATTCGATCGTGATGGTTCCGAAATCAGGAAGCTTCGTCTTCGGGCAAATGGAAGTGAATTCCGGGATGTCGATGCGAATCTCGTAGCCGCGGTACTGATTCGCCCAAGCGTCGATTTTCGGAAGCGACGCCTTCCTGCCGGTTCCGGCATGCGCGAGCGTGTATCCGAGCGGAGTCGCCCGCGCCGTCGTCTTCTTGCCCTTTTTCTTCATAGCTTCAATCTCCTGAGGGAATTAACCACAATCGCGACGCCGCTCACACCCGCCGTCAGCATCGCGTATTCCGGACGAAACACGATATCGAGCCCCGGGCGCAACGCGCCCGCGGCGATAGGAAGCAGCATCACGGTCGGCACGAACGACCACATCAAATTTTCCCGGATCACGCTGCGAATCTTTGTCGCGAGTTGGATCGAGCGGGTCAATCCTTCCAGATCGCGCTCCTCGAGCACCAGATCGGCCGCCTCCGCCGCCAAATCGAAATGCGGACGCGACGCCGTGCCCGCTCCCGTACGAAACCGCGAGGCAAGGGCCACTCCCAGATCCGCCCGGCTCAGCGCGGGGGCATCGTGCACGCCCTCTCCCACCATCGCCACCCTTTTCCCCGAGGCCTGGAGTTCCCGAACGATCCGAACCTTTTCCTCTTCCTGAACCTCCGCGTAGACTCGCTTGATGCCGGCCTCGGACGCGGCCGAATGAACGGCCGCGTTGCGGTCCGCCGAAGCAAGGATCACTTCCAAGCCGAGACTCTCGATGCGGCGCAGCTGCTCAGGCACGCCTTCCCGCAGGGAGTCCGAAAAGAAAAACAAACCCGCGAGTTCCCCGTCCACGGCCGCGGCGAGCATCGGTTCCGGCCGCCGCTGGATCTCGGAATAGAGCCCCTCCTCGGGTTCGACGCCGAAATCCCGCAGCCAGGACAGACTTCCGACGAGGATGCGTCGTCCCCCGATCCGGGCGCTCGCTCCCCGTCCGGGATCGACTTCCACCTCTTCCACCACGGCCGCGCCGTCGGTCGATCCGCGCTCCCGGAGCGCGTCCGCATAGGGGTGTCCCGTTCTGCAGCCGGCGCAAATCGCCAGCGGAAGCAGCGAGCGTTCGGTCCAATCCCCGAAGCAGATCACGTCGGTCAGACGAGGGCGGCTTCCCGTCAGGAATCCGGTTTTATTGACGATCAGCACGTCGGGGCGGTCGAGAGTCTGCAGCGCCGCGGAATTGCGAATGCGCATCCCCATCCTTCCGGCGCGCCGTATGCCGAGCGCGAGCGCCGCTGGAGCCGCCCAACCCAACGACCAAGGACAGGCCGCCGCCAGGGTGAACGCGAACGCGGCCATCGCGTCGGGCAGTCTCGTCGACCCGCCGTGAAGCGACCAGAGCAGCGCGGCGACGGCTGCGGAGATCACGACGACCGGCACGTATGAGCGGGCGAGACGGTCGGCGAGATCCTCGGTCACGCCTTTGGACTCGAAACCCTCGCCGACCAAAGCCACTAGTCGGGCCAGATCGGTTTCTTCGCGAACCCGCGACACCCGCACCGTCAACGGCGCGTCCTTGTTGATCGAACCGCCGAGGACCCGACTCCCGGTCATTTTCTCGGCCGGCTCATCCGAGCCCGTCCACAAGGACTCGTCGACGCGCGAGGTTCCTTCCAGAACCTCCCCATCGAGTGGAACGGGTTCTCCCGCCAGAACGCGCACAACCGCGCCTATGGCCACTCCCTCGCTGGGAACCAAGCGCTCACGTCCCGCTTCCACGACCCGGGCGGTCGCCGGGATTCGCCGCATCAGCCGCCAAATCGATTCGCCGCTTCCTTCCGTCAACTCGCGCTCCAGCCAGCGTCCCGCCAACGGGAACATTAAAAGCGCGGCCGCAGCGCCGAACATCGGGATGCGCAGTCTCTCGGGAAGGAGTTCCGGTGCGAATTCCACGATGGTCGTATAAAAGAAAGCGGCGAGGACGCTGAGGGATACGAGCATGTCCGCGTTGGCCCTTTGACGCGAAAAGCCCTCCAACGCCCCGCGATGAAACGGCGCTCCGCACCAAAGGACCAGGGGCAGCGAGATCAGCCAGGCGGAATACGGCGACAAATCCAGAGGACCGCGAAGCCACAGCGCCGCGGAGAAGGCTCCCGCGAGAGCAAGACTCCGCTTGCGAACGATCACCGCGGCGTCACCGCCCGTCTCTCCAGGATGTTTCCAGAGCGTCCAGGTCGCGCCATTGCGCGGGAAAGCCCGTGCGCAGCGCGTCGCCGGCGCGCTGCCCGTCCTTGAGCGCGCGCATGAACTGCCCGAATCCGACCCGGCCGCCGCGTTCGATCAGGAAACGCACAACCGAGCCGACCTGCCGGTACCAGGCGGAGACGTTGCGTTCTCTTTCATCCATTGGAGCCAGCAGCAGCATCTCCTGGAACGAGAGTACCGGATCGCGGGAAAGGTCCGCCGCATAGCCTTGCGCGGCGAGGGCTTCCCGTTCCTCATAGACCGCCAGCCCTTCATTGACCCAACGCAGCGATAGATCGTCCCGGTCCAAATACTCCCTGAAGATCAGGTGGGTCATTTCGTGAGCCAATACGCCGGGGAGATTCCTGCTCTCGTACGCGTAAATCGCGTTTCCCGCGGAAAGTCCTCCCGACCACTGCGGCATTCCTGTCTTTCGCAGATACTCCTCCCGGTCGCCGTAAACGATCACGCGGTACGGCTCCCGCGGCAGGAATGAGTACAGCCCGGTATCGTTCATCAGACGCGAGTACAAATTTTCGCATAGCGCCGAAACGGCGTCCGCATTGCCGCTCCCGTATGCGCGGACGGAAAAATGAAGACTGACGAGTTCCTTGGCGCCCGGATCGAGATCCTCGAATTCCCTCATCGAAGAACGCGGAGGAGGAGGCGAATTTCCTGCGTCTTCCGCGGGAAGCGGCACGCAACCGACAAGCACCGACGCAACCGCGCCGAGAAGCAAAAACCTTTCCATTTTCGGCCATTCTATCAAATTGATAGAATCCTCGTCGCATGAGCGCAACTCTCCGCCTCAAAATCGAGCGCATGACCGCCGAAGGACCCGGCATCGGGCGACCCGAAGGCGGAGGTCCGGTGCATTTCGTCCCCTATACGGCCCCGGGAGATTCGATCGAGGCCTTCGTCCGCCAATCAAAATCGGGATTCGTTCGCGCGAGCATGACCCGCCTGCTCTCGGCGGGCCCCGGCCGCGTCGAACCCCGCTGTCCCCTTCACTACTCGCCGGCGATGGCGCTGCGCGGCGACGCGCCCTGCGGGGGATGCGACTGGCAGCATCTTAACGATGAGGTCCAATTGGAGTCCAAGCGCGAACTCGTGCGCGACTGCTTGTTTCGCATCGCAAAACTGCGGGAACCCAAGGTCGAGCCGCCGTTGCGCTCCCCCTCCGCGTGGCGCTACCGAAACAAGGTTCAGGTTCCGTTCGGCACGTCAGGCGGCCGCGTCGTCGCCGGATTCTACGCGCCGGGCTCGCATCAAATCGTCGATTTTGACGACTGCCTGGTGCAGCCCGAGATCTCCGTCGCGATCGTCAAGACGGTGAAGCGCCTCGCCGGGGAGCTGCGCTGGCGCCCGTACGATTACGACCGAAACTCGGGATGGCTGCGCCATCTTTTCGTGCGAACCAACGCGCGCGGACAGGCCCTGGTCGCTTTGGTGACGAAAACGAAGGACCTCCCGGGGGAGAAGCGCTTCCTAGAAGCCCTCCTCAAGGAGCATCCGGCCGTCATCGGCGTGCATCAGAATGTCCAGCCCATCAAGACGACGGTTGTGCTCGGACCCCGCTGGAAAAAAATCTGGGGCCGCCGCATGATCGAGGAGCGGGTCGGCTCGATCCGCCTGCGGGTTTCTCCCGCCGCCTTCCTGCAGGTGAACACGCCGGCCTGCGAGGTGCTCTACGGGGTCGTTCGCGACTTTATCACCCGGGACGGCTTCCGACCGAAACTACTGCTGGATCTTTACTCCGGGGTCGGATCGATCGGCCTGTCGCTCGCCGATTTGGCCCGCACGGTCGTCGGCGTCGAAGAAGTGCGGGACGCGGCCCAGGACGCGCACGACAACGCGCGGCTGAACGCTATCACCAACGCGGAGTTCTACGCCGGAGGCGTGGAGGCGCTTCTATCCAAGCTCGAACGAAGACTGTCCTCAGAACCCGAACGCTCCGCGGCGGCGGTTCTCGACCCGCCGCGTGCCGGCTGCACGAAACCCGTATTGAAGATTCTCCGTTCGCCCGCGTTCGAGCGCGTCGTCTACGTCTCCTGCAACCCGGCCACCTTCGCGCGCGACGCCGACTGGCTCTCGCGTCACGGTTGGACTCTTGAACGGGTTCAGCCCGTTGATTTGTTCCCCCAAACCTCCCACATCGAGACGGTGGGACTGTTCCGACGCCGGCGAAACCGCCCGACGACAACCTAGGTCTTTCGCGTCGATTTCCGCGGGCCTTTCGCCCCTCGCCCGCCAAGAGGACGAGCGCTACTCTGAAGTACAGGCGGCGGGATCGATCCCAAACCCCTCGCTCGTTCCCGACGCCTCCCCCCCCGGTGAAAGCCGGGGGGTCTCGTTTTGCCCGACGCGCTCATAAAACAAGGACGGACGACCTCGATCGATATGGGTCCTTGGACCTAGAAAAGAGTAGGTAAATTTGGCCTTGTCGCCCCCCGAGTCCCTGCTACAATAGGAAGGAACCCGGAGAGGCCTATGAAAAAGACGCTTGCCGCGCTTCTTTCCATCCTGCTGCCCGCCGCCTCGACGCCGGCGTCGATCTTCGCCGCCGGGAAGCCGCTTTACAAATTTTTAGATCCTCAGGAAAGAGCCCTGTGGAACCTGCCCGCGACCAACGACGACGGCAAGTGCGCGATGGAAGCCGAGGTTTCCGAGGCCCAGGTCACGGAGTGCCGCGCCCGCCTGGGGAAGGCCGTCGACGCCTATCTGGCGAAATCCGACCTTCCCGTTGACGGGTGGTCCCCGGAAGAAGCCGTTTACATCGCTAAACACCCGGAATCCGCCGGCAGCGCCGGCTTTGCGGCCCTCGGCGCGCTGTTCACCGAAGGGAAACTCACCGGATGTCAAAGCGCCGAAGACCGCTCGTCTCTCATGCGCCGGATGCGTCAGCTGCTGCGCAAGGAACTGCTGAGCTCCCGGGAAGGCTCGGCCCAGAACCCCTTCGCGTCTTTGATCAAAAACGATTTTGCGGGTGGAAAGGTGACTGATTGCGCAACGGCTCTCGGCGCCGCCGGGAACAAGCATCTCGCTTTGAAAAAGGCGGTCATCGACAATTTCAACCCCATCGAAAACGCGATCCTGAAGGATCTGTACCGGACCCCGAAAGCGGAGCAGGAATTCGTCCAGAGCGCCCATGCGGCGGCGCTCGGGACGAGCGCCGACCAACGGGCGTTTTACAAGAAGTACCGTGAGATCACCCGTCAGTACGCCAAGAAAGCGAACGCGCTTCCCAAAATCGACGGAAACGCCGACACGGTGCTCGGCATGCTGTCCTCCGCCGATGAATCCTTTTTGAAAAACGCGGTCGGGGATAGAACGCGCGACCAGATGCTGGCGAAAATCAAGGACGCGGACGCGCTGGCGAAAACGGGCGATAAGAAAGCCGCGATAGAATTAGCGCGCCGGATCCGCACGGTGGTCGCCGCTTCTTTGGCGAATTACGCGGCCGACAGCGCCGATGTGAACGCGAAGGATCAGTTGAAGAAGATCGACGAAATTTCAGACATCGCGCTGAACCCCGGCAACAGTCTGGAGGAGTCCATCGCCCTGATTCAAAAGAAATTCGACGGAACCCGGATTGAGAACGACGTGGTGCTGATGCCCGGAGAAACCGAGCCCGGTCACAAGCCGAACGTCACGGTCGGCGAAGGCGATCTGGCCCGCCGCCGGGACAAGACCGACGTCCCCGCTCCGGACCGGGTTTCCGAAATTCAAACGAACAAGACGCTCGACTCGGGCGATGAAAAGGCCGCGGCGGGGGCCAAAACCAAGATCCGCAAGTTCAAACGCGCCCTGCTCGGCGCCGCGTGGGGCGCCGTCGGATTGGGATTTTTCGGTTTCATCTTCGGCGGACCGATCGGCGCGCTCGTCGCCGCCGCTGCCGGGGCCGCGATCATGGGCGGCGTGGTCCACATGGTCAACAACCCGATCGAATAGGGTTCACTCGACGGAGACTTTAGCGGCCGCCGCCTTGTCCGCCTGATGCAGTCCCCAAGCGAGGGCGCAAGCGCCGACGGAAATGCAGGAATCGGCGAGGTTGAAAACCGGCCAAATCCGAAAATCCAAAAAATCCACGACCGCTCCAAACGCGATCCGGTCGTAGAGATTTCCCAAGGCCCCCGCGGCGACCAAGACCGATCCGAAACGAAGGAAGAACCCCGCGTCCCTCCAACCCCGGCGCATGTAGAACAATCCCCCCAACAGCGCGATGGAGATCGCGATCAAA
>PFUL01000202.1:2986-6088 GCA_002790095.1 Elusimicrobia bacterium CG_4_9_14_3_um_filter_62_55 | reverse complement strand
GCATGAGCCACTGCTGCGCCCACAGCTTGCTCACGCGGTCCGCGCCGAAAAGCGCGAGCAACGCGGCGGGTTCGATTAGGCGGAAAGCTGATCGACGCATCGAGCGCAAAGATCCGGATCGGAGCCCGTGCCGCGATCTTCGCGGACGCGCCAGCAACGGGGACATTTTCCGCCGGGAGCCGGGGAAACCGTGATTTCGGCCCCGCCCTCGGTCAACACGAACGCGGAGACGATCAAAAGTTCGGTCCAGATTTCCTCTCCCATCTCGGCGACCAACGCCCGCTCGGCGGAGTCGGAGGGGTTGAACGCGATCTTGGCCTGCAGCGACTTCCCGATGACGCCGGCACCCCGACTTTCCTCGAGGGCTTTGAAGATGCGCTCCCGGACGGAGAGGACGCGCTCCCATCGTTCTGCGATCCCGGCGTTTTCCCACGCCTGCGGCGCAGGCGGGCACTCAAAGAGAAAAACGCTCTCAGGGAGCGAGAGTCCCGATCCCTGCTCAACGCGAAGCCGGAGGATCTCGAGCCAGGCCTCCTCACAGGTGTAGGAAAGAACCGGGGAGGCGAGCGACGCCAACCGGGTGAGGCACTCCCACATCACCGTCTGTGCAGCGCGCCGAACCGGATCGTCGGTCTTGAGCGTGTAGAGCGCGTCCTTTCGGGCGTCCAAGTAGAAGGCGGAAAGCGTCAGGTTGCAGAAGTCGACGATCGAAATAGCCGCCTTGCGAAAGGCGAAATCTCCGTACGCTTTGCGCACCCCGGCGTCCAACTCTCGAAGCTTGAGGAGGACGAACCGTTCCAACTGGGGCATGCGCTCCGCCAAGACAAGATCCTTCGCGGGATCGAAATCGCAGGTATTCCCCAGCAGATATTTGAACGTATTGCGGATTTTCCGGTAGGTGTCGGTCGGGCCTTCGAGCAACTTCACCGAAAGACGGACGTCCTCGGAGTAATCCGTTAACGCGACCCAGAGTCGCAGCACGTCGGCGCCGAGTTTGTCGACGACCTCCTGAGGCTTGACGGTGTTGCCCAGCGACTTGCTCATGGCGCGGCCCTTGTCGTCGAGCACGAATCCGTGCGTCAGCACGCTCTTGTACGGGGCCTCTCCATTCACTCCGACGGCCATCACCAAGGAACTTTGAAACCAGCCGCGATGCTGATCGGAGCCCTCCAGATAGAGGTCGCAAGGGACCTGGTCCGGTTCCAGCACCCCGAGCCAAGAGGCGCCCGAATCCATCCAGACGTCGAGGATATCGGTCTCGCGCAGGAAGCGGCCTTTGCGCGCCGGAACGAAATCCCAATGCAGGCAGCCTTCGACCGGGTCCGGGCCGAAGACTACGGGCTTTCCGGAATCTTCGAACCAGAAATCCGAGCCGTCGGCGGCGACCTTTTTTTCAATCGCCTCGAGGACTTCGTCGTCGGCCATCACCGCGCCGCTTTCGGAGTCCGTAAAGATAGGAATCGGAGTGCCCCAGAGCCGTTGACGCGAAAGACACCAGTCGGGACGGCCCGCAAGCATCGCCGAGATGCGCTCCTCGCCTTGCGGCGGAACCCATCTAACCTTTCCGACGGCCCCCAGTAATTCTTCGCGAAAGTTTCCTTTCGAAACGCCGAGAAACCATTGCTCCGTCGCGCGAAAGGCGATCGGATTCCGACACCGCCAGCAGTGCTGATAGTTATGTTCGATCTTGCCGACGGCCAACATGCGTCCGGCTGCGGTCAACTGCTCGATCACCGCGGGGTTGCCTTCCTCGAAGATCTTTTTTCCGGAGAGTTCCGGACCCGCCTCGGCGCTATAGCGTCCGGACGCGTCGACCGGGCAAAGAATCTCGAGATTTTCTCGAATGCCGGTAAAATAGTCGTCGGCTCCGTGGCCAGGGGCGGTGTGCACGATGCCGGTACCGTCCTCGGCGCTGACGTAATCGGCGAGCACGCCCTTGGACTCGCGATGCGGAAATTCAGCGTTGAAGGCGAACGGCGTTTCACAGACCAGTCCCGCGGCGACAATTTCCTTTCCGGAAAGCGTCTTGAGAACCGCGTGAGACGCCGCCTTCAGCGCGGCAGCCACCGCCTCGAGCCGCTCGTTCGCGAGAAGCAAAACGCGCTTTCCGAAATCGGGGAGTTCCATCTCAACAACGCAGTATTCGAGCTTGGGGTTGAAGGCCACCGCTTTATTCGCCGGGAGCGTCCAAGGCGTCGTCGTCCAAATGACGGCCTCCACAGGGTGCGTCGTCTCCCCGAAAATCTCGTGCCCATTCACCACCGGGAGCGCGACGAAAACCGAAGGGGACTTCTTCATCTTGTACTCGACTTCCGCTTCGGCGAGCGCGGTTTCGCAAGTGACGCACCAAGAAACCGTCTTCACCCCCCGGTAGATAAAGCCCTGATTGTAAAGAAGCCGGAATGCCTTTAGAATCGCCGACTCATACCGACGCGACATCGTCTTGTACGGAGCGTCCCACGATCCCAACACGCCCAGCCGCCGAAACTCATCCCGCTGCAAATCGATCCACCGGTCGGCGAAGGCCGCGGCCTCGCGGCGGAACGCCGGAATATCATCCACCGCGCGCTTAGACATCTTCTTTTCCTTGAGCAGCGCGTGCTCGATCGGAAGTCCGTGGCAGTCCCAACCCGGAACGTAGGGGGTTCTCCGTCCCATGAGCGCCTGGGATTTTACGACGATGTCCTTAAGAACCTTGTTGAGCGCATGCCCGATGTGAATGTGGCCGTTGGCGTACGGGGGACCGTCGTGAAGGATGAACGGCTCTCGTCCCTGGCGCGCGTTCATCTTCTCGAAAATGCGCCGTTCCTCCCAGAACGCGAGCCATTCGGGTTCGCGCTGCGGCAGGTTCCCGCGCATCGGAAATTCGGTCTTGGGAAGATGGACGGTGTCGGAATAGCTATTTTTAGGGGCGTTGTCGGTCTTCGGAGTCATGGGATTCTCTTTAATATATTTGAGATTCTATCATTTTTGTGGTACAAGGGAATTCATGCAGGCTCTCGAAAGCCGCGTCTTGATCAAGAAACCGGCCAGGCGGGTTTGGAAAAGCCTCGCGAGCCCGAATTTTTGCCGCACGTTGACGGACTCGTTTTGGCGCTTCGG
>PFUL01000202.1:0-2971 GCA_002790095.1 Elusimicrobia bacterium CG_4_9_14_3_um_filter_62_55 | reverse complement strand
GGGCGATCGTCTTCAGCGGGGAACCCACATCAAGGTTACGACCGGCTGGGGACGCCCTTGGCTGGATTGGATCGTTTCGGACTGCGTTCCGAACGCATTTCTCGTCATGCGGGCCGAGAAACCCGGACGATTTGAAGGCTACCACATGGTCGTTCGGGCGGAGATCGAACCGCTCGACGATGAGAAGTGCACGGTCACCCTAAAACTCTTCGTCCTCTTTTTAAATCGAGCGCTTGAAATCGCGAGCCTGGCTTTGCCGCTCGGTTTTCTGTACCGCATGTGCTTGGACGCGGCGCTGCGGAAAACCAAGGCGTCCATCGAGCGCTCCTAAAACGAAGCGGGGGGCCCGGGATTCCCGGGGCCCCCGCGCGTTCTCTCCGAGGAACCGCTATTGGGTCAGAGTGAAGTCCGAATTGCTCTCCGTCTCGACCCCCTCGTGGACGTTCTGATGGCTTTCCTGATTGCCGGACGGATTCGAGGCCGAACAGTTCGCCGTCTTGACGTTGTTCTGCGAGGCCTGGTCGGCGCACTCGTCGACGATTTGGCCTTGATCCTTCTGACCGTAACTGTCTTCGATCGTATCGCCCTGCTTCTTGGCGTTGTCGCCCATCTGGCCCGCCATCATCGCCATCATCGCCCCGGCGGCCATCAACGCGCCGCCGATCGCGGCGAGAATGATGTTGAGCGGGAAGCCTGCCTGCGTGGCGGCCAGCAAAAGCGCCGTCCCCGCGGCGATCAGCGCGATGCTGGTCGCCTTCATGTTCTGGGCGGAATCCGACTGAGACTTCGCCGCGTCCGCGGCACCCTGATAAGGAGTCGCGTTCACGCCCGTCCCCACGTCGGGAGCTCCGGAGGCGATGCCGTCCGGTGCTCCGTTGCCCGGCGGGACGACGATTCCTTCCCCTTCGATTCCGCTCAACTCCCCGCCGATCGTTTTGCCCTGATCGAACGCGTCCGCGGAAAAAGCCTTGGCCCCCTGATCCGCCGCGCCGATCGCGGTGCGGGACAGCGTCCGGGCGAGCTTCAACTGACCCATCGCGCGGTCCGACTTGCCTTTCAGCGTGCTCATCCCCGCCCCGCGAGCGGGACTTAGCTTCCGCTTGAACTGAGCGAGTTTTCCCTTCTGGCTGAAACCGGGAGTATTCCCGATGCTCTTCTTCAGGTTGAAGTTTTTCGATTGAAGCTGCGGCCCGCCGCCGCCGCCCCCACGCAGTTGGCTCATGTCGCTGGTCAATTTTTTCGCGAAGCCGTCTTTAAGTTTCCCCTTCTCCGCGCCGGCGCCGTTCATGAGGCCTGAAACGTCGGGCATTTCAAACGCGGGCTGCTCTTCCTGAGCGGCCCCTTCCGGAGTCTCCACTTCTTCGTCCTTGGGCGCGTCCTTGGGCGCATTGGGATTTTCCTTGTCCCAGACGATCTCCCCCTGGTTGGCGTGGGACAGATAATCGAGCGAGCGATCCTTCGGGGCGTCAATGACGATTCCCGAACCGCCCGCGCCCGAAAGCGCGAGCGACCCATCGCGAACCGTCGGCTGAAGACCGACTCCGCCCAGCTTCATGCCGGCCATCGCGAGCAAACCGCCCCACGCCATCATTCCGCCGAGCACCAGCGAGGCGCCCAACTTCCCGGCGAACATGCCGCCCAGCAAAGTGGAGCGTCCAAAAACGTTCGCGAGCGCCATCGCGATTCTCTGAGAGCCGAGCAATCCCCAGTTGCCCGCCATGCCCCCGCCGACCCGGGCCAGGCCGCCTCCCATCATGGCGCCCGGTCCGCCCGCGCCCGAACCGGCGTACCATGGAACGCCGGCGCCCTTTTTCTCCTTTTTCTTTTCCCTCAGCGTCGGAATCTCCGGCGCCGAGGCGAGCGTGTGGGGCGGCGGGGTTTCCACCCCTGACGTCTTCTTATCCTTCTTAGAGAACCAGGCCATGCCGATAGCGTATGGGGCTTCGGGGAAGTCAGCCAGGGCCAAAGGACCTAGGCCTTTAGACCTATATCGCTGAGCCCTTTCCCATTAGCTTGTCGCCTCCCGGTCGATTAGGTATAGTACGCTATGATCACTTTCATGTCGGTTTGTATAGGAATTCTCACGCTGACGCACCTTTGCGGACTGATTCTTTTGATCGCGACCTTGATCCAATTGAGGCGCTCCGCCCAGGCCTTCGAAGTCCTCGCCTATCAGGCCCAAGACGAGATGGAAAAAATGAGCGCGGCGACCAAGCGGGCCGCGGATTTTGCAGGATTGCTGAGTTCGAACTGGCTTCGCGCCGGGGTGGTAGGGCTCGGGGCGCTGTTCGCGCTCTGGCCGAAAGGCGATCGGAAGCACTGACGGAGACAACGTATGCCCAATCACGACTGCGACGGATCCTTCGGGGCGTTCCTGTTCGGCGGATTGCTCGGCGCCGCGATCGCCCTGCTGCTTGCGCCTAAAACCGGAGAGGAGACCCGTGAACAAATCGCCGACTGGCTCGAAGAGGGCCGCCGCCGCACGCGCGACTACCTCGACGAGGCGACGGCGCCGGACGCATGAAGGAGCTTTTTAAGACCCTTCGCAAAATCGTCGGAGACCGGCGGTTCGAGGAAAGACGGGAGTTTTTGCGCTCCCTCAGTCTCTGCAAGGGCCTCAAAGAGCGCGAACTCGGCTACCTTCTTCAGTCCTTTCACAGCCGGATCTACAATGAAGGCGAGGTTCTCTTTCTCGAAGGCGACATCGGCCGCGCGTTGTTTATCGTCGAATCCGGCCGGGTCGAGCTAAGCAAGATCGGTTCCGACGATAAACCGCGCCGCATCGCCGAACTTCACGAAGGCGCCTTCTTCGGGGAAATGGCTCTGCTCGAACATATGCCGCGTTCCGCCTCCGCGACCGCGCTGGAGAAATCAAAACTTCTTCTTCTCTACCGCTCGAAACTCGACGAAATTCTCTACCACCAT
This sequence comes from Elusimicrobia bacterium CG_4_9_14_3_um_filter_62_55, assembly GCA_002790095.1. GTDB lineage: Bacteria > Elusimicrobiota > Elusimicrobia > UBA1565 > UBA1565 > UBA1565. Next base: position 46 of record PFUL01000202.1, on the reverse strand, counting down.
CCGAAAGTCGGTGTCTCGATCATGGCCCATTTGGCGAAACTGCTTT
>PFUL01000127.1 GCA_002790095.1 Elusimicrobia bacterium CG_4_9_14_3_um_filter_62_55 | reverse complement strand
ACGGCGATCCGTCACATGAAGGCGATGGGCGTGTCGGCGATGGAAGTCGAGACCGACGAGTTCTTGAAATCGGGCGGGTCCGTATTCTGCCTGAAGATGCATCTCTATTGATCCTCACAGCGCTTCTCTTCACGTGCCTTGCGGCCTCCGGCGTTTCCGCCGCGTCCGACGAACCGGGAGTCCCGGTAAGCGTCGATCGGGGAACGCGCGTGCTGTCCCGCTCCCTGCGGGACGCGCTGCGGCGGGTCCAGTGGGAGTTCGCGAAAACCGAATCGGGGCGCCGGCTGATCGCGCTGACCGAGTCGACGCCCGTCGAAGAACGCCGCAGTCCGCGCGGCCGACCGATCCGCTGGGTGCGGGGCGAGCCGGCGGTTATTCTCGTCGATCGCGACCGGGCAAAACGCCTCTCCTTGCTCGATTTTGAAATCGCATTTTTCAGGGCGCGTTGGTTGGCGCTGGCGAATCTGCCGATCGATCTCGCCGACGCGGAGTGGGCGGCGCGGCAGGCCGTGCTGGAATACGCGCTCGATAAGGCCGCCGTCGATTCCGCGTTCTCCGAAGAATTGCGCAAGGCGACGGGCCTGGCGCGGCGAACACTCGCGGCGCGTTCGCGCGAGCGCGAGTACGCGCGCGAACAGGGCGAATCGGCCGACGCGCTGTTTCCCGGACGACGGCCGAAATCCACGCTGGAGGCGCTCGCCTTCGACCTCACCCTCGTTTCCGAGGATTTTCAAACCCTTTACGAAAGTCTGAAGGCGGAGGGAGACCCGCACGTCGCGGAACTCGACGCCGTCGATGATTTTCTCACGCTTCACGGATCCCGGCTCGGCGAAGTGGAATTTAAAGCCGGGGGACGCGTCGCCTTGGTCGCCGGACGCCGCTATGCGGGAGCGGTCGCCCGGGCGGCGCTGTTCGTCGAAGATGAAACGCGGCTCGCCGAACTGCGCGAGCGCTTGGGACCGTACCGCGGGGTGGGCGGCGAGACATTGCTCGCACGAGTGAACCAATGGCTGCGCGATACGCCCTGATTCTGCTCGCGGCCGCCGGTTGGGCGATGCCGTCGGGCTGCCGCGACGCGCCGAAGCTCGCGGCGGCCGAGGGACGCATCGTGACCTTTCACTATACGCTGAAGGCGGCGGGGATGTTCATCGATTCCACGGAGACGAAGGGGCCGCAAACCGCCGAGTTAGGGGAAGGCGACGGCCTGATCCTTGGGCTGCGCAAAGGGCTGCTCGGCATGCGGGCCGGAGAAGAGCGGGTTTTCAGTATTCCGCCCGAGGACGGCTTTCCGGAAGGGGGCTGGGCGGATCGCGTGCTCCAGGCTCGCGTGAAGGTGTTGGCGGTGCGCGAGCGCGCGCGATGAAAACGACCGCCTTCGACGTGGTGGTGCTCGGTTCCGGCTGTTTCGCTCCGGGCAAGAGCGGGTCCGTGCGCAATCCCGCGGGATACGCCTTGTCGCGCGGGGATCAAATCTTTCTTTTTGATTTTGGATTCGGCAATCTGCGCCAATTGGTCCGGGCGGGTCTGAGTCCTGATGCCGTCAGTCACGCGTTCTTCTCGCACCGCCACCCCGATCATGTCGGGGACCTCGCCGCGCTGTTGTTCTATTACCGCTATGACGGGAAGCCGCGGAAAAATAAGCTGCAGCTTTTCGGTCCGCGCGGGTTTAAGAGTTTCTTCGCGCGATTGACGAAGGCCCATCAGCCCTGGCTGCGGCCGAGGGGCTTCAAGCTGGAGGTCTCGGAGCTCGAGGAGGGGGAGATCGTGCGCGGCGACGGTTGGCGCGTTCGCTGCCGCGAAGTCCCCCACACGACGGAATCGCTGGCGTTTCGATACGA
>PFUL01000148.1 GCA_002790095.1 Elusimicrobia bacterium CG_4_9_14_3_um_filter_62_55 | reverse complement strand
AAAGGCGCCGAAACGGCGATCCGTCACATGAAGGCGATGGGCGTGTCGGCGATGGAAGTCGAGACGGACGAGTTCTTGAAATCGGGCGGGTCCGTATTCTGCCTGAAGATGCATCTCTATTGATCCTCACAACGCTTCTCTTCACGTGCCTTGCGGCCTCCGGCGTTTCCGCCGCGTCCGACGAACCGGGAGTTCCGGTAAGCGTCGATCGCGGAACGCGCGTGCTTTCCCGCTCCCTGCGGGACGCGCTGCGGCGGGTCCAGTGGGAGTTCGCGAAAACCGAATCGGGGCGCAGGCTGATCGCGCTGACCGAGTCGACGCCCGTCGAAGAACGCCGCAGTCCCCGCGGCCGACCGATCCGCTGGGTGCGGGGCGAGCCGGCGGTTATTCTCGTCGATCGCGACCGGGCGAAACGTCTGTCCCTGCTCGATTTTGAAATCGCATTTTTTAGGGCGCGTTGGTTGGCGCTGGCGAATCTGCCGATCGATCTCGCCGACGCGGAGTGGGCGGCGCGGCAGGCCGTGCTGGAATACGCGCTCGACAAGGCCGCCGTCGATTCCGCGTTCTCCGAAGAATTGCGCAAGGCGACGGGCCTGGCGCGGCGAACACTCGCGGCGCGTTCGCGTGACCGCGAGTACGCGCGCGAACAGGGTGAATCGGCCGACGCGCTGTTTCCCGGACAACGGCCGAAATCCACGCTGGAGGCGCTCGCCTTCGACCTCACCCTCGTTTCCGAGGACTTTCAAACCCTTTACGAAAGTCTGAAGGCGGAGGGGGACCCGCGCGTCGCGGAACTCGACGCCGTCGATGATTTTCTCACGCTTCACGGATCCCGGCTCGGCGAAGTGGAGTTCAAGGCCGGGGGACGCGTCGCCGCGGTCGCCGGACGCCGGTATGCTGGTCCGGTCGCCCGGGCGGCGCTGTTCGTCGAAGATGAAACGCGGCTCGCCGAACTGCGCGAGCGCTTGGGACCGTACCGCGGGGTGGGCGGCGAGACGTTGCTCGCACGAGTGAACCAATGGCTGCGCGATACGCCCTGATCCTGCTCGCGGCCGCCGGTTGGGCGATTCCGTCGGGCTGCCGCGACGAGCCGAAGCTTGCGGCGGCCGAGGGACGCATCGTGACCTTTCACTATACGCTTAAGGCGGCGGGGATGTTCATCGATTCCACGGAGACGAAGGGGCCGCAAACCGCCGAGTTAGGGGAAGGCGACGGCCTGATCCTTGGGCTGCGCAAAGGGTTGCTCGGCATGCGCGCCGGAGAAGAGCGGGTTTTCAGTATTCCGCCCGAGGACGGCTTTCCGGAAGGAGGCTGGGCGGGTCGCGTGCTCCAGGCTCGCGTGAAGGTGTTGGCGGTACGCGAGCGCGCGCGATGAAAACGGCCGCCTTCGACGTGGTGGTGCTCGGTTCCGGTTGCTTCGCGCCGGGCAAGAGCGGGTCCGTGCGCAATCCCGCGGGATACGCCTTATCGCGCGGGGATCAAACCTTGCTTTTTGATTTCGGATTCGGCAATCTGCGCCAATTGGTCCGGGCGGGTTTGAGTCCTGATGCCGTCAGTCACGCGTTCTTCTCGCACCGCCACCCCGATCATGTCGGGGACCTCGCCGCGCTGTTGTTCTATTACCGCTACGACGGGAAGCCGCGGAAAAACAAGCTGCAGCTTTTCGGTCCGCGCGGGTTCAAGAGTTTCTTCGCGCGATTGACGAAGGCCCATCAGCCCTGGCTGCGGCCGAGGGGCTTCAAGCTGGAGGTTTCGGAGCTCGAGGAGGGGGAGATCGTGCGCGGCGACGGTTGGCGCGTTCGCTGCCGCGAAGTCCCCCACACGACGGAATCGCTGGCGTTTCGATACGA
>PFUL01000083.1 GCA_002790095.1 Elusimicrobia bacterium CG_4_9_14_3_um_filter_62_55 | reverse complement strand
GGTGCTACCCCGTCGAATCGGCCTCGCGAGTCCCTGCCGGCTCGCCACGACGGCGCCGCAGAGGCGCCGGTTCGTCGGCCCTGGCGTTCGGGCCCTCCTCTTGACAAATCAAGACTGCGGAGTATACTGTTAGTAGTCGTAACTATCCTTAGCCGCCTTCCGGCGGCTTTCCGACGATAATTACCGCCCTTAAGGGCCCGATCGGCCGCCTTTCGGCCTTTGTTGTCTATTTTCAGCGGCGATTTGCCGCCTACCGACGCGCAGGATCAGCGGGTTATCCCGTAATACACGCCTGCGCCGGGGAGGCGGTATGACCGTTGCAGATCAAAGGGAACTCGAGTGTCGTGAACTGGCGCGACGGGCGAGTGCCGGTGATGTTCACGCGCGGGACAATCTGGCTTTGAGGAGCCTGGAGATCCTGACCGCGGAGGCGGCCGCCTTGATCGGCGGTGCAGGAGAGCGGAGCTTCGTCGGACACGGCGGCGCCGATGACATCGCGCATGATACGGTGTTGGAGGCGGTATTCGGGCCTGCGCTTAGGCATTATGATCCGGATAGGCAGACCTGGCGCGGGTTTATCGTCAGACGATTGCGTTGGCGCGTTCTCGACGCTTGGCGAGCCGAGGCGTTTGAGGGATGCCGACGTAGATTGCCTCCCCAGCTATCGGGTCCCGCGGAAATTTCCCCGAACGGGGAGGATGCGGATCGCGAGCGACGGTCGGCGACCTTCGACTTCAGGGAGCTGCGCAGCAGCGAGCCTTCGCTGCTGCTTCAGATCCCCGAGGCGCGGCGTCTTGTCAGGAGGCAGCTGCTTCGTCTCAGAAACCCGTTCTATCGGCGTTGTCTGATTCTCCGCGACTTCTACGGCCATACCTACGCCGGTATCGCGGAACGATTCGGTTGCCGTGAGGGGCGCGTCCGCAACGCCGTTCATCGGGCCAGGGCACGGTTGGGGGTTCTTCTCGAAAGGGAGGAGGCGGCCTCAGACCGATGCGGAATGTCGCGGTCACTCCGATCTGAGGGGAAGGCGCTGTCGCGTAAGGGGAGAGCGGGTCGCCGGAATAGGAGATGCAAAAGTGTCGGTGAAGACGATTCGCCTCTGATCATTTTCGACTCGGGCCATCATCACTACGGCGGACGGTACATGAAGACGCTCGGCGCCGTTTGGAAGCGTGCCGAACTCAGGAGTCCCGGCTCGGCCGTCGTGCTCTCGTACTGGCGGCACGCGGCATCCCCCGGGCGCTCTCCGTGGGCCGCGGCGGGGAAATCGCCGGTTGAGTATGAGCGGATGAAGATTCCCTATCAGGGGTCGCGCGATTATCTAGATTTCTTTAGTTTATAGGGATTTCCGGAGGGGTTGCGGTATTTTTATTCCGGGGATACACTTTGCCCTGTTCGCCCAATTTCATGTCGCCGAGGGGCTATGACCAGCTGGTCGGATGCGGTTAAGAAGGCCCGAAAATGCCGAGAGAACGCGGACCCGAAGAAGCGGGTCGCATGTCTCAAGCGCCACCTCACCCAGGAGGGCGATCCCTGGTACATGCTCCAGCTCGCGGTCGAGCTTGAAGAGCAGGACCGCTACAAAGAGGCGTACTACTACGCAGAGCAAGTGGTTCGCAAGCTGCCGAAGAAGGAGTTTCGAGCGCAGGCCTTGGCGATCGCGGAACGCTGCGCGAAGCACATCGAACGAGAGCGTTTGGGCGAACGATCGGAACACGCATCGGAGCCCGCGCTTTCTGTAGAGACGCTCCACATTGTTATCTGCACGAACCACAAGTTTTGGGATGATCGCGACGAGCCGGTTTACACCCCCGCGAAAGAAGCCTACACGGGTGAGAGTTTTAAAAACTGGCTTCAGTCCGGGAACGCGGAAAAGGTGGATTGGTTGATCTTGAGCGCGAAGTACGGCTTTATCGAGCCTGAGCACCCGGTCGGGAAATACGATGTCGCGTTCGCAATACCTGAGACGGGGCCTATTTCAGAGGAATCTCTCAAGAACCAGGTCGCGCATCAGGACCGGCCGTTTCGCGGCGGCCGGCGACCTCTTAAATCGTTCGGGTCGGTGTACGTTCACTGCCGGTCGAAACCGGACCAGTGCGCGACAGACTATTGTGAGCGTGTGAGGGCCGCCTATTGTCCTTTCAAAGCGCAAATTTCTTGCGACTGTTCGCGCGTTCGGAGCAAATGATGGGAGATTCGTCTGTGACATCCGCCGAAATGGTTCGTTCTGGGGATGGAGAGGAGGTCCGTCCCATGTCCAGAATCGCCGAGGAAGTCGAAAAGGCCCTGCGCGAGGCCGGAGCCGGAGAAAGCGCCGTCGAACTTTGGCGCAACGTGTGGGCCAGCTACCAACAAGGCGGCGCTGAGGCGGCGCAGCAAACGTTCGACGCCCTAATCCAGGAACCGGAGGATGACGAATAATGGCCTCCGATCGCTGGCGTCTGAAATCGGTCACGCTCAAGGGATTTCGCGGGGTTAAGGGCGAGAAAACCTTTAACTTCGACGGCAAGCCCGCGCTCCTGCACGGCAAGAACGGGCAGGGAAAGTCGACGATCGCACAGGGACTGCATTGGGCCCTGTTCGGGGAGTTTCACGGCGGGGTCCTTCCCAAGCAGTCGGTCGAGAAGTTCCTCAAGGCCGTCGGGGCGACGGGCGATTGGTCGGCCGCGGCCGCTTTCTCGCGAGACGACGAAACGCTCGAGATTCACCGGGCCGGTAAGGGGCAGCAGAGTTCTTTGACCGTCTCGCTTGGGGGGAAGACCTGGAGTGACGACGAGGCTGCGGCGAAGCTCGAGAGTCTGTTCGGGTTGGACATGGAGTCCTTCTCCCGTGCCGTTCTTTTGCATCAGCGGCGGGTGCGCGGACTTCTTTCGGATGAGGCCGGGGACCGCAAACGAGCGATGGATCGCTTGCTCGGCATGCAGGATCTTGAGGCGTTGCAGGGCATCGTCAAGGAAAAGCCGTTCTTGACGGCGGCCGAGGAGTGGGGCGAGGCGATGGCCGCCGAAAAGGATCGTTTGGGCGACCGGCAAAAGGATCGCCAAACGGCGTTGGACGAGGCAAGGAGCCGCGCTCGCGAAGCCGGATTTCGGGATGCGGACTTTAAACCGGCCGGTCTTAAGGCAGCCTACGCGGCGCTGTCGAAGGATTTGCTTGAGACCGCGAAGAAGTACGAGGTCGCAATCGAGGCGGCTCCTGAGGTCGCCTCGGTCGAGGACGTCCGCGGCTACGGAAACAGCTTTCAGGGGCGGTTGAAAGATATTCGCGGAGGATCGGCTCTTCACAAGAACTTGTCGCCGATCGACGCGAAGATCGCGGCGCTAAAGGGCTTCGAGTCGCCCTGGGCAGAGAGATTGAAGGCGCGCGACGCGGCGACGGCGGCGCTCGAGGAACACCGTAAGTCCTGGGGAGACGAGGAAGCGTTCGCTGCGGAAGTCAAGAAGCGAAACGACGCTCTCGAGCGTGCGCGCGCCGAGTTCAAGGCGGCGAACAGTCTTCTCTCCCTGCTGACCGATGCCGCCGATCATATCGACCGGGAAAAGGCGACCGACTGCCCCGTCTGCGAGCGTCCGCTCGAGCCTGCCGGTTCGGAGGCGGTGCGCGAACGAGCGGCGAAGTTCACGGGCGAAGCGGAAAAGGAGCTCAAAGGCGCTATGGAGAAGGCCGAAGCGGCGGCGGCCGAGGCGGCTGAGGCGGGCAAGCGAGCGGAGTTCCTCGCAAAAGAGGCTGCCGACGCGCAGGCGCGTCTCGACGAGTTCCGGGGAAAGATTGCCGACGCGCTCGAGGATCCGGGACTCGCCGAGCGCAGAATCGCGGACGCGCTCGCGTCGCGTTTGGAGGTGCTCGCCAAGGAGCGCGAGACATTTGCCGAAGGGCAAAAGGCTTTGGAGCAGGACCTAGAACGCTTGACGCTTAAGGAACGGAGTCTCGCGACCGAATTGGCTCCCGTCATTTCGGCGCGCGCTGCTCTCGATGAGGCCGAGAAGGCGGTCCTTGGTCTTAAGGACAAGCACAAGGAATCGCTCGACAAGCAAAAGGACATGACGCGCATCGCAGTTGACGCCAAGCAGGTCGCCGACGCGATCTTGACCGCGAAGGAGCGCCTCGCGTCTAGCAGTCTAGACGCCGCGGGGCCGCGCGCGCAGGAGCTATACGAGCGCCTCGTGGATCACGGGCTTTTCGACGAGCTCCGGGTCGAGACCAAGAAGAAGGGCGGCTCGCAGGGCGTCGATTATCTGTTCATGGTTCAAAAGAAGGGGGATTCGAAGTCGGCCCGCGAGGCGCGGGTGGTGCTCTCCGACGGGCAGATGACGGCCGCAGCGCTCGCGCTCAACTTCGCGCTCGCCGAGACGGCCGGGCACGGGCTCGATCTTCTCTTCGTTGACGATCCGACGCAGAACATGGACGTCGATCGCCGGCGGGCGGTCGCCCGAGCGGTGGACGAGATCTCGAAGGACCGGCAGGTGGTGCTGACGACGCACGACGACGACTTCGCCTCGGAACTAGAAAGCGGCGCCTTTAAGGAACGGGCGATCGTGATGAAGTTCGACGGCTGGAACGGAAATCCGAAGGTCGAGACAGGCGAATGAGCGAGTTGCCCCCGCGCATTCGGGCGGAGGTCAAATTCACAACGGGGACAGGCATCGGCGTCCCGATCCGCGAATTGGAAGCTTTGCCCGCGGGCCCTCGCTGCGCGGCGGTGGTCGCGGGTCTTTTTCTGTGCGGAGACGCGGAGATTGACGGCCGCTGGCTCATCGCGGACGCGAGGGGAACCTTCGGCCGTCGGGCCGGGGATTCCGTGTCGGTCGGCAAGGACGAGTTGTCGCGCGCGCATTTGTCCCAACCCGCTCATGACGCTATCCGGGATCATCTGGATGCGAACTGGCGTTCGTTTCTTGCCGCGAATCTGGAACTGGCAGTGAAGGGCCACGACGCGACGAAATCGGGACTCGACCGGCTTCACAAGGAAGGGCGGTTGACCGAGGGCTTCCCCGAAGACCGGATTCTCGACGCGGAGCACGCTGAACACATGAAACGCGTCGTCGAGTCTCTCGGTGAAAGCCAGTCCGGCGTCATTTTTCAGGACCTTTTCGCCTACTGTCTGGCTCTTGGCGGCTACAAAGACGTCGGCATCAACGCCGTCGGCGTTCCCGACGTCGAGCTTGCGGGGCTGAGCGGAAGTGACTCCGGCTTTTCTGCGGGAGAGGTCGCGGAAATCGCGGCGGCTTGCCGACAGTCGGGACGAATGGAGCTTGCCGTCAAGGTGGAACGGGAGCTCGGCGGATAATTCTCTATGGACCCGATCCTGGCAGCGCTCAAGAAGGTGTGTGAGGAGCACAAGGTTCGCCGTAAGGTTCTCTTGCTAGAGGATTCTTCGCTTGGCGCAGCCTATCTCGAGCGGCTTGCGCGCGAAGGGACGTCCTGGGTAAACCTCTTCATCATGTCGCCGGTACAGTACGCCCGGGAGATTGTTTCCGGTCGTATGGATGGGCGGAAACCGCTGCCTCCAGGGATCGGACCGGCGCTGGTCGCGATGCTACTCGCGGAGAATCCCGATAAGTTTGACCTCTTTTCCCCTGTTTCGCGGTTTCACGGTGCCGCTTCGGCGCTGTGGCGAACGATTTCAGACCTGCGGATGGCGGGTGTCTCATCCGGAGACCTGGATAAGAAGCAATTTTTTGCGGATTGGCGTTGCGAAGAGCTGAAGTCATGTCTCTTGCTTTATGAAGGCTTTCTCGCGAAGGAACAGCTCTGCGACGATGCCGATATCGTCGAGAACGCGGTCGGCCGAGCGGCCAACGGTGCCGATCTCATCATGGTCGGCCGTCCTTCTACGTTTTCCGGTCTGGAGGAGCGCCTGATAGGGGCACTGCCGGAAGCTCGCGAAATTCAACTGTTCGGGGAGGGCGGCATCGGCGCGGTCTTCGCCGAACTGGAACCGTTTAGGGCGGTGAGTCAGGAGGCGGAGATTCGCGAGGTTCTGCGCCGCATCGGGGACTCCGAACAGCCTCTCGATGAGTGGGAACTCGTCTTGGCTGGAAGAGACTTCGATCACGCGGTCGCCGAAGATCTTCTTGAGAAGTTGAAGATTCCCTACACGACGACGATCGGGACGCCGGTCGAGGCTGTCCCCGCCGGGAAGGCGCTGCTTGGCTATCTGCGTTGGGTAGAAAGCGGTTTTGAAGCGGGAATCCTCGAGGGGATGCTGCGGGGAGGGGCATTGTCGCTCAAGGCCGCCGATTCCGAAGTGAGCGGTCTGCAGACGGCGCGGACTCTATCCCGGTTCTCCCTCTATAAGGGACTTGGCGGCTATGAGAAGCTGTTCTCCGCGCATGGGGCTGAGTTAAAACAGCGCTATGAAGACCGCCGGGATGAAGGTGAAGAAGTCCGGGAGCGTGCCAAGAGCGCGTTGGAATCCTTCGGACGGACGAGAGCGGTCTTATCCGACATTGTCGAGAGCGCACGGTGGGCGGAAAGCCTTGACGGAGTTTCTCTCAAAGCAGCCGTTGATGCATGCGTGGCGTTCGTCAAGAAATTTTCTCCGGTGCGTTCCGGCAGGGACGGAGGCGCGTTGGAAACCCTCGCGGAGGCGCTAAATCCTCTTTCGCTCTTCGGCGACCGGAAGATGCCGGTTCTTGAGGCGGCTGCTCTTATCCGCGGCGCGCTCGACGGAGTCCGAGTCGGGACGGAGAGGGCTCGGCCGGGGCATTTGCTCCTGACGTCGTTGGATCGGTCCGGTGTCGAGGGACGGTCCCGCACGGCGCTAACCGGACTGACTCTGAGCAACGGGTATGGACGGCAGTTTCAGGACCCGTTTTTGCTTGATGCCGAGCGGGAGGAGGTCTCTCAAGCGCTGGTCGTTTCCGGGCGGCTTCAGGTACTTCGAAAGGGCCGGATCGAGGGCCGCCTGGGATTACTTGAAGGAAAGACCGTTTTCAGCTGCGGAGTTTTCGACAGTGAAGAGGGCAGGGATGCGTCTCCGGGAATCTTGTTTTTGCAGTTGGCGCGAGTCGCGCTCAAGGAGCCCGGACTCGATTTTTCATCCCTTGAGGAGCGCCTTCCGGCCGCGGTGGAGTTGGGCGCGCCGGCTGCGTGGACCGATGGATTTTCAGCTTGGTTCAAGTCGGGCATCAACGACGAAGAGAGGCGGAAGGCATTCCCCTGGATCGAGACCAGCGAACAGTCTGAACTAGCCCGGGATTCGGATGAGGCGGGATGTTTCGACGGGATCGTCCCCGAGGCATCCGGGAAATACGACCCGACCCAGAGCGGCGAGCCCGTTTCCGCGACCTACATGGCCGAGATGGCCAAGTGCGGCTTCTTCTTTTTCCTGAAGCGGGTTCTGGGACTACACCCGAAGGAAGACGAGGAGCGCGATCCGCTGATTTGGCTCGACGCCCGTGAGCGCGGCATCGTGCTTCATGATGTCTATGCAGCCTTCCTTCGCAGTCTCAAGGGACGTTGTACGGACCCCAAGAAGGACCGGGATGCCGCCGTCGAGCAACTCGATAAAGCACTTTTCGAATGGAAGGAAATCGTGCCGCCGGCGACCGAAGCGCTCTTTGAAGCGGAGCGATTGGGGTTTATCGCCGATTTGGAGTTTTTCCTCGAGCGTACCGCCGCCGAGTGGAACGAGCGAACGCCGGTGGGATTCGAAGTGGCTTTCGGACGCGACGACGATGAAGATCCATTGAGCTCTGTTAAGCCCGTTGAAGTGGAGTTCGACGGAAAAAAGTTCTTGGTCCATGGCCAAATGGATCGTTTGGATCGTACCGGCGACAACCGTTTCGAGGTCGTCGATTATAAGACCGGCCGTCTTTCGAACAGCGCGCAGAAACAATACGAGAAACCCGAAGCGAACCTGCAGCCGATGTTTTACGTCGCGGCCGCCGAGAAATTGCTCCAGGCCTCCAATCCTGACGCGGTCGTGGAGGCGTTCAGTTTAATCCACGCGACGACCCGGGGCGGGTGGCGGCAGCTGCCGTTTCCGGCCTCCCGAAAAGAGGAGGCGGCGCGGGGGATTTCGACCTTGGTCGGCTTTCTCGCATCCGGACGCTTTCAAGCTTGCCAAGACAAGAAGGTCTGTGAACGCTGTTCCTACGCCGCTGTTTGCGGCGACGAGCCTTGGGAACGGGCGAAGCGTTTGTTTGGGGGGGCGCCATGAGCGGCAAGAATCATCTTCCCCCCGATCAAGCGAGTCGGGATGCGATTCGGTCACAGCTTGGTATTTGCGTATGGGTCGAGGCCGGAGCCGGCTCTGGCAAGACGACCGAGCTCGTCAATCGTCTCGTGAATCTCATCGTCGACAAAGGTGTCCCTTTAGACGAGATCGCGGCGATCACCTTCACAAAGAAGGCCGCTGGTGAGCTAAAGACCCGGGTTCAGGACGGTATCGAAAGGGCGTATCGCAACGAGGCCGCCCCGGAGAAGAAGGCGCGCTTGGAGAAGGCGCTGGGATCGATGGAATCCTTGTTCGCCGAGACGATTCATGCCTTCTGCATGCAGATTCTACGGGAGCGTCCGATCGAGGCGCGCGTTCCGCCCGATTTCGATCTGATGGAGGATGCCGAGGACGCGATGATTCGGGCGCGGGTACTACACGGGCGGCTGGAGCGCTTGCGCCGCGACAATGCCGTTTGGTGGGAGCAACTGCGGGCCGCGGGAATCGGGCCTCGTGAAATGGAACTCGTCTTCGAGACGCTCTGTGAGCACGCGGAAGTGGATTTTCCACCCGGGGCGGCTGAGATGCCGGATCTCCCTCACTATGCCGAAGGTATTAGGGGGGTCGTTGAGGCGATGGCTCCGTTGCGGGCGCCATCGCCGGTTTCGGGGAACACGCCGCTGCTGGACCGATTCTTGGAACTCAAGAAGTATGTCGATAACGGCCGGTTCGAGGATCCGGCGGCACTCTATGAAGCGCTCAAGCAGTTCGAATACGAAGACCCAAGGGGGCGGGTTCCCCAGGGTTGGGCGAGCGTTGGCGCGCGGACCCAGGCCAATTCGATATTCAGTAATTTCCGAGACGGCTCCGCGGTGCACGGCCTGCGGGCGTGGCGCGGGGGGCTCTACCGCCAGGTCATCGAAATTCTGACGAAGCCTCCGGGCGAGGGGGAGGTGTCTGCTCGGGAGCAGGTTCTGCAGGAACGGCTTGCGACCGGCCGGCTCGTCCAAAACGATCTCCTGCGTCTGACGGCTAGGCTGCTCCGGCAGCATCCCGACGTGCGCCGCCATCTCGCGAAGCGGTTCAAGTATCTGTTTGTCGACGAGTTTCAAGACACCGATCCGGTTCAGGCCGAAATCATGTTCTTTATCGCCGGGGATTCCGACAGCGAGGATTGGACCGAACAGAAGCCGCGGCCGGGGTCGCTGTTCGTCGTCGGAGACCCGAAGCAGAGCATCTACCGGTTTCGCCGGGCCGATATCGCGGTTTATCAGCAGGTTCGCGCCTTGATGCTGGCCGCCGGAGCCGTCGAAGCGCCTTTGACGGCGTCTTTTCGCAGCCATGCGCCGGTTTGTGAATGGGTTAATGCAGGCTTCGAACGTGTGTTCCCGAAGGAAGGTACCGAGCAGCAGGCCGCGTTCGCACCGCTCAATCCCGAGAAACCGGCGATCGAGGGATATTCCTCCGGTGCGCTTGCTCTTAATATTCCGAATATGAGGCGTGGGCATTCGCCCAACTACGACCAGATTCCTGCCTTCGAAGCGGAGTCCATCGCCAAGTACATCCGCAAGGCTCTAGACGACGGGATGAAGATTTCCGACAGGATTGAGGGGAAGCCGGCCTTGCGGCCGGTCCATCCGGGCGATTTCATGATCATCTCCCGCGGAAAAAAGGTGTTGCCGGTGTTCTCCGACGCCTTGGAGCGTTACGGCATCCCCAACGAGGTGAAGGCTGCCGATTCCGGGGAGTATTGGGACGGGATCGGGGTGTTCCGCGCATTGCTTAAGGCCGTCGCGGACCCCGATGACGAAGTTTCGATCGTTGCCTGCCTGCGCGGACCGCTTTTCGGGATGTCCGATGTCGATCTTTTTCAATTTAAGGATGGGGGCGGGCGATTCCGTCTGAGTTCGGTTCAAGAGGGCGAGTCCGCGGTACACGCCGCCCTTCAGGCGCTGCATGCCTGCTGGAAAGCGGGACGAACGCAGAGTCCCGGGACGGCGGTGGAGATGATCCTCGAGGACTCTGGGATTCTCGCGCGATTTGGCCGTTCCGAGGAGGGTGGCGCATTGCTTGCCGGGTTTCAGGCGGCCGCGTCGTACATCCGAAAGGCGGGTGTCTCCGGTATGACGTTCGCAGATGCTGCGGTCGCGCTGGAGGAGGCGTTTGACGGGGGCGACGAGGATGGTTTCGGGCTGCCTCCTCTCTCTTACGGACCGAAAAAGGTCCGTGTGATGAACCTTCATAAGGCAAAGGGGCTTGAGGCGGGGATCGTCTTTCTTGTGCAGCCGAATATGAAAACCAGCCATGCGCCAACGCTGCACATCCGGCGCGATGGTCGGAAGGTCGAGGGATTTTTGCAGATCGCGGTGAAGGTCGGGGAACATGGAAGTCAGGTGCTAGCGGAGCCCGAGGATTGGCCGGCTCATTCGCAGGCGGAGGACAACTTTAATTCCGCTGAAAAGGACCGCCAGAACTACGTCGCGGTCACGCGCGCAAAGGATTTGTTGGTGGTATCGAAGTCGGATGGCGGGATCGCCTCGAATTTCCTCGCATTCGGGAAGCTCAACGACATGCTGGGGAATCTTCCGGCGTTGGCTGTTCCAGAATCAGTCGCAGTTCCCGCCGTCGAGGCCGAATCCGTTTCGTATCAGTCGATCGAGCGGGGGATTAAAGCGTTCTCCGAGGGGATGGCTTCGAAAGCCGCACCGAGCTTCAGTGTGGAATCGGTGACGGAGCGGCTTAAGGAGCACGCATACGACCGCCCTAAGGGCGAGAAGCCAAAGAAGGGGGAAGGCCCGCGCGGCGCTGAGTGGGGAATCATGATTCACCGGATTCTCGAGCATCTGGCCCGAAACGGCGAGCGGCCCGAGGGCGACGCTTTGCGGGTGCGGGTCGAGGAGCTTATCGAACCGGATTCGCCTTTTTTGGACGCGGTTGACTATGCCCTCCCACTAGTTCAGAACGCGCTGGAGTCGGAGATTTGGGAGCGAATGCTCAAGAGCCCCGAACGCTACACCGAGGTGCCGGTTCAACGATTTAAGGACGGCGTTGTGACTAGCGGCGTGATAGACCTAATCTACCGGGTCGATGACGCCTGGGAGCTCGTCGACTGGAAGACGGATTCGGTGGTGAACGATGCGTTGGTCGGGCATTACACACTGCAGCTTAATGAGTATTGTGAGTGGTGGGGGCGATGTTCGGGAGAAGATATTGTCCGGAAAGGTCTATACTTCCTCAGAAGTTCACGCGTGCGATGGTGCTGAAGGTTCGACGACTTTGATCGGTAAGCATATGGATCATTCGAGGAGGGAATTTTATGTGCAGGAATAACTGCTATCTCCAAGAGGCCTATGGGATGTTCCTCCCCTTAATGAGGGCAAAGTACAAATCAGAAACAGTGTCGGTCGACAAATTCGCCTTGGTATAAAAGGCTGACCTAACAATTTTTAAAATCTAGTTTTGGTCTAGTTTTCTGGGACAGGC
>PFUL01000039.1 GCA_002790095.1 Elusimicrobia bacterium CG_4_9_14_3_um_filter_62_55 | reverse complement strand
GTGCGTTTCGCGCTGAGAATGAAAATATCTTTGCCCATGACGGGACCTCCGGAAATTAAGGAAGAAAATGGAACCGGCCAGAGTATACAAAGAATGCAATCCTGGCATAAATCCCGATTCGGCACGGAAATTGATCTTCTTTCCGTGAGCCGTGTGGAGGAGTAGCATGAAAAAAAATATAGTGATTTCCTTCTCTTTATTGATAACCCCGCTGCCGGCGGCCGCCTGCGGACCCTCTCCCGCAGTCCTCTTTTACGGTTTGCTGATCGTCGGCGCGGCGCTCATCGCGACCCTCATGATCCAATCGAACGCCTTTTCCGCCGCACAGGATTTCATGCGCGGGGTGACTCCGGACCGCGGCGGCCCATATTGGCTGCTGCTCGGGTTTGCGGTCGACGCGGGGATCTTCGGGCTTTGGATTGCGACCGGCTTGGCCGGCGTTTTCGGCGGCTATCTACTGATCGCGGGAGCGCCCAAACTCGTGATGGCGCTCGCCGGACTCGCCCGCGAACTCGCCGCGATGCGTTCCGCGAAGGCGGTCTATTGAAGCACCGCCTAAAAGGGCGCGATCCAGCCCGCCAAAACGCCGCAGAAGGCGGCGCAGGCCAAGCCGGCGTAGTACCCGAACCAGGAGTAATCGAGGCCGAACGAGACTCGGGCCTGATAGGTGAGAATTCCCCAAGCCCCCGGCGCCAGGAAGCCCCAAATTCCCGGAAGAAGGAAGCACACCCCGAATACGAAGCGCTCCGCCAGAGTGAAGTATTTCTCATCGAACTCGGGAAAGGTTCCGCCGAACAGCTCTTTCTCGATATAGTAGACGAGCACCGTGGTTGTGTGAGTCGCCCATACCGCAAGACACCCGAGCACCGGCCAAGACTCCGGCATCAGACCGTCTCCCCGCCCCCACAAGCCCAGTGGAAGAAGAGCGATCAAGCAGGCGAAATGCGCCGCCTGGTCGAAGAGAAAGAACAGCGTATCGTCTTCGATTCGATTATGCGCGATCATGAAGACGCGCCATTCGTCGGTGATGAAGTGCGCCAGAAACAGCAGCGAGAGGCAGGCCCAGCCGTTCAGGCGCAGCGCCGCGGTATCGACCCACGCGTCCGAGAGATACGGGGCGCACAGAAGGGCGTAGAGGACGAAATGCGTGCCGCAGTGAACGAACATCCCCCACAGGCTCTTCTGCTTCCAGTGGACGATAAAGTTCGTCTGCAGGGTGAAGTCCGACAAGAGGTGTCCGAAGACCAGCCTCCAAAAGATCAGCATCGCGTCATTTCGTGGTGAGGTTGAAGACGAGCGGCTGATCCGCCGGAGGCGCGATCACGGAGTAGTCCTCGCAGAGGTTGATGTAGAGCTTCGTCGGCTTATCGCCCGGACGATGCCGAAGGACTTCTTCGAATTTCCCCTTCGCTTCGTCGAACTTCCGGTCGTTGTAAAGAGCGACCCCCTCCCGGTAGCTCGGAAGCGCCTTGACCCAGGACTCCTCCAACTCCCCCTTCTTGGCCAGCAATTCATAGACCCGAATCGGGATCTCCTTTCCGACGACCCGGACCTTTCCCAACTCCCGCGCCTCGATGAGCTTGCGGGCCTCGTCGTCGTAGGTATTCTCGCTGGCCATGATCGTCGACCCGAAAAACTTATTGGCCCCCTCAAGACGGCTGGAAAGGTTCACCTCGTCGCCGAGCACCGTATACGCCAGCTTTCGCGCCGAGCCGGTGTTGCCCACGACGACCTCTCCCGAATTGAGTCCGATGCGCACCGCCGGCATCTCGGGCATCTTGATGCCCTTCTCCTTTTCGAATTCGGCGTTCAGCCGCTCCATCGTCTGGATGCAGGCGACCGCGGCGAGACAGGCCTTCGTCCGGTGATTCTCGACCTCGATCGGCGCGTTCCAGAACGCCATGATGCAGTCGCCGATGTATTTATCGACCACGCCTTCGTTGTTAAGGACGTCGTCGGTCAGGGAGGTGAGATAAAAGTTCAGAAAGGTGATCAATTCCTCGGCGCGCAATTTCTCCGAGATGCTCGTGAAATGCGCGATGTCCAGGAAAAACATCGTCATGTCGCGCTTCTCTCCGCCGAGAGACAGCTTCTTCGGGTCCTTGACGAGAATCTCGACGATCTCGGGCGCGACGTATTGGCCGAACATCGCGCGCACTTCGCGCTTCTGCTGCTGCTCGAGCATCGTCCGGTGGATGATCAAGGTCACGAAAGTCGTAACGAAGCCGATGACCGGCGAGACCCCCTCGAACAGCCTCAACTGCAGGAACATATAGTACACGAAACCCAGCCAACCCGCCGTGACCAGAATCAGCCCGCCCCCCGCGATCAGAGGCGGCTTGCGCACCAGCCGGCCGGCCAAGATCACCATCAAGACCGTGATCAGACAGGCGAACAACCGGACGGTATCCCGCAGCCAACGATCGTTGAGCAGGTTGTCGATCTGCGTGGCGTGCACCTCGACTCCGGGGGAGGATTCGCTGTAGGGTGAGGGATAATGATCGAAAGATCCCGAGGCCGTCAGCCCCACGAGGACGATCCCGTTCTTGAGGCGTTCCGCGACGGATTCTTCCAACTCCCCTTGGAGAACTTCGTATGCGGGGACCCGGGGGATTCCGAAAATCGTGCCGACCTCCACGTCCTCGCCCGTCTTTTCGTTGTAGCGGCGGAGGTTCTTTTGTCCGCGAAAATTCAGGCGCATCGCGTTGAACCCGACTTTCTGCAGCCAAAAGTCGGCGGTCTTGCCCGTATAGGCGTTGAGTATCTCGACGCCCATCGCGGTATAGCGCTCGGGATCGTTGATCCAGTCGTCGCCGAGGGATTTTCCGGCGACGAGCAGAATGTTCCGCACCTGTCCGTCCGTGTCGATCATATACTGGGAGACG
>PFUL01000112.1 GCA_002790095.1 Elusimicrobia bacterium CG_4_9_14_3_um_filter_62_55 | reverse complement strand
GGCGGAACAGATCAGGGGGTGAATCTCTTTGCAGGGGGTATTGTGGGCTCGTCAGAATCTCTCTTTGCCAAAATGATTGCGCCGCCGGCCAAATCTACCGTTCGCGTTGGTGTTATCATCGCGATTTTTATTGCAAGCCTGGTGCTTTCGGGGATTATCCATTGGTTCATGTTCGTCATCGGCTTGCTCGGAATAATCGTCTATTGGGTCGAGGCCACTAGCTCCAATGGCGAAGAATACCAGAAGAAGCTCAAAGCCTGGAAGTCTCTTTGGGTTTGTATGGATTGCGGGGATGTTTGGAATCCAGGTGGGAAGAAGGGTGTGGATTTGCCGCAAACGCCGCACTCCCAACCCTAAACTACGCCTTTCTCTTGAAACTGCGTTTTTCAGACCAAACCCAGTCAGCGTCGCGGAGTTTATCCACCTAGCCGAAGTTGGGGCTAATGCCTTCTCCGAGAAGTCGTACGTCTAAAATTCGTCTCCGCAACCTCTCCCATGCCCCATCCCCACCTCCCATGACCCCTCCCCCCCAAGCCCCCTGCCCCTTCTGCCGCAAAATCCACTCCGGCACCACAACCCTAGAAAACGAAACCTCCTCCTCCTTCCCCGACGCCTACCCCGTATCACCCGGCCATACCCTCATCATCCCCAAACGCCATGTCGAGAGCCTCTTCACCCTAACCGAAGCCGAACTCTCCGACATATGGCGCCTAGTCTCCGCCGCGCGCCAACGCATCACAACCGAACGAAAACCAGCAGGATTTAACATCGGGGTCAACGACGGCACGCCCGCCGGACAAACCATCCCGCATGCCCATGTCCACCTAATCCCCCGCTACACAGGAGACCAAGACGATCCGCGCGGCGGCGTGCGGTGGATTTTTCCAAAACAGGCCAAGTACTGGTGAGCAGCGACCCCACCCGCTTTATCGAAGGCGTCCTCGCGATTCTAGACGAGGGCCGCTTCACCGCGACCTATAAGTTCGCCGTGCTGCTCGCGCTCATCGACCTCTGCATCGAGTACACGACGAAAACCGGATCCGCGCCGCCGATGCTCACCACCGCGCAGATCGCGGAAAAAGTCATCGAGCTCTATTGGCCCCAGGCCCGCGCCTTCGAAGGAGCCGGCGTGCTGCGCCAAAACACCAAGGGGCAGGCGGACATCCTTAACCGCATCCTCGCCTTCCAGCGCCGAATCTCCCGGCAGGGCTATCCGCTGCTCCACGAGGCGAAGAGCCGGGACCCCGAAGGCTTCAAGAAGCTGCAGCTTGCCGTCGAGTGGAAATTAGTCGAGATGCCCCTGCCCCGGCTGCAGAATTTAGGGGACCGGCGGTCGGAACTGCTGTATGTCGTCGGCTGGGACGCCGGTCTAAGACGCGAGCAAGTCGAGGCGGCGGAGTTCGACAATCGAATTCTATTCAAAGCCGGGGTCGCCGACGCCCTCGCCCGTCTGGGCGGATTGCTGCGCCCGCTGATTCTGCGCCGCTGGGTCGATAGGGTCGTCGCCATCAATCGGGACGCCCTTCACGATCCGGGCGTGGAAGACTTCCTCTTCGGCTGCGACCGCGCCCATCTCGCGCCGCTGCTGCCGGATCTGCGCGACATCCAGGGAGGGGCCTGCTTCTACTGCGACGACCGACTCCACGGGAGCTCCGAAGTCGATCACTTCATCCCGTGGGCCCGCTACCCGGACAACTCGATTCAAAATCTCGTCGCGGCGCACGCGCGCTGCAACGCGGTGAGACCCGTTTCTACGGACCGCGCGGGTTCTTGCCCGCCCCCGCCCGCTGCCAAGAATCCCGCACGACAGAGTTTAACTTCGGACCGGCGATCCAGGTAAAGACCAGAAGGATTACGGCGGGAATCAGCATCTCCAAGCGGGACCCGGCGCCGAAAAGCAGCAGCAGCGCGAGGTAGGCCGCGGAGAGCGCCGCGAGCGCGACCCACCCGAGC
>PFUL01000162.1 GCA_002790095.1 Elusimicrobia bacterium CG_4_9_14_3_um_filter_62_55 | reverse complement strand
CCAATCGCTGCAACATGGCCTGTACCAATTGCTGCGTGAACACGTCGCAACACGCCGACGGATCGATGCGCCTGGAGTGGCCGGACCTGCGCGCAGCCGTCGATCTCTTCATGGACCCTGCGCAGGTCCCGTACCGGGGGCAGAAGACGATCCTCTTCGCCGGAGGGGAAACGCTCTTCGAGTATCCGCTGATCCTTAAGGCCGTCGAATACGCCCAGAAGTTCCCGCGCCCGCCCGTATTCGAGGTCTACACCAACGGTACCGTGGTTCGTCCCGAATGGATTCGGGAACTCCGCCGCTGGGACGTCACCGTGATTTTCTCGCTCGACGGTGATAAGCGCGGACACGACGCGATGCGAAAGTTTTCCCGGGCGCCCGGCCTCTCCGCCTACGAAGAGGTGATGGCGCGCCTCGAACCGATCCTGAAGGAAGGCTGCGCGACCAATACCGTGATCCGGCCCGCAGTCCTTGACGGTCTCGTCGACGCGCTCGACGACTACTCGAAGATGGGATTTCGGCGCATCGACCTATGGCTCGACTACCTGCACGCCTGGTCGCCCGCGGAGATCGAGTCCCTTAAGGCCTTCATGGCCGACTTCCGACGCTACTACTCCCATCGCGTCAGAAGCGAGGGGGCCATTCCGTTCCATGTCCCGATGATCGATCACGCGCTGTTCAACGGGAGCGAACTGGCGCGGGGCCGGGCCTGGTGGCGCGACTGCGTCCGGCTGATCCTCGGCGCGGACGGCCGCTTCTACGACTGCGAGGCTGCGCTTCTGTTGCCCTACAAGGACGTTCAGGAAACACGGTCGATCAACGCCGCGGCATCGGTCGACGGAGTCGACTGGGCCGCGAGGCAGAAGATCATGGACGATGCGGCGCAAACGCTCGAACGACTCGACGCGAAAAACAATTGGCAGCACGTCTGCCCGCGCCTGTACTGCACGGCGATGCAGTTGCTGGGAAAGGAACCCGATGAGGCGATCGCGAATCTCCAGCGCTCCTCCGAAGTCTTCCTAACCGGCCTGGTCAAGCTCGCTCAGGACTTGTCGGACGACGAAAGTTTCGCGCGCGCCTACCTCGTAAGCGGTCTCGAGACGCCCGGCTGATTTCGTACTCTATCGGCGTGAAGCGTTTCGTTTTAGCGGCCGCGTTCTTCTCGGGCTGCGTCCCTCTCGATCAAATCCCGAACCCCTCCGGTCCTCCGCCGGCGGAATCCGCGTCGACGCTCGCCGCGCTGCGTTCCGCCGACGCGCCCGTCCGCCGGGAGGCGGTCCGCGGCTTTGTCGCCGCGCTCGCCGCGCCTTCGACGGAACTCGCAGACGGCATGCTTCCCGCGCTGGTCGCCGGAATCGAGGATTCCGACGAGCAAGTGCGCCGACAAGCGCTGCGCGGACTCGCGATTTTGGCGAACGCCGCCGAACTCAAGCGCGCCGGGACCGAGCGCGCGTTTAACCGAAAATTGAACGCCGATTGGAACCCAAACGAGCGCCTCTACCGAGCGCTGTTGCGCGTCGCCGAGGATCCGGCGGAGGACCTCCGGCTATCGGTGATCGGAACGCTCGCGTCGGCGTTCTCCCGCCGAGAGGAAACCGAGGATTTCCTAAATCGCCGCTTCCCCTACGAGACGACCCCGCAGGGAAGCGCCGCCCTGGTCGCCGCGCTCGCGCGCGAGCCGTTTCAGTCCGCCCAGACCCGCCTGCATCTTCGAACCGCGCTGCGCGGATCCGATGACGGCGCGCGCGGACGCGCGGCGGCGCGGCTGGCGCGGCTCGGCGACACGCAGGCGATGCGCGACATCGTCGAACTGCTGCGCTCGCCGGGAACGCGGGAGCGTCCCGGGTTGTGGGCGGTCGCCGCGCAGTTCGGCGCGGCGGGAAGGCCCTTTTTAGAAGAACTGCGCATCGCACGCAACGCGGTCACGGACCCGCGCGAGGCCGCGTTGGCCGACGCGGCGATGACCGCGATCCGGAATTCGCGATAAGAAAGCCGCCCCCCTTTCGGGGAGCGGCTTCGTTACTGCTTCGGCGCGACCTTGACCTTCAGGACCGCTGCCTTGCCCATCGCCTCGAGCTCGCGCAGACGCATCAGTTCCGGGTGATCCCGGAACATCTTCGCCGTGTTCAGGCGCACCCGCGTCGCCGCGAGTTCCGCCCGCGCCCGTTCGAGCGTGCACTCCGCTACGAGTTCCCGCAACGCGAGCTGCAGGTCCTCGTAGAGCACGCTCGCCGTGTACGCCGCCGCGTGCGCAAACTTCGCCGCGTCGGCGATCTTGTACTGCGCGATGAGCGTCAATCGCACCGGCAGCGCATCCTTCGTGAGGACCTCCTGCGACGGCATCGCGATCGACGTCAGGCGCATGTCGTGGATGGCCGCGCGCTCCCGCAGCCACAGCTTCACGAGCCAGTAGACGCCCGGTCCGAGCGTGCGGACGTATCGACCCTGCCGGTACAGCACGCCCGCCTGGTGCTCCGCCACTTCGACCTTTTCGAGCGCCGTGTGGAGGAGCGCGTGGAACGCCGCGACGGACGCGAGCAGGATCGCCCCCGCCGTGAGCACCGTCATTTCCATTCCCATCGGCTTCCTCCCTGTTTTGGTTTTTTGAAATCGGTTCGTTCCCCGTCCTTCCGGGACCAAGCGGCGGCCGCCTCCACGAACTGGCGGCCGGACTGGCCTCGCCCGCAGCCGACAAGGCGCGGGGAACGTTCCTTTTAGTGTCTAGCCGTGACACCGCTTTCTAGGCGGATGGGGAGTCGAACCCCGTTCTGGTGTTACCCACTATGCGCGGGACGCCGCCTGCCGATGGTTAGGCCTGACGGCGCCGCTTGCCGATAACAGGGGAGCCGGCGCGGGGAGTCGAACCCCGATTGCCTCCTTACCATGGAGGCGTGCTGCCGTTGTCACTACGCCGGCGAAAGGAGCCGCCCCCCCGGACGGGGGGACGGCGACGGCTATTTGAGCGAACGAAACCCGCCGCTCTCGGATTCCGCATAGCGCTTCTGCTTGTAGATGTAAGCGAACATCTCCTGCCTTCCGACGGACTTGCCATCGAGGCGGCGAAACAAGAAGGTCGAATACGTCTTCGTACCTTACGCGAGCGCGAACGCCGCGAAGGCCCTACGGTCACCCTTGGGAGCAGCGGCGAACGCAGCATCTATCTCCACGAGCATCGCCGCCGCTTCCTCTTCGAACTTCCCGAACGTCTCGGTCACCAGCACGCGATACTCCTCGGGAACGGCTCCCAGATTATCGAGAACGTTCCCTTCCTCACCCGCGACCAGTATTTCGAGCAAGTGCTTTTCGTCCAGGTTCGAGATGAAGCGGTGTACGCGAAGGTACTCCGGGGACTTAACCTTGACCATCCGCTCATTCTCCCCGTGAAGACGGAGAACGAAGCCCTCCTCCGAATACGGCATCGCCTCCACGGTCTTCAGAACCTCATCGAGCGTCCTCAGATCGAATGTCTTGAAGGTCCGAAGCCGATGCCTCTCGGCGAACAGTACTACCTCTTCCGCGGTGAACAATCGCTGCGTCGCGTTCTCCCGGATTCCGATTAGATAGAGTCCCTCCCCATATCCCTTCCCTTCGTAGTCAACGACGATCTGGAACCTCTTGGCGACGATCTCAAACATCAGGGTGTGGGTTGCGATTAGATCCCGCTCTTTGAGAGACTCCGGAAACCGCTCCGTCGCCCATGCCGCGTGCTCGGAATCCATAGACCCCTTCGTTGAAACACGGAAACTGCCGTCCGCCGCGTCGAAGTAGGCGATCCCCATCGAACCATCAAGCTTCTCGGTTACCGTAAATCCCAGCCCTTCTTCGAGCTTCGGCGCCGAAGTCTCGCCGAGGTTGAAGAACTTGAAGAACGGAATCGCGAGAAACTCGCGCGCCTCGGTGTCGATGATGAGCCCGCGCGCGCTGAGCGCGAACGGGTTCCACTTGCGCCCATAAATCGCCTCGTCTTTGTAATGCAGGATTCCCAGACGCGGAGCACGCTCGGAGAATTGCACCCGCACGAGCTTCTCCCCGCAATGCCTCTCGAGAGCCGCACGCTCAAAGAGCCCGTGCTCTTCGAAGTAGCTGCGCAAGTCTTGGATGGGTTCCAATGCTTCTTTCATGCCGTCCTCCAGGCTAACAGGCGGAAGGAATTTTCGCCAGCCGAATTGGAGCCCGCACGAGGATTTGCACCTCGTCCTGCTGTTTACGAGACAGCTGCTCTGCTCATTGAGCTATACGGGCAAATAGGGTGAGCTCGGAAGGAGTCGAACCTTCAAAAACACGCTCCTCAAGCGTGCGCGTTTGCCGTTTCGCCACGAGCTCGTGGATCGCCCGACGGGGAGTCGAACCCCGGTTTTCCGCGTGAAAGACGGACGTCCTAACCGTTAGACGACCGGGCGTAAAGGTTGCGCCGGGTGGAGTCGAACCACCGTCATAGGCTTATGGGGCCCAGGTCCTGCCGTTGGACGACGGCGCCTAAATGGTACCCGGTGAAGGAATCGAACCCTCGGCTCCTCTTTGTAGGAGAGGCGTCTTGCCACTGGACGAACCGGGTGTTGGTGGCCGAGGCGGGAGTCGAACCCGCAAGTCCTCGTTTTTGAGACGAGCGCGTCTGCCTGTTGCGCCACTCGGCCGAAATGGTGCCGCCGGAGGGACTCGAACCCCCATGTCCGGGAGGACGCAGCGTTCTGAGCGCTGTGCGTATGCATTCCGCCACGGCGGCAATTTGGAGCGGATAGCGAGGGTCGAACTCGAGCCTTCCGGTTGGAAGCCGGGCGTGCTGCCGGTAACACCTTATCCGCTGAGAGGGTCTGGGACCAGGGAATCGAACCCCGTCTACTCCGCCCCGAACGGAGCGTGCCTCCGTGAACACTCGTCCCAGAATACTGGCGGCGCCGGCGGGACTCGAACCCGCTCTCCCCGGCGTGACGGGCCGGTGCCTCGCCCTTCGGCTTCGGCGCCAAATGGCTCCGGCGGTAGGATTCGAACCTACGACACATCGGTTAACAGCCGATCGCTCGACCTCTGAGCTTCGCCGGATCAAATGGAGCCCCCGCCAGGAATCAAACCCGGAACTTTCGGTTCGAAGCCGAAGGTGATATTCATTTCACCACGGAGGCGTGAAGGGTGGACTGGCTGGGAGTCGAACCCAGAACTGCTCCTTGCGAAAGAGCCGTGATTCCGTTTCACCACGAGCCCGAAAGGGAGGCCTCGTCCCGACTGGAACGGGATAGCCGTCGTTTAGAAGACGACGCTGGAATCCGATCCGCGAGGCCAAAAGGAGGTACGGGCGGGACTCGCACCCGCGGAATCCCGCGTTGCAGGCGGGCGCCTTCGCTGCTCGGCCACCGTACCGTTGGCGGGAGCGTCAGGAGTCGAACCCGAACCGCGCGGTTTTGGAGACCGGCATGCTCCGCTGCAACACGCTCCCGTAAATGGAGGAAGAGGAGGGAGTCGAACCCCCGCCGGACCGTGAGCCCGGACTCGTTTTCGAGACGAGCGCGACGAACCGGCATTCGCCTCTCTTCCAAAATGCGGGGGCCGCGATCACGGGCGCTGGCCCCAGATGGGCGGAGGAGGGGAGAGTCGAACTCCCAGAGGCCCCGTAGAACCCCGGCGGTTTAGCGGACCGCCGCCGCCAGCCGGTATCGGCCTCTCCTCCAAAACGGTGCCCGCGGAAGGATTCGAACCTCCAATGCGTTGAACGCTCCGGTTTTACGGACCGGTGTCCCTCCCATTGGGACGTCGCGGACATTAAGGGGTCCCAATTGTGACACCTCACAGGCACAAAATGGACGCGGGAGCGGGAGTCGAACCCGCGTCTTCGGCTTCAAAGGCCGCGGTCCTTCCGTTGGACGATCCCGCAAAAAATCGGTTTCCATCGCCCGCGTAGAGACGCCTTCCCGTCGTGTGACGGGTGTGCGCAGCGGGATTCGAACCCGCACCCTGCCGGTTAAGAGCCGGCGGCTCGTCCAATCGAGCTCCACGCACGAAATTGGCCGGGAAGGCGTCCCTGGCCGTTCAAATTTTCAAAGAACAAAGACAAGCAAGCGTTGGGTCCGGCGGGATTCGAACCCGCACCCCTCCGTTTAAAAGACGGCCGCTCGGCCGGTTGAGCTTCGGACCCTAAAGAGGGTCGGCCCGGAGGGACTCGAACCCTCATCACGCGCTTATCGGGCGCGGGCTTTTGCCGCTTTATAAGAGCGGGGCTTTACCGGTTAAGCTACAGGCCGTAATGGCGCCGCGGCTTCGATTCGAACGAAGTTCTCCCGCTCTTCAAACGGGCGCTATGACCACACCAGCTCCCGCGGCGTTTTATCGAGGACAGGGGGCGGTCCGCCGGATTCGAACCGGCGCCCGGAGAGTCACGGTCTCCGATGCTTCCGCTACACCAGGACCGCCGTCTGTCCCTCGCTTGCTTGAATTGTCAAAGAACGAACGTCTTGCGTCTTTGGCTTCGTCGAGCCGAAAAAAAGCCCCATGCTCTTCGGCGTGAGCATGGGGGGTTCCCGTAAACCGTTGGCGCCTAGACTTCTAGATTGGCGCCCCCATGCCCTCTCGGGCCGACCCGCCTTCCGAGTCGAAGGACGGATTCCAACAATAAGCGCTCATATGAGCGCGGACGACCCCGGCGGGTTGCGCGCCTATGCGCGCGATCCGCGTGGTTCGTCGTTTTAATGTTCTCCGCAGCTTCGCCATTTTCTCAGTCCAAAAAAATACGGCGGCCCCAAGGGGCTCGCCGTGACTACGATGAGTATAGCACGCGACTTCGATCTGTCAAGGGCCGAAATTTTTCGTTTGTAAAAAGTCGCGCGGAATGCGGATAAAATTTTTGAAAATTTCGGCGGCGCGGCGTCAAACGTCCGGACTGGCGCGGTACACCAAGCCGGCCTCCTCGCACCACCGTATCACGTGCTCCAGTTCCTCATCGCTCGGGACCCTGTTGCAGCTGCCTCGAGCCTGAACGACCGCGAACGACTTGTTGCGAACTTCGAGAGTCAATCGCTTCTCGTAAATATCGACGCAACCCGCCTCAAGCGACCAGATAGAGACGACTCCCGCGGCGCAGCGATGTCCGTACGAGGCGACGCAGTGGTTAAGAACACTGCCCTCCTCGGCGAGTTCCTCGCCGGTCAACAACTCTCTAATTCGCCATTGCTGCGGCGATCCCTCATTTTCGGATTCCTCAACTGCATCGTATCCCGGGAAACCCGACGAGCGCCAACACTCCCCGGAAGCCTCGAGGGCGGCGATAACCCGTCGTCGCCATCGAGAGACATCGCGTAAAAGCTCTCCGGGACGACGGCCGCGCATCGTCAGGTTCGGCTGCTCCACAGCCGCGCGCTGTTCTCCAAGTGCTGCGTGCCGGGCGAAACGCTGGTCTTGGATGTAGTCCGTGATTTGCCCATAATAACGCGCATCTAGATTCGGATGACGAATGAAGAATGCGATAACGGTCTCCCAAAACTCATGGTTCTCGAAATGAAACTCAAAACGGGTTCCGAGGAGACCCCGCGCGACCCGTTCGTCGCCGCCCTGCGCCAGCACCTGAGCGCGGCGCAGCGCGCCGCGTATCGAGTAATCGTCGGGAGCCTCCATAAAAAAATGCCGTTCCCGTTTCGAAAGCGAGAACGGCAGTCTCGGCGCGTCGTGGATGCGGCCCGTCCGGGAGAGATGGACGAACAAGTCGAACTCGAAGTCCTCTCCCAGAGTCCAGGCCGAATCCATAAACCGTGGAATATCCTTCGCGGCGAATAAATACCTCGCGAGCGCGGAGAACTGCTCTCGCGCCGACTTTTTCGGCGGCTTCCAAGATCCGACCGCAGCGCGCCATTCTTCCTTGCGCCGATGCAGATTGATCACCCCCCGCGCGTATTGCGGGTGCGTGAAAATCTTCGAACGCTTTGTAAGGATTTCGAGATCGCGGGCGAGCTTCTCCGGTTTCTCCGCGCTGCGTACCGCGTCAATGATCACCCGGGCCAGGGGCGGGGCGGGAGGAAGCCCGGGCGCGGCGCCGCGTCTCAGAACCTGCGCGAAACGGCGTGTATTTTCCCCCCGGTTATGGCTGGCGAGCACGGCCGCAGCCACGGTCCAGTGCCCGAGCGAACTCCGCCATTGGGTTTTCCGCGCACGACGACGGCGTTTCGCGAGTCGTGTGGCGCCGATCGTCAATACTTCGGATTTATCGAAATTTTGAATACCCTCGGCTTCCCGGCGTAGGATGCACATGGCGTGTACGAAAGGGTGTTCCGGCCTAGAAACTTCTTTCAGACGTTTCTTTCCGAGACGCCGATCTAACATTCCCAAGCCGCGGATGATGGGATTTTCCGAAGCGAGAATTTGTTCGATCGACCGATCGATATAGTCGTAAAGCCAGTCACCCAAGCCGGCCCCTAAAAAATCTCCCCACGGATGATCCCACTCCCGGCCGGAGTTCACACTGAAGATATCCCGCTTGTCTAGAGAAATCCACGCTCGTCCCCAATCTACAGATGAGTGACGATAAGCGCTCGCGTGCACGTCGATTCGCCCCTTCAAGGACGGCGCGACGAACTCCAAGTATTTCTTCCTAAGCGCGCTCCACCGCATGCACCCTTTAGGATGGCTCCGGCAGACGCCGGCGTCAATAGAAAATCAGACCGTCACCGGCTGCGTCCGCTCGCTGCGAAAGTGCCGGTCGAGATCGTTGATGTAGCGCTTCCCCAAATCCGCGCCGTTCTTCTCGAGCCACCCGAGCGCCGACTCCTTCCCGAGCGGCGGCGCGTGCGAAATCAACAACTCCTGCTCAAGGCCGAGCAGCTCCTCGCGCGTCAGCGTCACGTCGTCGAGAAACGGCTCGACGAGCTTGATCCCCAGCAGCGACGCCCAGTTGGGAACACCCGGCATCCAGCGGCGCACGCCGCAGAGGCTCGCGAGCAATTCCACATACTCCCGAAACGTCACGGTGTCGGGTCCCGCGGCGTCGACCGTCTCGTCTTCCGAACGCGCCGCCGCGTCGGCCGCGATCCGCGCGGTATCGGCGAGCGTCACCGGCTGCAGGCGGCACCTCCCGCCGCGCGGCATCGGGAAGACGGGAAAGTTCCGCAGGAACCACGCGATGTTGTTGGTCAGCACGTCGTTGGAGCCGACCACGAGCGTCGGCCGCACGATCGCGCAGGAGAGCCCCGACGCGCGCAGGGTCTCTTCGACGCGATGCTTGCCCGCGTAGTAGCCGAGATTCAACCCGCGGTCGGGGTTGCTCACGCTCAGGTGCACGAAGCGTCCGACGCCCGCGGCTTTCGCCGCCTCGGCAAGCAGCGCGCTGCGCGCGACGGCCGTGTCGAAGGTCTGGCCGCCGAACGGGAAGCGGATCCAGAAGGTGTTGACGAAGAGGTCGGCCCCGGTGAGCGCGCTGACAAGCGCGTCCCGGTCGAACGTGAGCGGCGACGACGCGATCATCGACCCCGGCGGCGGCTTGCGGTTTGTGAGCGTCGACACGTCCCAACCCCGCGCGGCGAGTTCCGCGGCGATCGCGCCGCCGATATAGCTGAAGCCTCCGGTGACGACGGCTTTTCGGGACATTTCTGAATGCCAATGTTTAAGATGTTTAGGATTTTGGGACTTAGTCCCGCCTACTTAAACGAGTGGCAGCCCTTCGCGCGCCAGGTGCTGACGCTTTCGTAATGGTCGCCCTTCATCTGGTACTTCGCGTGACTGCCGTTGCAAAACGGCGCCGACGCGGCGAACTTGCAGCCGCACCAGGCGACCTTTTTTTCTTTCTTGACGACCTCGATCACCGGTTCGAATTTCCCTTCGAGCGTCTTATGCGTGCCGTCGCAGTAGGGATCCTTGGACGAACGCCCGCAGGCGCACCAGGCGTACTTCCCCGGCGCGACGGTCATGATATAGGGTTTTATTCTTTGCGGGCAAGGCCGGTTTTTATCCTCGGGCAAATCCGTCGGCAGCTTCTCCTTTTCATCACTCATGATAAGCAGGCTCCTCCGCTTCGACGAGACTCCAAACGTACTTCCCCTTTTTGAACTCGCGCGTCACCCGCCCCATCTTGATCAAAGTCTCGGCCGCGTTGATCACCGCGTTCTCGTCTTTGCAGTCCTTGCAGATCGGAAAGCGGTCGGCGATCGCCAGGAATTCGTCGGTGCTTACGCCGCTCTTTTCGCGCAGCACGAGGACCGCGCATTGCTCGTTGTCGGTCAAGACGGTCCGCGTGCGAGGATCCACCTTCGGCTTATCCGCGTCGTAGCGGCGCGGAACCTCGGAAAGGGGCGATATCTCGTCCGTGCCGAACACCGACGTGTAGCTTTTGTCGAAGCCGATGCAGCGGTCGTTGTACACGCATTCTCCGCACGCCGCGGTTTTGACCGTATGCTCCATCACCGTCTCGTCGAGATCGCGCAGCTTCCCCTGCGGACTCACCACCGTCGTATTGAACGCCGACCAGCCCAGCATTTGCTGCTCGTAGCCGGGCAGCGCGCAAGGCACGAAGTGGAGCAAGAGCGGCGGCTTAGGAAAATCGATCGCCAGAAACTGCTCAAACGCCCCGCGCACCTGCGGCGCGACCGCACTCAACCGAACGCCCATCTCGCGGATATGCTCGGTCATATTGCCTTCGTAGAGCGGCGCGATGATCACGAAGTTCGACAACTGCAGCTTCATGAGGAACAGATCGAAGAATTCCTTCAAATTCCCGTAGTTCACTTTGTTGAGCACGATGTTCACACCCATGCCGACCTTCAGGCGCTTGAGATGATCGATCGAATCCAGGCAGGCCTGGAAACTGCCCGGGATCATCGTCAAGCCGTCGTGCGTCGGCGCGTCATGTCCGTGAATCGAGAACTTAACGAAGGTTAAGCCGGCGTCGACCAACTGCTTCGTGTAGGCGAAGTCCGCCGTGCGGATGCCGTTGGTCTGAATACGCACGTAGGAGAACCCGATCTTCTTGGCGAAGGCGATCAGTTTCGGAAGATCCTTGCGCAGCGTCGGCTCCCCGCCGGTAAATCCCAGACGGCGGTAGCCCCGTTGATAGGCGAGATAGATCTTCTCGCACGCGGCGCGAAAGGGCATCAGGTTTTTTTCCTGACGCCAATCGAAATCCTGGGAGCAGAATCGGCATTTGGCCTGACAGGCGTAGTTGAGCAGAATGTCGAAGCATTTCGGCTCCTCGAACGCGTCCCGGTGTACGCGCTCCGCCTCGCCGGCGCGGTTCTCTTCGCGCGCCTTCGCTTTCGCGACGGCGTCGCCGGGGACCAGGCATTCGCCCGATCCGCAGGTTTCGGCTTTGCTCTCCATCTCGCTCACCGGCATGCCTCGTGAATGTACCGCTCCAGCGCGTCCATGAAAAGATCGATCTCGCTTTTCGTGTTGTAGGCGAAAAACGAGAGGCGGATCGTCCCGTCGAGCTTCAACCGCTTGTGCAGCAGGTGAGCGCAGTGATCGCCGATGCGCACCGCGATGAATCGATCCTTCAATTCGTGGTTTAAAAACAGATTGAAGTCCTTGGCGGAAAACGACGCCTGCGTCGGGTAAAACGATACGAGACTCCCCTCCCGGAGCGTCTCCTCAGCGCCGAGCACCGCGATCTCCGCGACTTCCCTCAAGCGGCGCACCGCATAGCCGACGAGTTCCCGGATATGCCCGCGCAGCGCGACCGGGTCCTGCCGCTTCAAAAACCGCAGCGAGTCCCCGAACGCCGCCGCCCCCGCGAAATTCTGAACCCCGGCCTCAAAGCGCATCGGCGCGTCGAGATAGACCGGTTCGACCTCGTCTTGCCCGTTTCCGACGGAATAATCCTTCACCGTTCCGCCGCCCACGCGGTAATGTCCGAGCCCATTGAGCAGGTGCTCCTTGCCGTAGAGCACGCCGACTCCGAACGGGCCCCCGAGCTTGTGCGCGGAAAACGCGACGAAATCGGCGTTGGACGCCTGAACGTCCTCGCGATGCG
Source organism: Elusimicrobia bacterium CG_4_9_14_3_um_filter_62_55 (assembly GCA_002790095.1). GTDB lineage: Bacteria > Elusimicrobiota > Elusimicrobia > UBA1565 > UBA1565 > UBA1565. Next base: position 2,542 of record PFUL01000162.1, on the reverse strand, counting down.
ACGATAAAAATTGAGCGTCGTCGAGAAGCAGCTTCGCCCCGTGAGCCCTGGCGAGCTTCGCGACCGGGTGAACCGGGAAACTCCCGCCGAGCACGTTGGAGGAGCGCGCCATCGCGACAAGCGCCGTCTTTTTCGAAACGATTTTTTCGAGCGCGGAGAGATCGGGTCCGCGCTCGGTCACGGGGCAAAACCGCAGCCGCACGCGGCCCTGCGCCTCCGCCTGCTTGAAGGGAAGAACGATGGAATTGTGCTCGAGGTCGGTCACGACCACTTCGTTTTTCTCAGGCGCGAAGCGAAATCCGGAGGCGACGAGATTGACGGCGTCGGTGGTCCCGCCGGTGAAGACGATCTCGCCCGGCTTCTCCGCGTTGATATACCCCGCGACCTCGGCGCGCGCCTCCTGGAACCAAGCCTCGACCTGCTGTGAGAGCAAATGCGTCGAACGCTTGCCGCCGCAGCCGCCCCAGTTCAAATAGAACGCGTGCAGACGGTCCGCGACGCAGCGGGGCTTAAGCGCCGTGCAGGCGCTGTCGAGGTAGACGAGGGATTTCCCGGCGACCTTTCCCAGAAGCGCGGGGAATTCCCTCCGGAACGCCTCGACGTCGAAGGCCGCGGCGACCGTCACGAGCGCAGCGCTCCGTGAACTTCGACGTAGTCCCGCCGGGGACCGGGACACCAGGACGCCAGATCGCAGCCCTCGCATTCACCCGTCTTCTGCTTTTCGGTCAAATGAACCCCGGGCTGCTCAAGCCGCATCTTCCGGTAATCCGCGTGATGATCTTTGTAGTCGCGCACGAAACAGACCGGGATATGGTCGACGTCGAAGCGCAGCCCCTTCTCCACGCACTTCGCCATCGCCGTATTGAGCGGTTCGGCGGCGTCCTCGAATTTCGGAATCACGCCGAGCGCGCCTTTCGCGCGGCCCATCCCCTTCACGTACGAAAATTGAATCCATTCGACGTCGGGGAATTCCCCCGCGACGAATTCGACGAACTCCGGCGCCTGCGCGACGTTCGCGTTATGAACGATATAGGTCAGCCTCACGCGCGCGCCGAGCCGCGCCATCAAATGAATCCCCTCCACCCGGCGCTCGAATCCCCCGGGAACCCCGGTGACGGCGGCGTCGAGTTTTGGCGTATGGGCGGAAAAATTGACGTTATAGAAGTCGACCAGTTTCGAAACCAGCGCGAACATCTTCGGGTTGCAGCGCGAAGCGAGCACCGCGTTGGTCTGTAATTCCACGATCTTGCCCTTCTTCTTGCAGTAGGCGACGAGTTCCAGCAACTCCGCGGGCTCGCGCAGCAGCGGGTCTCCCCCCGAAATCTGAACGTGGCCGGTCGCGTCGGCGTCGATATCCGACTTTAATTTGGCAATAGAAAAGTCCCCGTTCCGACCGGCTGAGGAACAGAACGTGCATTGGATATTGCACTCCGCGTTGATCGGCAGATGGAGCGCCATAAAAAACCCCCGTCACGGGGGGTAAGAAGGTTATAGCGGGATTGCTAAGCCTTTTCCAGGACTTTAACCGCTTTGTCGAGAAAAGATTGAGTCCGTTCCCCGAGAGGCGAGGATCCGAGAGATTCTTCCAGCTGCGCCCGGGTTCGCGCTCCTAAAATAATGCTTGCGATTTCAGGCTTTCCGAGTAGCCAGCCGATCGCGGCCTGGACCGTCGTTTTCCCTTCGAGCACGGCCGCCTTTCCCAACAGCGAAATCAAGCCGCCGAGTCTGGCCTCCGAAACGGGCGGGAAGGCCTTTTTCGGATCCCGCCGCCGACCTTCGGGTCGGGGCTTTTTAGGGTCGGCGTATTTACCGCTGAGTACTCCTCCGCCCAAGGGGCTCCATGCCAGCAGCGAAGTCCCCCGCTCGGCGCAGACCGGGCCATGATCGCTTAGCGCCCAGGGAGCGGCGAGACTGATTTGCACCTGGTTGAATTCGAACCGGGGACGGCCGTTCTCCTCAGCCCAGCCGAGAGAGCGGCGCCAATAAGTCGGGTCGAAATTCGAGCAACCCAGCACGCGAACCTTGCCGGCGGCCGCCACCCGGTCGAAGGCCTCGAGGGATTCCTCCAGCGGGACGGCACTGTCGGGCGCATGCGGCATGTATAGATCGAGATAGTCGGTTTGCAGCCGGGCGAGCGACGCGTCGATCCCCTCGATGATATGTTCGCGGGACAGACCGCCGCTGGCGGGGTCTGCGGGATCCATTCGTCCGCAAACCTTCGAGGAAATCAGAAATCGGTCCCGCCGTCCTTTGAGAATTTTCCCCAGCATCGTCTCCGCTGCGCCGTACCCGTAAACGTCGGCCGTGTCGATGAAACGGACCCCCCGCTCGAACGCGAGATCCACCAAATCCCGGGCCGCCTTCTCCTCGATCGCCCCGATCCCGTGCCAGTCCCAGCCGAAATTCATCGATCCGAGCGCCAGCCGAGAGACCTCAAGCGAAGAAACGCCGAGCCGTCCGTATTCCATTGGTAGGGCTCAGGCGCCGGTGGGCGCACTGCCTCCGGTTTCCTGAGCCCCCCTTTCTAACCGTGCATGAGCTA
>PFUL01000115.1 GCA_002790095.1 Elusimicrobia bacterium CG_4_9_14_3_um_filter_62_55 | reverse complement strand
GCCGAATCGCGTCATCGCAATTAGGTTAGTCCCTATACGCGGCCGGCGCCAGAGCGCATCCTCGCCAAGATCTTGTATCATGGGCGTCCGACATGTCTGGAGATCCCTCTTCCACCGCCCCTCCGACCGGAAAACGGCTCGCGTGGCTGTCCTTGGGCGCCTTGGGCGTCGTCTACGGAGACATCGGCACGAGCCCGCTCTACGCGATACGGGAGTGCTTTCACGGACCGCACGGGATGGCGACGACTCCCGGGAACATCCTGGGCGTCCTCTCTTTGATCATCTGGTCCTTGATCCTGATCGTCTCGTTCAAGTACCTGGTCGTCGTCCTTAGGGCGGACAACCAAGGCGAGGGCGGGATTCTCGCGCTGAGCGTCTTGCTGCTTCCCGCGAAGGAGCGGTTGCTCCAACCCGCGGGCAAGATGGTCGCCCTGCTGGGCTTATTCGGCGCGGTCCTTCTCTACGGCGACGGGATGATCACGCCGGCGATCTCGGTGCTCAGCGCGGTCGAGGGCCTCGTGTTCGCGGCTCCGAACCTGAAAAGCCACACGATCTCAATCACGCTGAGCATTCTCGCCGGCTTGTTCCTGCTGCAGGCACGGGGAACCGCGGGCATCGGCCGGCTGTTCGGGCCGATCACGATGCTTTGGTTCACGACGTTAGGCGCTCTCGGCGCGGTGCACCTCGCCGCGGCGCCCGAGGTCCTCGCGGCGTTCTCTCCGGTCTACGGGTTCCGCTTCTTCGCCGCGCACGGGCTTGCCGGCTCGGTCGTCTTGGGCTCGGTGTTTCTCGTCGTGACCGGAGGCGAGGCCCTCTATGCCGATCTGGGCCACTTCGGCCCCCGCCCGATCCGGCTCGCGTGGTTCGTCCTCGTCCTCCCGGGATTGCTCCTCAACTACCTGGGGCAAGGAGCGCTGCTGCTGCGCCGGCCGGAGGCCGCGGCGAACGTCTTCTTTGAGATGGCCCCGTCCTGGGGCCTCTATCCGCTGATCGCGTTGTCGACGGCCGCGACGATCATCGCCTCCCAAGCGGTCATCTCGGGGGTCTTCTCACTGACGATGCAGGCGGTGCAGTTGGGGTATCTGCCGCACCTGCAAATCCGGCATACCTCGCCGGACAAGGCCGGACAAATCTACATTCCCTCGGCGAACTGGGGCCTTCTGATCTGCACGGCGGGTCTCGTGATCGGTTTTCAGAGTTCGAGCGCGCTGGCCGCGGCCTACGGCCTGGCGGTCGCGCTGACCATGCTGATCACGACCGTCCTGCTGTTTATCACCATGCGCCGACTCTGGCGCTGGCCCGACCCCGTTGTCTTTCCTCTGGTGGGGTTCTTCCTTATCGTGGACCTCTGCTTCTTCCTGCCGATGATCAAGAAGATTCCAGCCGGCGGCTGGTTTCCTCTCGTGGTCGCGGGGCTTTTACTTTTGCTGATGGATACCTGGCGCCGCGGGCGACACCTGCTCTCGGAGGCGGTCGACGCAAGGCTCCCGAGCGTCGAGGCCTTCCTGCGCCAGATCACGATGCACCCCCCCCATCGGCCGCGCGGCACCGCGGTGTACATGGCGCGCGACGCCCATGCGCTCCCCCCGGCGCTGATTCGAAACTACCGCGCCAACGAGTCGGTGCACGAGCAGGTGCTGCTTGTCACCGTGGAAACCAGCCGTTTCCCGCGCGTCCCGAGCCGGGAGCGGCTCAAGATCGAAAAAATTCAGGAGCACTTCTACCGGATCACCATCGCCTGCGGATTCATGGAGACTCCCGACGTCCCCAAGGAACTGGCCCGAATCAGCGAAGCCGACAACGGCATCACCATCGATCCGCATACGACGCTCTACGTTTTGGGCCGCGAGACGGTGCTCGCCACGGACAAACCGGGCATGGCGCTGTGGCGAGAACGCCTCTTCGCGCGGATCGCGCGAAACGCGCAGCGCGCGATGGGCTATTTCCATTTGCCCCCGAACCGCGTCCTCGAGATCGGCGCGCAGCTCGAAATATAGTTGACAAAGGCCGATCGCGGCCATACCCTAGCGTCTATGAGCGACAACGCCCCCTCCCTTGAGTTTCTCGGCGCCGCGCGGTCGGTAACCGGCTCCAAATTTCTGGCACGAACGAAAAAAAGTCAGGTACTCTTCGAGTGCGGGATGTTCCAAGGCCTCAAGGAACTGCGCCGGCGGAACTGGGAGAAGTTTCCCATGAACCCGTCCGAACTCGAAGCGGTGGTGCTCACGCACGCGCACATCGACCACTCGGGACTCGTTCCGCGCCTGACGAAAATGGGCTACACAGGTCCGATCTACTGCACGCCCGCCTCGACGGAACTGCTGGGCCTCCTGCTGCCCGACGCCGGCTACCTGCAGGAGGAAGAGGCGCGCTACGCCAACAAGAAAGGCTACTCCCGCCACGAACCCGCGTTGCCCTTGTACACGCGAGAAGACGCGCAGGAATCGCTCAAGCAGCTCAAGACGCTCGATTACGGAAAGCCGCTCGAAATCGCCGACGGGGTCACGATCACTTTCCATCCGAGCGGACACATTTTGGGTTCCGGCTTCGTCGAAGCCGACATCGGGGAACGGCGCGTCGTGATTTCCGGAGACATCGGCAGCTACGACCGCGAAGTCATGGCCGCCCCCAGCGACCTGCCCGGGGCGGACTATGTGCTCGTGGAGTCGACCTACGGGGGCCGCTCGATCGTCTCCCGTCCCGTCCAGGAACAACTGCGGGAGCGGATCGCGCCCGTCCTGGACGCGGGAGGCGTCGTGGTGATCCCCGCGTTCGCGATCGGTCGGACCACCTTGGTGCTGTATCACCTTCGCAAGCTGCAGGAGCGCGGCGAGATCCCCGATGTCCCCGTCTACGTGGACAGCCCGATGGCCACCGACGCCGTCGATATTTACATCCGTTACGGACTCGAGCACAACCTCAAGCTGGACCTGCTGCGCAGCTCCAACGACTGCCCGATCCGCGCGAAGACGATGCGCCTGATTAAGCGCGTCGAGGAGTCGAAGGAGCTGCACGGGAAATCCGGACCGATGATCATCCTCTCCGCCAGCGGCATGATCGCGGGGGGCCGCATCCTGCACCATCTAAAGAACCGCGGCGGGGACCCGAAGAACCTGATCCTGCTGGTGGGCTATCAGGCCGTCGGGACGCGCGGGCGCAAACTGATCGAAGGCGGCCGCGAAATCAAGATGTTCGGCGAGACGCATAAGATCCGCGCGCAGGTCGCCTCGATTCAAGGCCTCTCCGCGCACGGAGACGCCGACGACGTGCTCCGCTGGCTGGGAACCGCGAAATCCAAGCCGAAGAAGGCCTTTCTCGTCCACGGCGAGGACGAGGGACTCAAAGCGATGGGCGAGCGCGTCGGGGCGGAGCTCCATTGGAAGCACCACACGCCGCATTATCTGGAGAAGGTTTACCTTTAGCCTCGAATCCTCGTTTCTTCAGAAAACGGATCAGCGCCCAGGTCAAATCCAGGTCGTCTTCCGCCACCAGGATGCCGCGACCCAGCGGTCGCGCTGCGGCGCGCCGATCCTCTCAAAACCGTTTTTACGCTCCGAGTTCGTCCGCGCCGTTCGGCGGGAGCTCACGAAGTCTAAGACGAGGTCGGCTTGATGACGGTGCGCTTGCCGATCACGACGATTCCGCCCTCGGAGACGAAGAAGCGCTTGCGGTCCTTCTCGAGATCGTAGCCGATCTCCTCGCCCTCGGGGACTTCGACGTCCTTGTCGATGATCGCCCGACGGATTTTCGCGTGGCGCCGGACCCTCACGTTTCCGAGCAGGATGGAGTCCTCGACGAGCGACCAACTGTGCGTGCGGACGCCCGGAGAAAGGATCGATCGGTAGACGCGGGACCCGGAAACGATGACGCCCGAGGACACCAGAGAATCCACGGCGAAGCCGGCGCGGTCGTCGGGCCAATTCTGGCCGTCGAACACGAATTTCGCGGGCGAGGCCAAAGACGCCTGACGGTAGATCGGCCATTCGGGATCGTAGAGGTTGAGCTGGGGGTCGATCGCGATGAGGTCCATATTGGCCTCGTAATACGCGTCGACGGTCCCCACATCGCGCCAGTACTTCGTCTGCTTCTTGTTCAAATCGAGGAAGCGATAGGCGAACAAATCCTTGCGGCCGACGAGCTTCGGAAGGATGTCCTTTCCGAAATCATGAGAGCTCGCCGGATCCTTCGAATCCGCGACCACAAGTTGTTCCAGGACGTCGTAGTCGAAGACGTAGATCCCCATCGACGCGAGGCAGAGATCGGGATTGCCGGGAATCGGCTCGGGGTCTTTCGGCTTTTCCTGAAAGCGGAGAATCGCGTCCCGTTCGTCGACGTGAAGCACCCCGAACCCGCCCGCCTCCGCCCGCGCCACCTCGACGGACGCGACGGTCACCTTGGCGCCGCTCTCTTCGTGCGCCGAGATCATGTGGCGATAGTTCATCTTGTAGATGTGATCGCCCGACAGGATCAGGACCTTTTCCGGCTTTTCCTCCCGGATGGCGAACAGCGACTGCGCGACGGCGTCCGCCGTCCCTGAGTACCAGCGCTCGACGACCTGCTGGGGCGGGAGCGTCTCGATGAATTCGTCGCGGGCGGGGTTGAAAAAGCGGTTCCAATCGCGGCGGATATGCTCGCTGAGAGATCGGGACCGGTATTGAACCGGAACCAGCACCTTTCCCAAACGGGAATTCACGATATTCGACAGCGCGAAATCGATGATCCGGTAGGCTCCGCCGAAAGGAACCGCCGGCTTGGCCCGGTCGGCCGTCAGCGCTCCGAGGCGCTGACCCTTGCCGCCGGCCAGGAGAACCGTGAGGACTCTGGACGGATCGGTCTGCATTGGGTCATTATCTCAAATTTGATACGATCGAAAAAGTCTTCGCACTCCGTGGGGAGGCCTGCATGACCCTGGAAGAACTCAACGCTCTTGGAATCCTGGAAGCGCGCGCTGCATTCGAGCTTTGCTGCGGCTCGCAGCGCTGGATCGACGGCATGCTGATGCGCAAGCCGTTCGCCTCTGCGGAAGACCTTCAGGCCGCGGGACGCGAAATTTGGGGGATTCTCGACCCGAAGGACTGGAGGGAGGCGTTCTCCCACCACCCGCGCGTGGAGGGTCTGGAACTGTTGCGCATCCAATGGCCGGGGACGCCCTCCGTCTCCGATGAGACCTTCCTCGAATTAAAGAAACTCTACGACGATTATTACGAAAAATTCGGATACGCCTTCCTCGCGTCGGACTCCGGTACGCGTCGCGACGACGTTCTCGCGCGGCTCGACGCCCGACTGAATCATTCCCCCGACGAGGAGCTGAAAATCGCGGCGTCGGAACACGAAAAGATCACAGCCAAGCGGCTGGAAAAGCTTGTCGGGCAAAGTCTGTAGACATCTGCCTTCTCGTAGCCTAGGATGACCCCTCGGCGACGGACCCGAGTGCATTTTAAATTGTAATTTACGATGGAAATTCCAATTCTCCCGATCCGTCGGTCTGCGCTCTGTATGTGATAAAATCAACAGGGTTCCAAGGGAGCTCTGCGGTTAGGCGCCGCAGTGAGCAGCCCCCCGGACCCGTTAGGCGTGAGACTGACACGTGACCCCGATCGAATCGAAGTCTAAATGCGCGAATAGCGGAGCGCCGCCCCTAATTACCCAACGCATGGAACGCGAACTTGCCGCGATAGCGCTCTCTCTGGGCGCGACACAAGTTAGGGGCTGGTCTGCGGATGAACAGCGACTGATTAGCGGACTTCCTAAGGTGCCCACTTGCAGAATCCGTGATATCCGAGAGAAAATTCGCCATGGAGAAGACCCGCTCGGAGAGCTCTTTTGCCTAATTCGTTCGCCTGAAATCCGCCGACCTGCCGGGGCGACATATACGCCAAAAAAAATTATCTCGGCAATGATCGCCTGGGCAGCCTCCTACGCGCAACCATCTCGGATTGTCGACCCGGGTGCAGGCTCGGGCAGATTTCTCGTCGCAGCTGGTCGCAAATTTAAAAATTCCGATCTGGTTGGCATCGAATTGGACCCTCTCGCCGCATTGATAGCGAGGGGGCACGTTGCTGCTGCCGGACTCCATCACAGAGCACAGATAATTCTCACAGACTACAGGCGGGCTTTGCTTCCCCCGATCTCAGGAAGGACTCTCTACATCGGGAATCCTCCGTATGTCCGGCACCATCTACTGGGAACACGGTGGAAGAACTGGTTGTCAGTTGAATCAAAGAGACTCAGATTAACTGCAAGTCAACTCGCGGGACTTCACGTCCATTTCTTTCTCGCGACAACGCTCGCCGCGAGACCACGCGACTTCGGAGCATTTATCACAGCCGCTGAGTGGCTAGATGTGAACTACGGGAAATTAGTGCGAGATCTTTTTACCGGAGCACTTGGCGGCCAAAATCTTGTCGTTATTGAACCTACCGCCTTGCCATTTCCCGATGCGGCTACTACCGGGGTTATTACATGCTTCGAAAAGTCTAGCCGTCCAGCGCGAATCAAGGTTTGGCGCGTCAAGTCTCTGGGGCGTCTCGGAAAGTTGAATGGAGGACAACCTCTACGGAGAGAACGTCTCGAATCTGAAAGCCGATGGTCTCATCTCACACGCCGCGCCAACAAGCCGCCTTCGGGATTTATCGAACTTGGCGAATTATGCCGCGTTCATCGGGGACAAGTAACTGGCTCCAACTCAGCATGGATTGTTAACGAACAAAGCAACCACCTACCGGATTCGGTCAAATTGGCCACAGTGACGAGAGCCAAGGAGCTCTATGCCGCTGGAAGCGCCTTGGATGACACGACGAGCTTGCGCCGCGTCATTGACCTCCCTATGGATTTGGATGAATTGGATGAGCGGGATCGCAAGGAAATTCTCCAATTCCTCCGCCGATTACGGAAGCTCGGGGTACATCAGGGATATGTAGCACAAAACCGAAAGGCCTGGTGGTCTGTCGGCTTGAAGGACCCTGCACCAATTTTGGCGACTTATATGTCACGCCGTCCCCCAGCATTTGTACGGAACTTGGTGTCTGCTCGCCACATCAACATTGCGCACGGCATTTATCCTCGTGACAAGATGGATGAGAAGACCATGGGAAGGTTGGTGCGGTTCCTTTCGAGAAACATATGCCTCAAGGATGGGAGAACCTACGCTGGAGGGTTGACGAAGTTCGAGCCACGAGAGATGGAAAGACTGGTAGTCCCTGGCCCGGAACTTCTCCGAGGTGCTCAGCCGGAATGGTAAACCCCACCCGATGGGATGAGGAACAATTGGAGGTTGCTCGATTTAAGGCAATTGAGATTTTCCGCAATGAACGACTTCAAGAGCCGGTTGAGGCCTATTCCTCCGCTTTTGACAACTGTCAAGGAGTCATTGAGGAACTACTTGAAACGACTGTAGACCTTAGCGATTGGGACCAAGCGAAGATTCACAAGATTCTCTCCAGCGAATCCTATCTCGAAGCATTCCGCTATTTACCCGGGCCACCTATTTCTCAAGACGATCTCAAGACCCTTGCGATAGTCGCCTCACTCTCACCGACCCGCTTAATGGGCGATCAGAAAGCCGCCTCAAGACTCGTTGAAACGGTCCTTTCATGCTTGGATCGGAGGCGATTCCCCTGGGTTTCCGAGCGGAGAGATCCGACCGAGTCTGAAAAAAATGCCGCTGTGCTGGCTTCAGCGGCATTGATGGCCTATCAGCGTATCCAAACCCTCAGGCGAAGTGAAGGGAAAGAATTGCAGGAGAGCCGCGTCGCGGAAGCTTTGGCTGGCGCGGGTTTTGTTGAAGTCCCGCGGAGGAAGATAGGAACCCTCGGAGACGCTCCGTCAATTGGAGAATTTTGCCGGGAAACCAGATTGGGTACACGCAAAGCAGACTTTGTCATCGGCTTGTGGGATAATCGGAAAATGGCCATCGAGTGCAAGGTCTCTAATTCCTCCATAAATTCGGTCAAACGGTTGAATAATGATGCAGCGGCAAAAGCTGAAGCTTGGCAAAAGGACTTCGGAGAAAGGAATATCGTGCCCGTCGCCGTTTTGAGCGGCGTTTACAAGCTTGCAAACTTGATTGAAGCACAGGAGCGCGGATTGAGCTTATTTTGGGCTCACGAAATCGATACACTCCTCAATTGGATTTATACGACCCGTATTCCATAGATTTTCCCACCTCCAACGTCGACTTTTGCCACAAGCAGTCTCCTGCGCTCACTCGATAATCTTTAAAAGACTGAAATATATTCTTCTTGGAGCACCCCTATCCTTCAAGGGATGCTGTATCACGTTCGAATCGAAGGGGAAGCGCAAGGCCCGTGGCCCCTGCGCGACATCGTCATGATGTCGGGCGTGACCCTCGACACGATGGTTTGCCCCGAGTTCGACCTCGGGGCCTGGCGCACGCTCGAATCTATCGTCGGCAGCCGAGGCGACACCGCGTTCTTGTTCCAGCTGCGCACGCGGGCCGAACAACTGCTTCGCATGAACCAGAAACTGCGCTGGCAGCTGCAGCAGCAAACCGAAGACCACCGTAAAGCCCTCGAAACCGAAAAGAAACGGACCGCCGAGATCCAATTCGATTTGGAGCGCCGCAAGGCCCAACTCGACGAGGTGCTCGATCACAATTTGGAGTTGGACGCGAGCGTCGACGAAAGCCGGAGCAAGCAGGAATCGCTCGAACGGCGGCTCGAAGAAGCCCGGCGCGATTTTGAACGCGGCGAAGGGGAACGAAAAGCGCTCAAACACAGGACGACTTCTTTGGAGCGGGAACTCGAAGACCTCCGAAAGCTCGGCTCGGACGCCGTCTCCGCCCGGGCGAAAATCGAATCGCTGCGGCGCGAACTCGAGGAATCCTCCCGGGAAATCGTTCGCGTTGCGGCCGCCAAAGAAGCGCGCGAGCGCCAATTCGAATCCATCCGATCGGAACTGGAAACCGCCGAGCGGCGCGCGGCCGAATCGGATTCCAAGTTCCGCACCGTGTCCTTCGAGCGGGAAACCGCCGACGCGGAAAAGAACAAGCAGTTGGAGATCTGGAAGCTCAAGGCGGAGAAGGCCGAGACGGCTTTGGAAGAACGGAGAAAGACCGCCGAGGAACTGAAGATGCGGCTCGAGGCGCTCGAAGCCCGCGCGGCGGAGGCGGAAAGCCGCCTGCGCTCGGAGGCCTCCACCTCGACGGTCAAGGGAGAGTCCCTCCAGAGACAGCGGGAGACGCTCCTGTCCGAACTCGACAAGGCGAAACTTTTGGCGTCCGAACGCGCGAAGACCCTCGACGACCTGCGCGTCCAGCTCGACGGGCTCCGGGAGCAGGCCGTGGAGGCGGAGAACCGCCTTCGCGTCGCGCAGGCGCGTTTCGCGGGGATCGAGGCCGGCCTCCGGGAAGAAAAGGAAATCTTCTCCCGGCAGGTGGAAGCGGAGAAGGGTCGCCGTCTGCGCGCGGAAGAAGCGCTGGAGCGCGCCGTTGAGGAACATAAAACGCTCGAAGCCCTGGGATCGGCGGCGAGCGCCGCGCAAACCGAACGCACGGCGGAATTGGAGAACGCGATCGTCTCGCTGAAACAGGATCTGATCCGCAAATCGCACACGATCGAACGCCTGGAAACACGTCTGCAGGAAAGCGCGGCGAGCGCGGCGTCCCCCGTCTTCGCCGGCGTGCCCGTCGAAGAGGCCGATCCCGAAAAGACGATGCGCCTCCCGCCCCCGCCCGAGCCGGAACCCGAACTTCCGACGCCGGAACCCGAACTTCCGACGCCGGAACCCGAACTTCCCCCTCCTCCTCCGGACCCCGTCCCGATTCCTACCGGAACGCGCTCTTACTGGAAACTCGCGGCGGCCGTCCTCGCGGGCGCGGCCGCCGTCGGCGCGGCGGTCTTGCTTCTATGATCAGCTCGTTTTACGAAGGCTGGATCCGGCGCCGCCGGTATCGTCCCGCAGCCTCGGTGCTGCGCGTTCCGGTGAGCTTCCTCTATCTCGATCTGGAGGAAGCCCCGTCCGTCTTCGCCGGAGGACTGCTCTGGTCTCTCGAGCGCCCGGCCCTCGCGCGGCTCGACCGGAAGGATCACTTCGGAGACCCGGCGTTGACCCTCGATGAAAGCGTCCGCCGTTTCGTGTTCGAATCCCTGGGCCGACCCGTCGACGGGCCCATCCGCATTCTGACGCAATTGCGGACATGGGGATTCTCCCGGCCGCTCGCCGGCGCGTACTACTGCTTTACCGAGGAAGGCCCGCTCGACGCCGTCCTCGTGTCCCTCGACCGGCTTCCCGGCGTCGAACCGATGCGGTTCGTCCTTGACGCGAACAAGGCCCAACGGGATCACCGGCGCCTCTCTTGGGCCGAATCCCCGGGACAGCCCGGGGAATGGAACCTCGGCGTTCCCGGCACCGAAATTCTGTGGCACTTCTCGCGCGGAGGAAAGGACTCGGCGTTCGACGCGACGCTCTCCCTGCAGCGCCGCTCTCTCGAAGCGGCCTCCTTTCTGAAATCGCTGGTCACGCAGCCGCTGCGCGCGGCCCGGCTCAGCTTGACACTGTCATAGCCTCCCTCTACACTTGGACGATGCAGCCCGCCGCGCCCAGACGGGGACGCCTTTCCTATAAGCTCCTGATCTGGTTTCTTCTCATCTCGTTGGTTCCGGTCGGGATCGTGGTTTCCCACCTGGTCAACATCTCGCTTGACGTGCTGAAGGAGGTCTCGCTTCGCAATCAAACCGATCTCGCCGACCGGATCGGAGATATCGTCGAGTTTCAGATCCAGAACTCGCAGAAAATCCTGCGGGAAACCGCGCGTTTGGGCAACTTCGCCGAGATGAATCCCGATCAGCAGGAGAAGTTCATCCTGGACGTCATGCGCCATTACGTCGAGTTCCTGGAGATTTCCGTGGTTCCCCCGAACGGAGTCGAAACCACCCGCCTCGACCGCTTCTTAAAAGAAGGCGTCGAAATGCGCGATCGCCGCGAGCATCCGGGATTCGTTCACGCGATGAACAAGAAAGAGTACGTCGGCTCGATCGAGCGCATCCAGGGGGTGCGTCCCGCGTTGACGATGGCGGTTCCCATCCTGAACGCCGAGACCGAAAATTCCACCCCGACGGTGAAAGGCGCGCTTATCGGGAAGGTCACGTTGACGGGCATCTCGACGATGCTCCACGAGGAGTACCCGAATCCCGCGCGGCAGCAGGCCGCGGTGTCCACGCCGGACGGTTTCCTCGTCGCCCACTCCGATCCCGATCAGGTCTACAAACGGGAACCGAAACTATCGAAAGCGGCCTTCGAAATGGTCCGCCGGCGCATCTCGGACACGGGGGGCGGAACGATTTCCTCCACGGGAGGCACCGAGGTGCTCGGCGCCTACGCGCGCATCAAGAACCTCGACTGGATCGTGTACGTGCAGCAGCCGCTCGACGCTGCGTATCGCGCCGCGACGGAAATGAGAAAACAGGTGACGCGCATTCTGATTTGGCTGATCGTGATCACCGTACTGCTCTCGCTCGCGATCGCCGCGCATATCACGGAGCCGCTGCGCGAGCTCACGCGGGCCTCCGAGCAGCTGCGCGCCGGACGCTTCGAGGATCTGCCCGACATGATCTTGACCAACGACGAGATCGGAGACCTCGGCCAATCCTTTCTGCAAATGAGCGACTCTCTGAAGGAGAAAACCGAGGAACTCGTCGGGACCAATGAAGAACTCTCGCGGCTGTCGGGAACGCTCGAACGGCGCGTAGAAGCGCGTACGCGGGAACTGCGCGCCGCGCAGGAAGAACTCGTCAACAAGGAACGTCTCGCGATCATGGGTCAGATGGCCTCCGTGGTCGGTCACGAAATCCGCAACCCCCTCGCGGTCATCAACAACTCGATTTTCTTCATCAAGACGAAGCTCGGCAAGGAGAACAAACTCGACGCGAAACTGGGAAGACACGTGGCGATCATCGAGTCCGAAGTCAAGCAGGCCGGGAGCATCATCTCGGAAATCTTGAACTACTCGCGGTCGCGCGAACTCAAGCTTCAAGTGACATCGCTCAACCACTATCTGCACGAGATTCTCTCGGTGTACCCGTTTCCGCCGCACATCAAGGTCGCGACGCACTACGATCCCAACAACCCGGTGGTCAATATCGACCAGGACGAGTTCCGTCAGGCGGTGCGAAATTTAATCGGAAACGGCATCGAGGTCATGCCTGAAGCGGGGAGGATTTCCATCGCGACCGGCGTCGTGGACCCGCATTGGGTGCAGGTGGACATCGCAGACACGGGGGCCGGAATCCCGCCGGAGGTCCTCGACAACATCTTCACCGCCTTTTTCACGACGAAGGCCCGGGGCACCGGCCTGGGATTGGCCGTCGTGAAGAAAATGGTCGATCGCGTCAACGGACGGGTCAAGGTGGATTCCGTAGTCGGAAAAGGTACTGTTTTCCACCTCTTTTTACCGATTCTCAAGGGCGTCCCCGTTTCCTAGCGGCGTCCGGCGCTCGTCGAGGCCTCACATCCGCTTCACACGCACTAAAGTCACAACGCCCCCTCCGTGTCGAACCGGAGCATTCTGACTATACTGACAACACCCCCTTGCAGAAACGGTTTCTGCATTCCCGGAGTTCTGCGCGAGGTTCGAGGGGGCAGCGCATGTTGAAGAGACTGGCCGGGTCCGCCGTCTGCATTTTGGCTCTGACCGCCGCCGAGTCGTCCTGGGCGGCCTGCTCCTACTCCATTAAAACCATCACCGACCGCGACGCGTACAGCGCCGATTGGAGCGGCACGGAAGAACTCGCCGACTGCAGCTTCTATTTCGAGGGAAGCTCCGAATGGAACACGCAGGACTACACCAGTTCGGAGACCGAGTTGTCGTTCGAGGACGGCGATTCGCATGGAACGAAGTATACCTTCGACGCCTCCGGCGTCGTCTCCTACCACAACAATATTCCCGGCTACTTAGAGCAGGACTTCATCCAAACCTGGACGAACAGCGTCCAGAGCCTCGTCGTTCGGATCGAAAAGGGTCTCACCGGGGAGTCCGGGTGGAGCCGGGCCGACACGAAGTCTTTAACGACGAACAGTTCCTATGAGACCGTCGGGACTCAGAGCTACTACGGCGGATTGCTCACCCGCGACTATGTCCAGACCGGAACAAATCTCCGCAAGAGTCGGGATTACGATTTCGAAGACTCCGCCGGAAGCTCCGGAAAACACCTGACCCAAACGGATTACCGCTATTCTGAAGCGGGTCGCGGCAGCGAATTCGGAAGCTCGTTCGGCTACGCGAGCGCGTACACGCAATCCGGTTTCAGTATCGACGAGTACGCCGGTGACGGTTTATCCCGAACGGAGCAATCACTCGCCCGCAGTTCCCGCTCCGCGGCGGACAACACCGCCTATGACGGCGGCCGTACGGTCCAGACGCGATGGTCCGTCGCCTCGGAGCAGGGCGCCCGTTCCATTGCCTCGGGTTCCGATTCGCTTTCGGCGTCCGGGGAACGCACGGTTTCCGCAAATTCCAATCGTGAAACCGGCGCCGGCTACGATTACAGCAGTTGGGCGAATTCGACGCTCATCACTTCCGCCTGGAGCCGCAGCGCGGGCGGAATCGCTTCCTGGGGCAGCGATTACTACTCGAACTCGCGCCAAAGCGTCGACAACACGATCGGCTCCAACCGCACCATCCAGGACAACGGCGACCTGTACGCGAGTCGATCGGGCTCCGCCGGAGACAGCAGCTACGGCAACTGGTATCGAAAAGCCTGGAATTTCGTCAACGGCATCCTCGTCTCCGTCCTCGATCAGAGCGGTTCCTCGGGAGACGCGTCTCTCGCCGCCTTCTACGCGAATTTCGACCCGGCGGTCTGCGAACAATTCCGAGACGTCGCGAACGCGCAAAACGCCGATTACTCCTATTGGGGACTCTGTCTTGATACCATCACGCCGACTGAAATCATCGACCCGCCCGCAGAACCCGAGCCGTGCTATGGGAAAGCGACCGGACAGGATAAGAATTCGAAGGGCGCAGAAAACGGAAAGGGGAACGGCCTGACGAAGAACCGCTGCGACGATCCTTCGGACAGCGGAAACGGCAAGCATAAGGCCTGACGCTCGGCCCGGGCCGCGACGCCTCTCGACTCAATTCGAGGGGCGTTTCTTATTCGAAGCGCAGCGCCCGCGCCGGTTCCAATTCGGACGCGTGGTACGCGGGCCAAAACCCGGACAAAACGCCGATCAACAACGAAAACCCGGCGGCCCACAGCAGCGACCCGCCTTCAACAAGAACCGGCCAGCCGGTCAACGCCGCGCAAACGCGCACGGTGACGAACCCCACGAGGATTCCGACCGCTCCTCCGGCGACGCCGATCGCGGCCGCTTCCACGAGAAATTGGCTCAGCACGTCGCGCTTGCGGGCGCCCATCGCCTTGCGCAGTCCGATCTCGCGCGTACGTTCGCGAACGGAGACGAGCATGATGTTCATGATCCCGATGCCGCCGACCAACAGCGAAGTCGCCGAAACGACGCCCAGAAGAATGGAGAGGGTCCGCGCCACGCCGGTCAGAGCCTCTTGGATTTTGAGCAGACTCCGCAGCTTGAAGCCGTTCGAACGAAATTCCGGGATCGCGTGCCTCGTTCTTAGAATACGAGTAACCGCCTTCCCGATCGCCTCCTCCGATTCGGGACCGGAAGTCTCGATCTCAAGGTAGCTCAGCGTGCGGCGGTTCGCCAACCGCTTCAGCGCCGTCCGGACGGGCACCAGGACCTGCTGGTCGAGGTCCGACGCGCCGGACGCACCGGCTCCGGAAAGCACGCCGAGCACCTCAAAATGCAGCCCGCGGATCTTCACGGTATTTCCGATCGCGGCGGCGGGCGCAGTGAACAGTGTCCTGGCCGCGCCCGCGCCGAGCACGCAAACCTTTTCCAACCGTTCATCCTCTTCGGCCGAGAAAAAGCGTCCGAACGCGGTCGGAGAATTGTGCATCGCGGCGTGCCGGGGCGAAGCGCCCAGCACGCGCGCCGAGGCGGAGGCCGGACCGTGGGAGACGGTGATCGAGGCCAACGACAGGACGGGGTTTACCCCGCGCACGCCCGC
>PFUL01000108.1 GCA_002790095.1 Elusimicrobia bacterium CG_4_9_14_3_um_filter_62_55 | reverse complement strand
ACCTTCGCTTTGCGGTTCACTTGGAGTCCCTGCGACCAGGTCCTCCAGAGGACTTGCACCTCCTAGTCATGCTCATGCTGGGCACACGTGCCGGGTTTTCAGCCCGCCAACGGCGGCGGGCTGAAAACCTGTGACAACAACGCGGAAATTATCAGCGTGAATTATGACGCGCGCTGGGCTGCGCGCGTCTGCGCCAGTACTCTTCCCAGCGTCCGTCTTCGCTGCGATGAAGCGCGCACAGCGCCAGCATCTCTTCAGCCCCCGGGCCGAAGCCGAATCCGTTCCAGAATTTCTCGCTGCCCTTGAGCCTCATCCCGAACTGCTTGACCGCGCCCTCCGCCACGCCCGAGCCGATCGGCCAGCCCTCCGCCCGGAAGCGCGGGTAGTCCATCCCGTCGCGATTATCGCTGAAGTAGCCGATGTTCCTGTGCAGGATCACGCGCGGCGAGGATTCGTGCTCCTTGGGCTGCGGCTTGCCGACCCGCGCCGACTCTTTCTCGATGCTCTCGATCACGCCGTCAAGATTCCCCGCCCACAATTTCTTCTTCACCCGCTTGTACCACGCGACGTACTCCTCGGTGTTCTCTGCGAATGCAGCCTTGGCGCAGCCGGACAGGTGCTCGACGGCGTGATACCAGTCCAGAATGAATGTTGCTTCCCGGAAATGATCCTGTCTGAACGTCCGCAGACTTTGCGCGCCGTCGGATATGAAAAGCTTTTCCTTGGCCTCCATGTAGCCGCGTTTCTGCGCTTCAACGCGCAGCATGTAGCCGAACTCGTCCCACGACTGCATCGTGGCCGCATAGGTTTTCATAAGCGCCTTGGCCCCATCGTACTCCGGGGCCTTACGTGCGGCCGGATCTTTGCGCGGGCTCGCGTCGTAGACAGCACCCACCTTGTCCTCCTTCCACACCCCGCCCTTCTCGTCATCCTCCTTGTCCTTATCGCTCTGGCGCGTCTGGATGCGTCCGCCGTCGGCCGTAACCACGATCAAGTCGGCGGCCGCGCCCGGCCCGGCGATCTGCGCGCCCTTGCGAAACGACTCCACTTCAAGCGCGCGCGCCGCCGCCGCCCGCGCGCCCTCAGCCTCACTGTTCACCCTCACCTGCTTGGCGCTCATCTCGATGCCCGCGTGCTCTTTGAGAATATCCGCCGCCATCCCAAAGGACCTCGCCGTCGCCGCCGCGTGGCTGATCTTGCGCATCACCTCCACGCTCGGACCAAACGACGGAATGCCCAGTGCCTCGTCCAACGGTGCCGCCGTATGCCCGCAACGATCACAGACGCCGTACGCCCGCCAATACTCGATCTCGCCGATGGCCGTGTTGATCTGGCGCCGCTGCGCGTGCTCTTGTATCCGCAGCTTGCCTTGGCATTTGCAGCACACAGGCTCCGGCGGATCGCTTCGGGGATCTTCCGCCAGGCGGGACTTCAACAACGCATGAGCAATCCGCTGTACGGACCTCTCGATGTGAACCACCAATTCCGCCATGTTCATGTCTTTGGTCATGGGATAGAGGCTTCCTCCGCGTACATCCCGGCATAGATCCAGGTATTGCTGTTCGTCGACCCCTCTCATGGTTGCCGAGTGCGGGCCTTGCCGACAGCGTCGATCAGGCGCAATATGGCGGCTTGGCGCTGGGCCCATTGTTCAAGAAAAGCCGCTCGCGCTTTGCGGAATTGCCGGTACGCTTCAGTTCGCTCGCGGAGTTCTTCAACACTGCCCGGAGCAATCGTCCATAACCGGGTTTTGCCGTTGATGTTGGCAGTGAGGACGACCGACGCGTGCCGTTCACCCTGGGCGCATCGACAGGTGGGCTTGGAGCACTTGCGCCTCAGGGTATAGACCGTCCCTCTGACCAGGGGATGATCTGATAGGAATACGCCCAGGTCCTCACGGGGGACCTGGCAGACCTGAATTAGCTTTTGGCGAAGCTGAGCGGGGCTATTTTGTTTATTCTGCATGCTGTATTTATAATATAAGCATACAGATTAGGGGAAGTCAACGAGATGGTGGTTCTG
>PFUL01000130.1:10400-11089 GCA_002790095.1 Elusimicrobia bacterium CG_4_9_14_3_um_filter_62_55 | reverse complement strand
GACGGTGACTGCCTCCTTCGAGACTTCCACGCGGACCACGACCTTCTCGGCGGCGATCGCGACGGCGTCTTTGGGGGCGGCGACCTGTCCGGGAGCGCCGTCCACCTGCGCGGGGGCCGCGGGGGAGGAAGCCGGCGCTTGGGCGGCGGAGATGCCGGGGGCGAACACCAGAAGCGCGGAGAACACGGAGAGCGTCAGGGTCTTTATGAACCGGCCGAGCACGGCCCCCCGGGCCTTGCTCCATGCGGAGCGGGCGGTCGCAGGGGAGTCCGCGGCGTTTCGCGCGAGGGGGATTGCGTCCGCTCCGCGGGCCGAAACCGCGTCCGGGGCGAAGCGGCGCAGGGCGGCGGCGGCATGCGCCTTTCCCTTTATAGAGTCGAACCGCGAGGATTTCGGGGCGAGGGGCGCATCCGAGCGTCGGGAAGACCCGAACGCGCCGGACAAGACGGCTTGCAGATTGTCTCCGGAGGCGTACAGCGAGTCCCCGCCCGTTTCCTTCGCGCCGGCGGCGGCGATGTCCGGTGCGGCGGATGTTGTGATCTCAGCGACCGCCGCGCGCGTGGTTTCCCGCGGGGATTGGGGACGGACCGGAGCGGTTCGCGCCGCGGAGTTCCGCGGGGTTTGAAGCGGCGTCGCGCTTTCGATTGCGGTCGGAACGATCCTCGACGACGCCGGCATCGTTCGGGGGA
>PFUL01000130.1:0-10385 GCA_002790095.1 Elusimicrobia bacterium CG_4_9_14_3_um_filter_62_55 | reverse complement strand
CGCCGGCATCGTTCGGGGGACGATCGCGCGGACGGTCGCGGCGAGCGCTTGCGGGGCGTCCGTAAAGGCCGGAGCCAGCGCCGGGAGATTCGACCCGGAAACGGAAGGGGCGCTCAGCGCGCGCGGGACCGAGAGGGAAGAGGAGTGGGCGGCGGTCGGCGCCGAAGCGGGCGTCGGCCCCGTCTGAACACCCCGCGCGGCGGTTCCATTAACAACTGAAGCCATGGCACGAAGTCCCATCGGTCCGGGGGAAAGGACGATGAGCGCGGCGACGAGCGTGGAGGCGATTAGTTTCCGCATGTTCCCTAAATCGTGTCATAAACCCTAAGTTATTGGTTGAGTCGGACGGTCCCGTCTCGGCGGGATTGGGGCCTAGCTGATATTAGGCCCTAGGGGTTGGGTTATTGCATAGTGTCGGATTTGAGAGATGCAGCCGCGCCCCGCAGTTCAGGTCATTGACTCCTTCTCGGAAGAACTGCCTAAATGGGGCGATGGGGGGAAATTTATCGACGCAGATTCGGGCCGCGGCCGAAGACGCGCTCGCTCCGCGATCAGGACTCTACGAGGCGCTGCTTTCCTCGCCGACCTATCTGCTGCACGTTCCGGGCTCGCGCGGCGAGGGATCCCGGCAATCGCTGGAACCCGCCGATCTGAATCTATGGGCGGAACCGGATACGGAGCTCGGCGGGATTTGGATTCCCGTCTTTTCAACCCCGGAGGCGGCGGCGCGCTACGCCGGAACGCTGGAATCCGAAGAGGAGTTGATCTGGGTGGGTCAGAAGCCGGGGGGCGTGTACGGACTTTTGTCCGCGATTCCCCGTCTCGCGGGCGCGCGTCTCGACCCTCCCGGCCAGGATGTGCCCGGGCTGGAGTGGGAAGAAGTCCGCGCCTTGGCGCGAGGACGCGTTCCGCCAGAGGGTCCTCGCCTTTACGAACTGCCGGACGGCCCGTATCGCATGCCGGACGGGCTGCGCGGCCGATTCGGGCACGTATCACCGGAACGCGTCGGCTTCGACGGCCGCCAGGTGGTGTTTCCCGACGAGGCTCCGCTGGCGCTTGAGGATTTCCGCCGTTGGGTGCGGCTGACGCTTGACGACGGAGAGGAGGCGTGGACGCCGTGCCGGCATTTCGCGGCGCTTTTGCGTCGGCAGGCCGATCGCGATCGTGATTTTGCCTTGGAGTCCGTCTTGCTGGCCGCGCTCGCGGCGTTCGAAATGTACGGCGACGCGGAAGCCTTGTGCGCGCGCCTGGTCGTCGAGCCCGGACGGGCCGGATTCGCGCTGGGGGAATTGGCGGGGATTTATCGGCGCTCAGGGCGGCTGGAATGCGCGCTTCGCGTTTGCCGCGAGGCGTTGTGCGACCATCCGGGGGAAGCGGCGCTCCACCGCAATCTCGCTCTCGCGCTCGCCGAAATGGAGGATTTTCCCGCCGCCCGCGAGGCGGCCCGGTTAGGTCTGCTTCGCTTTCCGGCGGACCCCACGCTGCGCCGTCTTTCTTAGTTTTCCCCGCTTTCTCTTAACAATTGCGACATTGCGAAAAAACGGCCCCCGATGTATAACTAAACCGAAACCGCAATCGGAGTGATGCCGCTATGAACCCCTATCCCCTCTTCTTTTTCGCGCTGGCGTTCTCTATTCTCGCGCCTGCGTCGAGTTTCGCGCAGGCGGGTTCGCGGCGCGGCGGCTACAGCCGCGATTCCAGCGCGAGCAGCAGGCCGGCCGAGCGCGAGGAGAGCAAGGACGAAGACAAGAAGGCGGACAAGAAGGAAAAGAAATCCTCCCGCCGCAAGAACGACAAATCGGCCCCGCCGAAAGAGGCCGCCCCGGTCCTCGGTACCGACAAGGAAAGCATCGAAGCGTATCTCCAGCAGCGGCTCGGCGAGGCGAAGAAGGCGCACCGGGAGCAGGACAAGTGGGGCCGGGGATTGACCACGGCGTGGGCCAGTTTTTGGACGCAAATGTACGAGGACCGCAAGAGTTTCGAGATTCGCATCGCGCGCCAGCGCCTGAATCTCTTTGAATCGCTCGACTCTCTCGATCCGACCTTTCATTCTCAGACGATCGCCGACTTCGAGCGCCTGCAAACCAACATTATCAAGTCCTTTGAAAGCCAGCAGCATCAGAAGATGCAGGATTATTTCGCGGTGCTTTTTTCGGATCTGAAGGCCTTCCAGGGACAGCAGCAAACCTTGCGCGAACAATTGGCCGCGGACGCGATGGCCGCCTGGAAAGCGCAGAAAGCGGCCAGCGAATCCAAACGGAAGTAGACTCGCCTACGGGGCGTAGAGGCGGAAGAGGAAGGGGCGCTTCGAAAGCAGGTGGCGCCGGTACCGGCGGTATCGGCTCAGGACGGTTTTCATCCGCGCGACGTCTCCGAAGGCCTTCTTGATCGCCGCGTCCGCGGTTTCCCGGTCGGCCGGCTTGTCGTAGAACTCCTTTAAGTCGGCCTGGGGTCCGTAATACAAATAGATCGTGTTGAATACCCGCGGCCAAAAGTGACCGATCGGGAGCGTCCTGTCCATCCCGTCCATGCAGACCGGGATCGCCTTCGCCTTGTTCTTCAGCATCACATACCCGATGCCCGAGCGAGGGGGCAGCAGGCGACCGTCGCGCGAACGCGTCCCCTCAGGGAAGACGATCATGATTCCGCGCTTCAAACACGCTTCCATGCGCTTCATCGCGCCGAAGTCCTTTCGTCCTTTCTTGACCGGAATGCACTTCCAATTATCGGCGAAGAACCGAGAGACGGGGTTGCCGAAGAAATTCTCGTACGCAGCGGGCAGCCAAGGCAGAAGCATGGGCTTGATGAAGGTCTTCGGGAAGAACACCGCGTACCCAACGAGAAAGCCGTCGATCATGGACTGGTGGTTCGGAAGCAGGACGGTGTTCGGGTCCTCTCCCACATTCTCCCGCCCGATGATGATCGTGCGGTTGAAAATCTCGAAGAACACCATCGAGATGAACGCGAAGAAATTGGTCACCATCCAGCGGGTGAACGGCCAAAAAAAGTGAAAGACGGGGCCGCGGGTGGGGATTCGTTCCGGATCGAGACCGCGCGAGGGGGAGGCGTTGCAATCAGGGGTTCCGGGCGGGGCCTCGTCGTCGGTCCGGGGGGGAGCGTCGTTCATGGCGCCAGAATTTCTTCGGGGATCACGGGATCGGGATCCCCGGACGCTTGGGGAGACCATCCGGATCGATCTTCAAGGAGTTCGCGAAGCTCGTCGGCGTAGAAAAATTTCTTTTCCCCGAACGCGGGCTCGAGCTCCGTCAGCCAAGACGCCTTCTCGTCGTATTTCGCGAAGAACGGGCGGTCGACCCAGTCCGGATTTCGGGCCTGCAGAAAATTCAGCACGAAGACTTTCTCCCCGAGCACTTCGGAAACCCCGATGATGCGAACCTTGCCCGGGAGCGCGGACATGCTCGGGCCCCGCACGGTTCGCGCGAGTCCCGAGACCTGCTTATACGCGTCGCGGAAGATATCCCAGGCTCGGACCAAGGGCACTTCGAAGAAGCGGCGGGCTCCGGTGTTGCGCGCGATGAACATGTAGTACGGGACCATGCCGGCTTCAACCTGCATTTGCCACATTTTCGACCAGGTCTTGGCCGAGTCGTTGATCCGCTTCATCAGCGGGGACTGGGTGCGGATCTGCGCGCCGGTGTCCTGGATCGCCCGGACGGCCGCCTGCGCTTCCGGCGTCGACAGCTCGATCCAGTGGTTGAAATGGGACATCACCGCCAAATGCTTGCCGGCGGCTCGAACCGACCGGAACAACGCCAAAAGCTCCTGCGCGTCGTCGTCGGATATAAAGCGCTGGGGCCAATACTGTATCGCCTTCGTTCCGATCCGGATCGACTTGACCGAAGGGACGCTCAGAATCGCGTCGATGTATTCCTTGAGCATCCGGGTCTTCATGATCATGGGGTCGCCGCCGGTAAACAGGACGTCGCTTACATACGGGCGGGCCTTCAGATACTCGGCGAGGCGTTGGGCCTCGCGTGAGGCGAATTTAAGCCCTTCCATCCCTACGAATTGCGCCCAGCGAAAACAAAAGGTGCAGTAGGCGTGGCAGGTTTGACCCTGGCTCGGGAAGAAGAGAACCGTCTCCCGGTACATATGCTGCATCCCTTCGAGCGGTTCTTCCTCGTGAACCGGGACATTGTGCTGCAGCTGCCCCGCGGGATGCGGGTTGAGACTGAGGCGGATCTCGTCGGCCGCAGCCTTCAGCGCTTCGGGGGCCGCGTTGTCGTCGAGCAGGCGTTCGATCCGATCGAAGGCCTCCGGCTCAAGCATGTCCCGGTGGGGGAACGTCAGCGTGAAGATCGGATCGTGCGGAATCCGGGTCCAGTCGATCAGCCGATTGACGCAGTACGAGTTGGATTTAAACGGGAGCACCTGGGCGACCACCCGGATGTCCTTGCGCATCCGCTCGGGGAGTTTTTGAATCTGCGGGAACTCTTCGAAGTTCGCCAGCGTGACGCTTTGATATTTCAGATCTCGGATCATGGAAATTATGTCCCCAGCCCGGCCGCCGTCCGACGATGCCGCCTGGGCAAGTGGTACCATTGTACCAATCTATTAAGGAACCGGGAATATTGAACGCTTCCACCGACTTGTCCGACGGAGTCCGGGATTGCAACGCCGGACTTCATCCGGGAATTGGCCCGCTTCCTCGACGGCGCCGCGCGCCCGGGCTCGGCGCCGACGCTCTCGCTTTCTTCACCGCCTCGAACGCCGCGGTAAAGTCTTCGGACGGGTCGGATTTCAGAGTCAGCGGCTCGCCGTCCGGGGAGAGCAGTTTCAGCCGCTCCGCGTGCAGCAGCAGCCGGGGCGCGCCGTCGGGGGGCCCTTTGTGATACAGCGGGTCGCCTACCACCGGATGGCCGATGGAAAACAGGTGAACGCGGATTTGATGCTGGCGGCCCGTTTCCGGAAAGACGTGAATCAAGGTCGCTCCGTCGTGGACCCGCAGCGGACGGTAGCGCGTCACGGCGTTCTTTCCGCGGGGGTCGATGCCGATACGGCCCGACCCGAAGCGCCGCAGCGGCTTGTCCACGCTGCCGGGAACTTCCAAGGCGCCGTGCACGACCGCAAGATAGCGCTTGCCGACCGTTCGCGCCTCGAACTGCCCGCACAGTAGTTTGTGCGCCTCCGCGTCCTTGGCGAAAACGACGACCCCGCTCGTTTCCCGGTCGAGTCGGTGCACGACATAGGCTTTCCGGTTCCAGCGCGCCTGCAGTTGAGCGGCCAGGGGCTTCCCCGCAGCTTCTCCGCGGCCGGGAACGACGAGCGTGCCCGCCGGCTTGTCAACGGCGATCATGCGGTCGTCTTCGTAAACGATTTTCAGAGCAGTTCGGTTCATCGCGTTGGAACTGGGGGCAGGATAGCGCCTTCAGGGCGGTGAAGGCAAGCCGTCGTTTTCCCGTAGACGGCCCGCCTGCGAAAACCCCTATGGCGAAAATCCGCGCGGGGCGCTATCCTCCGGGGAGATGCCCAGATTGTCGCAGAAGGTCTCGCCTTCCCTATATGGACGCATGAAGCTTGCCCGCCTGCTCGCGATGAGCGACTCCGAGCTCGCGACTCTGTCTAAAAAGCTCGAAAAAGACCCGAGGTTTCAAACCTTGATCGCCTCCGGGGCGCTGGCCGTGAAGCCGTTTGGAAAGGCGTTTTTCGCGACGCGTCGCTTCGCCGGCATGGCGCTGACCGACGCGTCCGCCGGAGTCCCGGCGCTGCTCGACGCGCGATCCGAGCCCGTGCGGCTGATCAAGAAAATCGGCCGCAAGAATCTCGAAACCCTGTTCCTGGGGGAAGCCGGGGTCTCCGATGTCGATCGTTCCCGCGCGACGGGGTTGACCATTGCGGAGGTCGCGCGGGTGCGCGGCTTTCTGGATGAGATTTACATCCGCGAGGAGTTCTCCGAGAAGCCCGCCGCCGCGGCCCCTGCGGTGTTCAGCACGGTCGCGGGAATCTCCGTTCAGGGCGGGCGTCCCGTACTTCGATTTTTCAACCGGGAGGTGTGGAAGGGCCGCTACGCCCTCGATGACGACCGCTTGAAGGTTCACCTGGCGAAGCTCGAGCGCGAGGAGCGGGAGCGGACCGAGCGCTACCTGTCGAGGCTTTCTTATGTCGACCGCCGCAAGACGACGTTGTTTCGCGTCCTCGAGTCTTTGCTCGAGGCGCAGGCGAAATTCCTCGTCTCGGGCGACCCCTGTTTTCGCCAGCCCCTGACGCAGCGGTCGCTGTCGACGGCGGTCGACGCGGATCCGAGCGTGATCAATCGTCTGATCGCCAACAAGGCCGTCGAACTGCCGTGGGGGACGGAGGCGCCGATAAAGGTATTGGTGCCGAGCGGGAAAACGCTCGCTCGGGAGACGCTGGGCTCTCTCGCGCGGGATCACCCGGAAATGTCCGATGAGCACCTGTGCGAATTGCTCGCCGAGAGCCGCCAAATCCATCTTTCCCGGCGTTCGGTCGCGCAATACCGGTCCGAGTTGGGACTCGGAGGGCGGGGGCGGCGGTGAACTTCCCGTTGGAGTGGCCGATGGGTCTCGCGCTCGCGTCGGCCGCTCTCAACGGCGGGATCGGCGCGTTGGCGTGGGTCCGTTCCCGCGGCCAGCCGCTGTACCGGGCGCTGGCGCTGATGGGCCTGTCCTTCTCTCTCTGGAGCGTCGCTTATCTTTGGGCGTGGCCCGAATTCATGGACCCGTTCTGGATGAAGATGCTGTTCTCCCCGGTGGCCTGGCTCCCGGGGGCGGCGTTGTCGTTCGCGTGGTGCTTTACGGGGCTTCCGGCGCGGCAGCGGCGATGGCGGGTCGCCCCGCTCTACGCGCTGGGCTTTCTCGCGCTGGGACTCCTGTGGATCGGCCGGATCTCGCTGCAGCAATTTCGCGCCGCGTTCATCATGGGCGCGATTCCGATTTTCGCCGGCGTTCTGTATCAATTGACCGTCCATTGGAAGGCCGCGCCCCGCGGCGCCGAACGAAACCGGCGAGGCTATTTTTTGGCCGCCTCGTGGATCGCGATTCTCGGCGGGTTCTCGGATTTCTTTGTCTCGTTCTATTTGCCGTTCATGACGGCGGCGAACGCGGCGCTGCTCGTCTACGCCTTGATCGTGCTCGCGGCTATCGGACGCTACCATCTGATGGATCTGCGCGCGGCGGCGGGACAGGCGTTCGCGCTGCTGGCGGGCTCCGGCGTTCTGGCGGCGCTGCTCGCGGGTCTCGCCTGGACGACGCGGCGCGTGGACGGCTCTCTGTTTCTGAATTTCTTCGTCGTCAGCGTCGTGCTCGTCGGACTTCTTCCGCCGCTCTGGGAGCGCGCGAACCGCGCGTTCAACCGGCTTTTTTTCGAGCGGCAGGGGCGGCGTGAGCGCGCCCTTGAGTCGCTGGAGACGGCTCTTGCGGACGCCGCTTCACTCGAGGAAATCGAGCGCGCCGTGTCGGGGGTCGTTCAAAAGGAGTGGGGCGCCGAAGCGGAGGTGCTTTGGATTCCGGCCGCGCTGGCGGCGCTCGAGCCGCGCCGGGTCCTGCCGCCGGACATGGAGGCGGCTTTGCACGCGGAACCGGGAGTCTGGACCGAGGGAGCGCTCGAGCAGGAGCGGGGGAAGTGGACGGAATGTCTCTCCGCCGCGCTGCGCGAGCGGGGCATGCGCGTGATCGCGCCGGTATCCGAGGAGGGGCAATTGCTGGGGGCGGTGCTGCTGGGCGCTCCCGCCCAGGACTTCTACGATTTGGCCGCTTTGCGCTGGATCCGGAGGCTTGCGCAGTCCGTCGCGCGGGCGGTGAAGGCCGCTCAAACGTCTCAGCGGTTGGTGCACGCAGACCGTCTCGCGCAGATGGGGACGTTGGCGGCCGGCATCGCGCACGAAATCCGCAATCCTCTCAGCGCGATGCTCGGGGCCGTCGAGGTGCTGCGGATGAATCCCCCGGCCCGGCAGCGCGAAGAGTTCTTGAACGTGCTGAAGGAGGAAGTGCGGCGTCTCGACGGTATTCTGACGGATCTGCTCGACTACTCTTCGCCGAAATCGCGTGAGGCGCGCTGCGAGTGGACGCGCGTTCGCGAGCGCGTGACCGGCCTCCTGAGGCCCGAATTGCCCGAGCGCGTGTCGCTGGAAGTCGAGGAGGCGGCCGTGTCGTTGGCGGTTTCGGGGCCGCATCTGCAGCAGATCCTCTTGAATCTGATCAAGAACGCCGTTCGCGCGGTTCAAGACCGAGGCGTCGTGAAGGCCGGGCTCGCGGTGAACGGCCGTCACGCCGTCCTTTCCGTCCAAGACGACGGGACCGGCGTCCCCGCGGAAGTGCTGCCTCGGCTGTTCACGCCGTTCGCGAGCCAGGCGCCCGGCGGAACCGGTCTCGGTTTGGCGACGGTGCGGCGCTTGGCCGAGCTCTACGGCGGGCGGGCGTGGGCCGAGAATACGGATTCCGGGGCCCGCTTCTCGGTCGAACTTCCCTTGGCATAAAGATTGATCTCCTTTCTTTCGTGGGGGGGATCATGAACAATCGGGCCTTGTACGCGGCGGCGTTGATTTCGGGGGCGATGCTGGCGGCGTCGTTTCCGCCGTATTCCTTTTGGTTCTTGGCGTGGGCGGCGCTGGCCCCGCTGTTTTGGGCCGTTCGCCGCGCGCGGGATACGCGAGAGGCGGCGAATCTCGGCGCCGTCGCGGGGCTTGTCTTTTACGGCTTCACCATGCGCTGGCTGGTGCAGGTGTTCGGAGTCGCGGCGGGAGCGTTTTGGTGCGTCTTCGCCTTGCAGCTCGCTCTGATTTGCGCGGTGCTTCATCGACTGCGCTTAAAACTTACGGATTCGGCGGCCGGAGCGGCGATGTGGGCCGCGGGCGCCGGAGTCGTTTGGATCGGCGTTGAATATTTCCGTTCGGAACTCTGGTGGCTGGAATGCTCGTGGCTCGCGTTAGGCTACAGCCAGTCGTCGTCTCTTTCCGCGATGCAGAGCGCGAGCCTGTGGGGCGTATACGGAATTTCCGGATTGATCGCCGCGGCAAACGCCGCGTCCCCGCGGAACTTGCGGTCGGAGTCGTCGCGATGACGTTGTTTCTCGGAGAGCGACGGGCCGCGGAATATCCCCTCGAGCGGGGCGAGACGCTTCGGGCGGCGTTGGTGCAAAGCGAGCGTTTCGACATGGACGCGCTGGCACGTCTAAGTCTCACCGCTTTGGACGCCGACCTGATCGTGTGGCCCGAATACGGCTTCACGGTCCGACCGGAGCAGCGGGACCGCTACCGAGAACTGATCGCGAAACGGATGGAAGGCTCGAAGGCGGTGTGGGTGCTCGGCGCCGCGGAATTTCCCGAAGAAAAGGGAGAGTCCATGCGCAATTACGCGTGGGTGCTGAGCCCCCGAGGCGCGGAACTCGGCCGCTACGACAAGGCGCATCCGATTCCGTTCATCGAGAAGGCGCTTCCCGCCAACCCCGATCCGCGTCCGGTTTACACGCCGTTCGGTCCCCTGGGCGTTCAGATCTGCTACGACCTCGACTTCGAAGACGGCTCGCGCCGGATGGCGCGTTCAGGGGCCAAGGCGTTGATCGTGCCGAACATGGACCCGCAGGCTTGGGGGCCCGAGCAGCACGCGCTTCATTCGGGCATGGCCCCGTTGCGGGCGGTCGAATCGGGACTCTGGATCGCGCGTTCGGCTTCATCGGGAATTTCTCAGGTCATCGATCCGACGGGACGCGTCGTCGCCTCTCTCGGCTACGGGGAGGAAGGCGTGTCGCGCGCGGACTTGAGGCTTCACGAGGGCGGGACTTTTTATACCGCCGGAGGTTGGGTTCTTGCTCCCGCGTGCACGTTGGCCGCCGGGGCGCTGATGCTCGGGCTGTTGGGAATTGGCTATCCTAGACGGCGATGGAACCCATCGGCATCTCCCGAGCCCTCGTCCGCCGCCTGAAACCGCTGCGCTTCGGCGCGCCGGTCGCGTTCGTTTACAACCCCCTCACCTACGCCCGACGCTCTCACGAGTTGTATCTGGAGAAGTGGGGCGGCGGGCCGCGCGAGATTCTCCTGCTCGGGATGAACCCCGGTCCCTTCGGGATGGCGCAGACGGGCGTGCCGTTCGGGGAGGTCTCACTCGCGCGCGATTGGCTCGGGGTCGCGGCGCCGGTCGGTAAGCCGCATCAGGAGCACCCGAAGCGTCCCGTAGACGGCTTCGCGTGCCGACGCAGCGAGGTGAGCGGAGCCCGCTTGTGGGGCTGGGCGAAGGAGCGTTATAAGACTCCGGAGCGTTTTTTCGAACGCTTCCTGATTCTCAATTACTGTCCGCTCGTTTTTATGGAAAAGGGCGGAAGGAACATCACGCCGGACAAACTCCCCGCGGCCGAACGGGACCCGCTGTTGGCGGCCTGCGACGGCGCGCTTCGGGAGTTCGTCGCTTTCT
>PFUL01000125.1 GCA_002790095.1 Elusimicrobia bacterium CG_4_9_14_3_um_filter_62_55 | reverse complement strand
CGCGCGTGGGACCTCGCCGGATCCACCGCGACCCTCATCGACGCGTTTTACGTGCTCAAGGACGTGGACGGGGCGCTCGTCGCCGTCACGGCCCCGGCGTCGAGTCACTATTCCGCGCTGGCGCTGATCTCGGGAACCGCCGCGGATGCGAGCGGTTTGAGCGGGGTCGAGGTGTCGATTCAGACCGGGGCTCCGACGGGTCTGTATTGGTCGGGAGCGGCCTTCGATTCCGTTGTGCAGGTCTGGCTGAGCGCGACGGGGACCGGCACGTGGACGCTGACTCCCGCAATTGCGTGGCAAAACGGCGGAGCCTATTCCGTCGTCGCACGTTCGTCCGACTCGGTCGGAAACCTCTCGCCGGTCTATTCGACCGCGACCTTCACGTTCGACGCCTCGTCGCCCACCGCGGGCGTGGTTTTCCCGGCCGACGGCGGAACCCTCTCGTCCTTGCCGTGGATTTCGGGAACCGCGAACGACGGTTCCGGAGCGGGGGCCGCTTCGGTCGAGGTCCGGTTGCGCCGCCTCTCGGACGGGAGTTACTGGAATTTCTTCGGCGACGTCTGGAGCGGGACGCCGATCTCCACCTCGGTGGCGGCGGGTGCGTCTTGGGCGTATTCCCCCACCGATTTGCTCTCGGCCAATCTCGTACATCAAGCCAGCTATTACGCGGAGGTCCGGGCGACGGATAAGGCCGTCCCCGCTTTAAGCGGAGATTTCTCGGCGGCGAGTTCCACCTTTACCTTCTCCGACACGACGCCGCCTTCGGCCGTCAGCACCTTGACGGGAGTGGAGCAGGAGACTCCGGGGAACATCGAACTCAGCTGGACGGCGCCCGGCGACGACGCCGACGTCGGCATCATCCGGATCGGCGCCTACCGCATCCAGTATACGACGCAGACGGGGGTTTCCTTTTCCACGCCTTCGGCGCAGGTGCAAATCGCGACGGCTTCGGTCGTGCCGGGCTCCTTGCAGCGCCATACGATCCCGAGTTTGATTCCCGGGGCGACCTATCTCGTCTATCTATGGACCGACGACGGCGAGGGCAACTGGTCCGCGCTGTCGGGCGGGGCGACGATCACCGCCACGCCGACTCCTTTCTCGCAGATCAAGGGCCACGTGATGAAGGTGTCGAGCGAAGGCATTTCCGCCGTGCTGCTGGAGGCGTATGACGAAAGCGGACTGATCGTCTCGTCAACCTTCACGCTGACCGACGGCAGCGGCACCTTCACGCTGGACGGCATTCCGGGCGGGTCTCCGTTCCGGGTGGTGGCTTCGTGGATCTCCGGGGAAATCACGAGTTCGGTTTGGATCGACGGGGTTTTCAGCGGCACCATCGGGGTGGATTTTTTCCTGGAGATCGACTATACCTTGTCGACGCTGACGGGAACCCTCGGTTCGGTGGCGGCGCAAACCGGATCCCCGAGCGGGTTCCTGTCGGCGGCCGGCGCGGACGGCTTTAAGCGAAGCGAGATCGAGTTGTTTCAACGCAATCGCCGCGTCGCCGCGGTGCCCGTCGACCCGACGGGGCGCTGGAGGATCACGAACCTGCTGCCGGGACGCTATGCGGTGCGCGCTTTCAACGGATTCGAATATACGAAGATGCGGGACATAGACCTGTTGGAGGGGGAGGTTCAGGAGGTGGCGTTCGTATTCGACCCCCTCCCGGCGGACGAAGTTTACGCCTTCCCGAATCCGGCGCGGCACGCCACGACGCTGCGCTTTTCTTCGACGCTTCCGGGCTTGGAGGCGCAGATGATGATTTTCGACATTGCGGGGAATTTGGTGAAAGAAATCGCGGGTTCGGAGATGAGTTCCCCGCGGCCGAGCGTTTATCACTTTCCTTGGGACTTAAGGAACAACGACGGAGAGGGAGTCGCGTCCGGGGTGTATCTGTTCATGGTGAAGGTGCGCGGTTCCAACGGTCAGTCGGCGAAGGTCATCAAGAAATTGGCGGTCGTCAAGTGAGGCAATTTATGGCGGGAACCATGCGAATCGGCGTGCTGACGGGGCTGTTGGCGGCCTTAGCGGGTTCGCCCG
>PFUL01000053.1 GCA_002790095.1 Elusimicrobia bacterium CG_4_9_14_3_um_filter_62_55 | reverse complement strand
CCGTCAGCCCCAGCGAGGTCGCGTTCACCACCAAATCGGCGCCCTCGGTCTCGCGGTCGGCGGCGTCGAGAGAACCCCAGCGCCCGTCGCAGGACTCGGCCAGCGCGCGCGCCGTCTCGACGGTCCGGTTGAGCACGACGAGCTCGCCGATCCCCCTGCGGCGAAGCGCCGCGCACACCGCCCGCGCCGCACCCCCCGCACCCAACACGAGCGCCCGTTTCCCCCGCGGCACGAAACCCCGAGCGTCCAACGGCGCGATAAATCCCTCCGCGTCGGTATTGTATCCGATGCGCTCGGAAGCGTCGAAGCGGATCACGTTGACCGCCCCCGCCTCCTCGGCGCTCGGGTCGAGCCGGGTGCAGTGATCGACGATGGCGACCTTGTGCGGCAAGGTCACGTTCCAGCCCGCCCACGGTTCGTGCACCGTCTGTTCCAGCGCCCTCAACAAGTGTCCCGTTTCGACGCGCATCTTCCGATACACCAGCGGCCGACCCGTCGCCTCGGAAAAGCGTTTGAAGAGCTCGGGGGAAAGCGAATGCTCCACCGGATCGCCGACGACCGCGGCGAAGAGGCGCGCCGTCATCCGCGCAGTCCCTCAAGCGCCCCGAAGAATCCCGGATAACTGATGCCCACGCACCCCGCGTCGGAAAGTTCCGTCTCCCCGTCGGCCGCGAGCGCGGCGACCGCCGCCGCCATCGCCAGGCGGTGATCGCCGAGCGTTTCGATCCGGGCGCCCTTGAACGCCGCGCCGCCCTCGAGGACAAGCGCGTCGCCGTCGATGCGCGCCCCGGCGCCGAACGCCTCCAGCATCGCGCGCGTTCCCTCGAGGCGATCGCTTTCCTTCAGGCGAAGCTCGGCGAGTCCCTCGAACCGGGACGGCCCGGCCGCGCGGGCGGCGAGCACCGCCAAGAGCGGAATCTCGTCGACCAAACGGGGAATCGCCTCCGCCGGGACCCGAACGCCCCGCAAAGACGACGCCCGCGCCTCGATATCGCCGACCGGCTCGCGCCCGTGCACGCCGCCGTGATCGGGCTCGACGAGACCGCCCATCTCCCGCAGCACCTCGTAGAATCCGATGCGGGACGGATTGAGCAAAACCCGCTTGAGAGAAACCGAGGAACCGGGCACGATCGCCGCCGCGGCCGCGAAAAAAGCGGCGGACGAGGGATCGCCTGGAACGGTGACGCGCTTCCCCGATTTCAGCGCTCCAGAAGAAATCCGCGCGGCGCGGACACCGCCGCCCACCTTGCACTTCGCGCCGAGGAAGGAAAGCATGCGTTCGGTATGATCGCGCGTGCCGAAGGGATCCTCGATCGTCGTCTCGCCGTCGGCGAAAAGCCCCGCGAGCAAAAGCGCCGACTTGACCTGCGCGCTGGGAACTTCCAGGCGATGCGCGAAGCCCGAGAGCGGCCGGCGTCCGCGGATGCGCACCGGCGCCTTGCCGTCGCTCAGTTCGATGCGCGCGCCCATCCGGGAAAGGGGATCGCCGACCCGCCGCATCGGGCGCCGTGAAAGCGAGGCGTCGCCGATGAGCACGCTGTCGAACGGCTGACCCGCGAGCACCCCCATCAAAAGCCGCATCGTCGTTCCCGAATTGCCGCAATCGAGCTCCGAGGCGGGGGCCTTCAACCCGTCGAGACCGACTCCCTCGACGCGAAGCTCTCCGCCGCCGCTCTCTTCAAAGCGCACGCCCAGTTCTTGCAGGCACGAACGGGTCGAGGCGACGTCCGCCCCGTCGGAAAGATTGGCGACCTGCAGCGTCCCCTCCGAAAGCGCCCCCAGGATCAGCGCCCGGTGGGAGATGGACTTATCCCCCAACACCGCGACCTGGCCGCAGAGCGGGCCCCAGGCGGGGCGGATTTTCATAGCTTGAAATCCAGCGCGGCCGCGATGCGCCGCAATTGCCCCATCAACGACTCGAACGCGTCGGGAGACATCGCCTGGGGCCCGTCGCAAAGCGCCTCGTGGGGGCGGTCGTGCACCTCGATCATCACCCCATGCGCGCCCACCGCCGCCGACGCGCGCGCGAGCGGGGCGACCTTGTCGCGCAGCCCCGTCCCGTGGCTGGGGTCGACGATCACCGGAAGATGCGACAGCTTTTGGACGACCGGAACGGCGTTGAGATCGAGCGTGTTGCGCGTGTGGCTTGAGAACGTGCGGATGCCGCGTTCGCAAAGCATCACCGCCTTGTTGCCTTCCGACATGATGTACTCCGCCGACATCAGCCACTCGTCGATCGTCGCCGACAACCCGCGCTTGAGCATCACCGGCTTGTCGAGCTTGCCGGCTTCCTTGAGCAGCGCGAAGTTCTGCATGTTCCGCGCGCCGATCTGGATGATGTCGGCGTACTTGTAGACGAGCGTCAAAGACGGCTGATCGAGCGCCTCGGTGATCACCGGCAAGCCGGTTTCCTCGCGCGCCGTTTTCAAAATCTTCAATCCGTCCTCGCCGAGGCCCTGGAACGCGTAGGGGGAAGTCCGGGGCTTGAACGCCCCGCCGCGCAGAAAATGCGCGCCGCGCGCCTTCACCAGCTTCGCGATTCGAACGGTCTGCTCCTCACTTTCCACCGCGCAGGGACCCGCCATCACCACGAAGGTCTCCCCGCCGATCGCCGGAGCCGCCCCGACCGGAATGCGCGTGTCCCCGCCGGCGAAATCCCGGCCCGCGAGCTTGTAGGGCTTGGTGACCGGGATCGCCTGCTTGACGCCTTCCAATTGCTCGAAGATGCGCGGATCCAGCGGCCGCGAGTTGCCGGTGATGCCCACCGCGGTGCTCTGCGCGCCGGGCAGCACGTGCGGCTTAAATCCGAGCTCCTCGATCTTCGCGACGACGCGGTCGAGCTGCTCCTTCTTGTGATCGGCGTCCATTAAAATCAGCATGACGGTCTCCTATTTTCCCAGCGCCGCGATCAATTCCGCGGCGGTTTTCTCCAGCGCGTCCGCGGCCTTTTCGGGGTCCGGGCCCTCCAACAGCTTCACCAGCGCGCTTCCAACGACGACGCCGTCGGCCATCGCCGCCACCGCCGCGGCCTGTTCCGGCGTCGAAATGCCAAATCCCACCGCGAGCGGCTTCACGATCTTGCGGCGCGCGCGCTCCAAATCCGCCGCAAGCGAGTCCGCGAGAGCCGTTCGCGTCCCGGTGACCCCGAGCCGGGAAACGTAATACACGAAGCCCGTCGACGCCGCGTCGATTCGCTCCAGCCGCTCGGCGCTCGTCGTCGGAGACGCAAGAAAAATCGTGTCCAACCCCGCCGCCGCCAAGGACGCGCGATAGTCCTTCCCCTCTTCGGGCGGGAGATCCACGACGAGAACGCCGTCCACGCCGGCGCGCGCCGCCGCCCCGGCGAAGCGATCGACGCCCATGCGCAGGATCGGGTTGAAATAGGAGAACAGGACGACCGGCGTTTCGAAGCCCGCCTCGCGCTTGCGCCGGACCAAATCGAGAATCCCGGAAAGCGTCGTCCGGGCGCGCAGCGCCCTCTCCGACGAGCGCTGATTCACGGGACCGTCCGCGATCGGATCGGAAAAGGGAACCCCGAGTTCGAGGATGTCCGCGCCCGACGCCGTCAGACGGTCGAGATAGCGTCCGGTCCACGCGAGATCCGGGTCGCCCGCGGTCAAATACGGAATGAACGCGGCCCTGCCGCGCGCGCGGGCGCGGGAAAACGCATCCGCGATTCTCTTACCGGCCATCTTCGTTGCTCCGCAGCCGGCGAACGCTCTCCACGTCCTTGTCGCCCCGTCCGGAGAGATTGATGAGAATCACTTGGTCGGGCTTCATCTCCCGCGCGCGGCGCATCGCGTAGG
Organism: Elusimicrobia bacterium CG_4_9_14_3_um_filter_62_55; assembly: GCA_002790095.1. Classification (GTDB taxonomy): domain Bacteria; phylum Elusimicrobiota; class Elusimicrobia; order UBA1565; family UBA1565; genus UBA1565. The sequence goes on along the minus strand of PFUL01000053.1, from coordinate 6,536 downwards.
CCACCGCGTGAGAACTTTCCAACGCCGGCAAAATCCCCTCCAGTTTCGAGAGCGCGTCGAACGCCTCGAGCGCCTCGTCGTCGGTGGCCGATTCATAGGCCGCGCGTTTGGCGGCGAACAGCCCCGCGTGTTCCGGCCCGACCGCCGCGTAATCGAGCCCGGCCGAGACGCTGTGCGTGTCCTTGATCTGACCGTTTTCGTCCTGCAGCAAATAGGTATAGGTCCCGTGCAGGACTCCCGGCACCCCCGCGCCGGGTCCTAGAGCGAAGCGCGCCGCGTGCCGTCCCGTCGCGATCCCCTCGCCGCCGGCCTCCACGCCGACCAATTCGACCGACGGGTCCGAGAGGAACGCCGAGAACAGTCCGATCGCGTTGGAGCCGCCGCCCACGCAGGCCACGGCGAGATCGGGAAGACGCCCCGCCTCCGCGACGATCTGAACCCGCGCCTCCTTGCCGATCACGCTTTGAAAATCGCGGACGATCGTCGGAAAGGGATGCGGCCCGAGCACCGAGCCGAGAATGTAATGCGTGTCGGCGACGTTCGCGACCCAGTCGCGCATCGCCTCGTTGATCGCGTCCTTGAGCGTCCGGCTGCCCGAGGACACCCCGACCACCTCGGCGCCGAGCAAGCGCATGCGAAAAACGTTGAGCGCCTGCCGCTCCATGTCGACTTCACCCATGTACACCCGGCACTTGAGTCCCATCGCCGCCGCCGCGGTGGCGGTCGCGACCCCGTGCTGTCCGGCGCCCGTCTCGGCGATCACGCGCGGCTTGCCCATGTGCTTGGCCAACAGCGCCTGTCCGATCGTGTTGTTGATCTTATGCGCGCCCGTGTGCGCGAGATCCTCGCGCTTAAGAAAGATCCTCGCGCCGCCCATCGCCTCGGTCAAGCGGCGCGCGTAGCTGACCGGCGTCGGCCGGCCCACGAATTGATCGAGCCAGCGCGCGAACTCGTCTTGGAACCCGGCGTCCCGCTTGCGCTCCCCGTAAACCCGTTCGAGTTCCGCGAGCGGTTCCATCAAGGTTTCCGGCGCGTAGCACCCGCCGAAGTCTCCGAAGCGTCCCAGCTGCCCGCTCATCACTCCTCCCTGTCGGCGCGGGCGACCGCGTCGAAAAACGATTCAAGTTTTTGTCCGTCCTTAACGCCGGGCGCGCGCTCAACGCCGCCGGAAACGTCAACGCCCCACGGCCGTTCGCGGCGCACGCGGTCCCCGACGGTTTCCGGCGTCAGTCCCCCCGCCGACAGGACGCGCTCCCGCTCGGCGCAGAGCCGCACGACGAGCGCGGCGTCGGGCGCCGCCCCCCCCGAACGGGGACGGTCCGAGAGCAGGTAGGCGGCTGAACTCGAAAGCGCGAAGGCCAGGCGTTCGGGGCCGGTCAAAAAGACGGTCTTCACGCAGCGTTGGACGCCCAGCGTCTTCACGACCGAATCGGTTTCCGTGCCGTGCAATTGCAGCAGGTCCAGCTCCAACGCGTCGTCGACGCGCCGGATTTCCGAGCGCGGCGCGTCGGCGAAGACTCCGACCTTCAACACCCCGCGCGGAATTTCGGCGGCGACGAGGCGGGCGCGTTCGACGGTCAAAAAGCGCGGCGTGTCCGGTACGAAAATCATCCCGATCGCCCAAGCCCCCAAGCGGCAGGCCTGCGCCGCGTCCTCGGGACGCGTAACGCCGCAGATCTTCACCTTCGTCCTCACGCCAGCAGCTCCCGCAGGGCTTCGCCCGGACGGCCGCTTTTCATCAGATGCGACCCGATCAAAAACGCGTCGAATCCCGCCGTCTGCATCGTCTCCAAGTCCGCGCGCCGCTTGAGTCCGCTCTCGCAGACGAGAACCGCCGCGCGCCCCCGCGCCTTCCCCGCCAAGGTCCGGCCGGCCGACAAATCGACTTCCAGCGTTTTCAGATTCCGGTTGTTGACGCCGACGATCCGCGCCCCCGCGTCGAACGCGGCTTCAAGCTCGTCCTCGGTGTGCACCTCGACGAGCGCGTGCAGACCCAACGCGCGCGCCTCCTCCAGCATGGCGGCGGTGCGCTTGGGCCCGAGCAGCGCGACGATGAGCAGCGCTATGTCGGCTCCCGCCGCGCGCGCCTGCAGCAATTGATACGGGTCGAGCAGGAAGTCCTTCATCAAGACGGGCAACGACGAGGCCGCGCGTGCGGATTCCAGATCGGCGAGCGACCCGTTGAAGAACTCGGGTTCGGTCAGCACGGAAAGCGCGGCAGCGCCGGCGTCCTGATACGCGCGGGCGACCGCGCCCGCGTCGAATCCCTCGGCGAGCGGCCCCTCTGAAGGAGACGAACGCTTGAATTCCGAGATCACCCGCAACCCCGGGCCCTTGAACGCCGCTTCCGCGTCCCGGACCGGGACTGCCCCCGCCGCGCGTTCGCGAAGCGCTTCTTCGGAAACGGCCGCCTTCGCGTTCCCCACGCGCAGACGCGTCGACGCGGCGATGCGACCCAGCACGCTCCCGGAGAGATCGGGCTCAGCCATTGCCGTTCTTCCTGCGCAGCGCCTTCTGCCGCTCCAACACCGCCAACGCCTTTCCGCCGCGGACGCTCTCGCGCGCGAGCGCGACGCCCTCGGCGATGTCCGTCCCGAGGCCCGCGGCGAAAATCGCCGCGCCCGCGTTGAAGAGTGCGGCGTCGAGCGCCGCCCCGGCCTCGCCTTCGAGCGTTCTTCTCAGCGCGAGCGCGTTCGCTTCCGCGTCGCCGCCCCGGAGGGCCTCGACCGGCGAGCGCGCGAAGCCGAAATCCTCGGGAATGACCTCCTCCGCGCGGATCGGATTCCCCTCCTCCACGATCCGCACGAAGGTTCTCCCCGACAAGGAAAGCTCGTCCATCCCGTCCTCGCCGCGCACGATCAGCGCCCGCCGGGCGCCGAGACGCTCGACCGTACGGGCGTAGACGTCGAGCAAGGAGAGGTCGTACACCCCGATGACCTGCCGGCGAACGCCCGTCGGATTGGCCAAGGGCCCCAGCAGGTTGAACACCGTCCGCACCCCGAGCGATCGACGCACGGCCGCGACATGCTTCATCGCCGGGTGATAGAGCGGCGCGAAGAAAAAAGCGAAACCGGTTTCCTCCAGGGCGCGCAGCGCGTCCTCGGGGGAAAGATCCACCGGCACGCCCAGCGCCTCCAGAACGTCGGCGGAGCCGCACTTGCTGGACACCGAACGATTTCCGTGCTTCGCGCAAAACGCCCCGGCGCCGGCGGCGATAAACGCGGCGGTCGTGGAAATGTTCACGGTGTGCAGGCCGTCTCCGCCGGTGCCGCAGGTGTCGACCGACGCGTCGCGCCCCCACGGGACCGCCTTCATGCTCGCGCGCATGCCCTCTGCGAAACCGGCGATCTCCTCGGCGTCGTGGCCGCGCGCGTTGAGCGCGAGCAGCAGTCCCTTGACGGCTTCGGAGTCGGCCTCGCCGGACATCACCGCGTCCATCACCGCGCGCGCGCGCGCCGCACCGAGCGTCTTGCCCGCGCGAACGCGCTCCAACGCCTCGCGCAGCGTCACCTGGCGCCTCCGAGGAAATTTCCGATCAGCCGCTTGCCGCCCTCGGTCTTGATCGATTCCGGATGAAACTGCACTCCCTCGACCCGAAACCGGCGATGCCGCAGGCCCATGATCGTCCCGTCGGGAGTCCGCGCGGTGACCGCCAGGCAGCGCGGCACCGAACGCCCCTCGACGACGAGCGAATGGTAGCGCGTCGCCTCGAAGGGCCGGGGAAGTCCGCGGAACACCCCGCGGCCGTCGTGGCGGATCGGGCTCAACTTGCCGTGCATCAGGCGCTTGGCCCGCACGATTTTACCGCCGAACGCCTGGCCGATCGCCTGATGCCCGAGACAGACGCCGAGAATCGGAATTCTCGGGGCGAAGCGGCGCACAATTTCCAAACACAACCCCGCGCCGTCCGGCCGCCCGGGGCCGGGGGAGAGGACGATCCGGGAGGGCTTCCAGCGTTTGATATCGTCGAGCGTCAGCGCGTCGTTGCGAACGACCCGCACGCGCGCGCCCGCTTGCGCCATGTACTGATAGAGGTTGTAGGTGAAGGAATCGTAGTTGTCGACAAGAAGGATCACAACCGTCTCTCCTCGGCGGCCCGCAGCGCCTCAAGCGCCGCCCGGGCCTTCGCGCGAACCTCCGCAAGTTCGGCCTCGGGGCGGGAGTCGGCGACGATCCCCGCCCCCGCCTGCACGATCGCGCGCCGCTTCGCACCGCTTCCCCGAATCGCCATCGAGCGGATCGCGATCGCCGAGTCGAGATTGCCTTGGAAGTCCCGGTAAACGACCGCGCCCGCGTAAAACCCGCGCGGCGCGCGCTCGATTTTTGAAAGCAGCTGGATCGCGCGGAGCTTCGGGGCGCCCGTCACCGTCCCGGCCGGGAAACACGCGCCGAACACGTCCCAGGCCGTTTTCCCCCGCGCGAGGCGCCCGCGCACCGAGCTCACCAGGTGCATGACATGGGAATAGCGCTCCACCTTCATAAACGACGGCACGCGCACGCTTCCGGCCGCGGCCACGCGCCCGACGTCGTTGCGGCCGAGATCGACGAGCATCAAATGTTCCGCCCGTTCCTTGGCGCTCGCGAGCAGATCGCGTTCAAAGCGCTTGTCGCTTTCCTCGTCGCCGCCGCGCGGCCGCGTGCCGGCGATCGGACGGGTCTCGATCTCCCCGCCCGCGACGCGAACGAGCATCTCCGGAGACGCGCCGAGCAGGGCGTCGTCCTCCGAGCCGATGAAAAAGAGATACGGCGACGGGTTCAGCGCGCGCAAGCGGCGGTACACGTCGAACGCCGACGCGCGAAGCGGGGTCTCGAAGCGCTCCGACAGCACCGCCTGGAAAATGTCGCCGTCGAGAATCGAGCGCTTCAGCGCCCGCACGCCGGCCATGAATTTTTTCGGCCCCAGACGCGCCGTCAGCGCGAGCCGCGCGGGCTCGCCCGCGGCGGACTTCGGCGCCGCCGCCGAGCGCTGCAGCCGCGCCTGCATCCGCGACAGCGCGCGCTCCGCGCGCCGGTAGGACGCTTCCACCGTCACGCCGGGTTCAACGACCACGTTCGCGCACAGCACCAAACGCTGACGCAAACGGTCGAATGCCGCGACGTCGGCGAAAATACGCATCCGGACCTCGGGCTCGTCCTCGGGCGGCGTCAGGCCGGTCGACGGCTCCAAACGCGCGATCGTCTCGTAGCTCAGATGCCCGACCGCCCCGCCGGTAAACGGCGGAAGGCCCGGCTCGGGCAATGCTCTATAGCGGGCGAGCTCGCGTCCCAACGCGTCGAACGGGCAGCCCGCGACCGTTCGCTCCGATTTGCCGCGCCGCACCCGCAATACCCCGCCGGAGACCGTAAGCGTCTCGAACGGCTCGGCGCCCAAAAAGGAATAGCGCGCGTAGCGCTCCCCGCCTTCGACGCTTTCCAGCAGAAACCCCGGGGCCTTCCCCCGCAGCGCGAGAAACGCGGCGACCGGCGTCGTCGTGTCGGCGGGCAAGGACAAAACGAGGGGGACAACGTTGGCCCCGCGGCGCAGGGCCGCGCGGACTTCCCGCAGGGTTTTGGGCTTTAAATGTTCGTTCATGCCAAAAAAATCCCGCTTCGTTTCGGAAGCGGGTCGAATGCCGGTCGGATGAGACTACGCGATCAGCGAACGACCCCCTTCGGGGCGCCCCACCACCAGGTCCAGGCGTAAGCGGTGTTCGCGATCATTGAATCAATTATAAGGGGGTCCCCGGTCAAAGTCAATGGCGGCCCCGCGCCCCGCCGCGACGGCGGGAGCCCCCTACCGACGGAGAACGGCTCTCCCCTAGAAGAAGTACTTCACCCCGATCGACTGGGTCAAAATCAACTGCATGTCGGGATCCGAGAACACCGTGTCCCACTGGATCAGGTGCACGTTGAGCGCGAGCTTCTCGCTGAACATGAAGTTCTCGCCGAACTGACCGCCCGCCGAGAAGTCGTTGGTCGAACCCTGCGGGGTGCCCACCCGCGTCATGCCCATCTGAGGACCGGCATAGAGCGCGACAGGGTGCTTCGCGTCCTTCCCGTTTAAGTAGAGGTTGTAGCGGTAGAACACGCCCGCGTTGGTCGTGTTCGTCTCTTGGGTCTGGCCGGTCAGCGAGACTTCCTGGCGGCTTAAGCTCCAGCCCAGTGAGAGGCCCAACTCGTGGACGTCTGCGGCATGGAGGGCCTGACGGTGGCGGTGTCGTCCTGGACCGCGCCGGAAGGTGATTACGAAGACGCGGTCGTCGCGAAAACCCGCGCCGTTTTGTTCGTGCGCGGCGGCCGGCTCGGCTACCGCCTGCGCGGCTCGACGGTTTCCGCGCCGATGCCGGTGGGCATGCCGGTCGGGGCGAGGCGGCTCTTGATCGACGGCAGCGATCTCTACGCCTACGGCGACGGGGTGTTTCGCTACACCCGGGAGGGGTCGTTTGAAACCTTGCTGAAGACCCCGGCGTCGGTAAGCGCGCTGGCCGTTTCCCCGGGACGACTGCTGTTCGCGATGGAAGGCCGCATCTACCAGCGCCGCGGCGGCGGGCCGTTTC
>PFUL01000011.1 GCA_002790095.1 Elusimicrobia bacterium CG_4_9_14_3_um_filter_62_55 | reverse complement strand
CCTACTCGGGTCTGCTACGGGGCGTCTCGGCACTTACCCCGGCGGGACTTTCACCCGCTGGCCAGGCACAGCTTTCAGGGCACGACATGATTCGAGTATAACAAATCGCCTAAAACAGCCCGACCATGTGCAGGAACACCGCGGTTACCGCGATCGGACACACGAATTTCACCGTGTAAAACCAACCGGTGAAAAACGGCTGGAGGCCCTTCGCGCTCGCGAATTCCTTCTTCACGACTTCGACGTCCATTCGGAAGCCGACGAACAGCGCGGTAAAGAGCCCTCCAAGCGGCATCATCCAATTCGAGACAAGATAATCCATCGAGTCGAAGAAGTTCTTTCCGCCCGGCAAGGTCGCCGGGAGCCAACTCCCCGAAAGCGCCGAAGGAACGCCGAAGAGAAAAATCACGGCGGCCGGGATGATCGTGGCGGAATGCCGTCCCCATCCCCAATTGTCGATCGTGTAGGAAGTCACCACCTCGAGCAAGGAGATCGCCGAGGAAAGCGCCGCGAAGGTCAGCAGGATGAAGAACACCACCGAGAACGCCATTCCAAACGGCATTTGCGAGAACACGATCGGCATGCTTTTAAACACCAGTCCGGGCCCCGCCTGCGGGTTCATTCCGTAGGAAAAGATGATCGGATACATGATCAAACAGGCCAACAGCGCCACCATGGTATCGAGTACCGAGATGAGGACCGAGGAACGGACGATGTCGAAGTCGTCGGCCATATAGCTTCCGTAGGTCATCATCGCGCCCATGCCCAATGACAGCGTGAAGAATGAATGTCCGAGCGCTTCCAAGACACCGGCCGGGGTCAACTTTGACGCGTCCGGAGAAAAAACGAACACGAAGGCCTTTCCGAAACCGGGCATCGTAAGCGCTTTCGCCAGCAGGATGAACAGCATCAAAAACAGCGCGGGCATCATGATCCGCGACGCCTTCTCGATGCCGCCGCTGACGCCGCCCCACACGATCGCGGTCGTCATCCCCATGAACGCCAAGTGCCAGAACAAATTGATGCCGGGGTTTGAGAAGACGGCGCCGAACAGCTCCCCGATCGCTCCGGCGCCGGTCGCTCCGCCGAATCGCGTGAACGAAAGGTAGACGTAATGCATCGCCCAACCGGCGACGACGCTATAGAAGGAAAGGAGGACGAAGGCCGCGAGAACGCCCAGTACGCCGACCGCCTTCCAGCCGGTGGAGCCTCCCGAGAGCTTGTCGAAGGCCTGCACCGGCGAGCTCTGAGTCGACCGGCCGATCGCAAACTCGCAGACCATGATCGGGATTCCGACCGCGAAAATACAGACCAGGTAAATCAGAACGAAAATGCCGCCGCCGTTTTCGCCGGCGATGTAGGGAAATTTCCAGATATTCCCGAGCCCGATCGCGGACCCCGCACAGGCGAGCAGAAAGCCGATCCGGCTCCCCCAGTGACCTCGTTCGGCGCTTTCCGTCATGGCGTACCCTCCTGGGCCGGGCGCCCTGGAGCCTCCATGAAGCCCGGCACAGCGGGGCTTCCGCCCCGCTAGATTTGGAAGCCGCAGTCTACCAAATCCCGCGCTCGGCTGTTATCCTTTGCGGGTGACGAGCGACGAAGGCTACGCGGTGCTGGAACTGTCCCCTGGAGCGCCGCTCTCCGAGGTCAAACAGGCCTACCGCGAACTCGCGAAAATCTGGCATCCCGATTTATATCCCTACGATGAGGCGTTGCGGGCGCGCTGCGAAAAGACGATGCAGCGCATCAATGAAGCCTACGAGGTGCTGCGCCGCGAAGCCCCGAAGTCCGGTCCGTCCTCTGCGGCGCAGGCGCCGTCTCCCGCGTCCCGGCCGCCCTCCACTGAAAAAGTCCCGGCCTGGGACGGCCGGATTCGCGTTCGGGAGGCCGGCGCGGAACCTCCGCCCCCTGCCAACGCGTGGAAACCGTTTCGCCGCCATGTCCAGGACGACCGCTCGGACTCCGCCGGTCTCGCTCAGACCTTCGCCGCCTTTACGGCCGCCGCAGCCGCCATGGTGAGTCTATTTGTCATCGACAATCCTACCTCGACCGGGTATTACCTCGTGGTCCGCACTTTGGTTTCGGGAGCCTCGCTGTACGGCGGCTATTTCGCCCTCTCGCGCGGCTACTGGGAAAGCGCGGCGGCGCTGGCCGTTCTGGCGTTGTTTTTAAACCCCATCGTTCCCATTCCCATGAGCGTGGAGGACTGGAAGCTCTTCAACGCGGCCTGTCCGGTGCTTTTGCTATTCTTCTGGTTCCACATGTACGATCGGGAATCGAGCCGTGGCTGAGCCCGCGGATACCCCCTCCGGAAAGGACGACCCGCAGGCACCCGTTGAGGTCGTGCCCTACGATCCGGCCTGGCCAGGGCTTTTCGACGAGGAACGCGGGAAGATCTACGACCGACTCGGCACGCGGATCGAGGATATCGAACACGTCGGCAGCACGGCGATCGAAGGCCTCGCGGCCAAACCGACGATCGACATCCTCGTGGGACAGCCCGAACTCGCGGTAGACGCCGAAATAGTAGACGGCCTGGCGTCGCTGAGCTACCGCTACCTGGGCGAATACGGCATCCCCGGACGCCATTTCTTCCGGTTCGTCCGCCCGACCGAGGACCCCGTGCTCAGTCCCTTTTGCACCTCCCTCACTTCGATCACGCAGGAGGACGTGGACCGCGCGAAGCCCTTTCCCGAAGCCTTCGCCGAGTTCCTCGCGTGGGCCGGCGAAGGCCCGCACCGTTTCTGCTCCTGGGGCGCCTACGACCTCAAGCAGTTTCTCCTCGATTGCGCCCGGCACGGGATCAAGAAACCCGAGTGGCTCGAACCGCACGTAAACCTGAGACGGATGTTCTCGGCCGAGAAAAACGTCCCGCAGTGCTCGATGGTTCAGGCGCTCGAGATCCTCGACCTGCCCCTCGAGGGCACCCACCACCGGGGTATCGACGACGCCCGCAACATCGCAAAGATCGCGAAGTTCCTCCTCTAGGCCCATTCCCAGCGCGTTTTTAGGCCCTTCGACCCAAAGGGCTTGCGCCCATCGGCGCTACAATGGACACCACCTTATAAAGGAGGCCGTCATGGTCGATAGACACCACACCCTTCAGAAAACGCTCGCCGCGACCCTCGCCGTGTCCTTAGGCATCGTCCCCGCCGCCTCGGCGCGCACGATCACGGCCCCGACCCGTCTCCCGGCCAACGGCGGGATCGCCGTCGGAAACCCGGCGATGAACGCCGGCCCCGCAGCGTTCAACGCCCCGGCGCTGACGGCCCCCTCGCTTTTCACCGGCATCGGCTTGCCGCTCATCGAGACTCCGCTCGCGGCGCCCTCCGCCGCCCCGACCGCCGCCGCGGCCGTCGCAGTCACGGTGAAAACCGTAGCCGCGCCGACCGCCTTGCCCTCGCTGACGCCGGCCGCCGCCGGCCGCTCTCAGGCCCCGGCCCCGAGGACCGTCGTCTCCAGGCAGATTCGGGAGATGGCCGCCCAAACCCGGGCCGCGATCGAACAAACCGGTCCGATCGGCGACGCCTCCCCCTCGGCCGCGCACGGCCTCGGCGGGAAACTCGCGCAGCTCTTGACCCCCGGGCTGCGCAGCGTCGGCTCGACCGGCGGCTCCGTGCTCGTCACGCCCGGCGCCCAACGCTTCGGGGGCCTGCGCGGCGCCGCGCGCCTCAACGCCGCGGATGCCTCCGACGCGCGCCCGGCCAACGAGGTCACCCGCCGCGCTCAGATCGAGACGCTGAATTTCATCGCGAACACCTTCTCCGGGCACTACGCGATGATCGACTGGAAGCGCGAGCAGTACGGCATCGAACTCGCCGCGCTGAAAGCGAAGGCCCTGCGCCGCATCGAGCAGGGCGACCCCGTCCTCTCGACCCGCGAGTTCCAAGACACGGTCGCCGAGTTCGTCGGCGCGCTCAAGGACTATCACGTCGCGATTCAGTTCTACTCCACCGAGCAGTCGATGATGCCGTTCTCGATCATGGAAGCGAAGGGAAAGTACTTCGTCTCCTTCATCGACCCGCGCATCGCCGCGGCGGTTCCCTTCAAGGTCGGCGACCAGATCCTCGAGTTCGACGGCCGAAAGACCGGCGACGCGGTGAAGGCGCTTATGCAGGCAAAGGACGCGAAGAACGCCCGCACCGACAAGACGCTCGCGGCGATGAAGCTCACGCGCCGCAACCGCCAGGGCGGAGACCGCGTCCCCACCGGTACCGCGCGCATCAAGTTCGCCTCCTCCGACGGCCGTCTGCGGACCGTCGAACTCCCGTGGCTGCACATGGAAGAGATGATCCCCGAGGATACCCCGGCCCGCGACGGCGGACAACTCCTTCAGGACTTCGATCCGTTCAACCCCGACTCGACGCCCGCGATCGAGGAGCGCCGCATCCAGCACCCGATCCTCGCGGCGATCAAGGCGATCATCCCGAAGATGCTCAACCCGATCGCGGCGCTGCTGCGCCGAGAGGCGAGCGACCCCATGGCGGCAGATCCGTTCGCCGTCGGCGGCAAGGACAGCTTCGTCCCGAATCTCGGTGAGGTGCTCTGGCAGGCTCCGGCGATGCTCCCGATCAAGGCCTACATCTACAAGGACGCCCAGGGCCGCCACATCGGCTACATCCGCATCTCCGACTACGTCCAGCCCGAGCAGATGGCCGAACTCTTCGGCAAGATCATCGAGGTTTTCGAGCAGAAAACCGACGGGCTCGTGATCGACCAGGTCAACAACCCGGGCGGCAGCGTGTTCTACCTCTACGCGCTGCTCTCGCGCCTCACCGACAAGCCGCTGAAGGTCCCGCTGCAGAAGATCATCACCGGCGAGGAAGAGGCGATGTCGATGGCCCAGATCATCGGTCTCGAAGAGCAGATCACCTCCGACGCGCTGGCCCAGCAGGTGCTCGGCGAGACCATGGGCGGCTATCCCGTGACGCTGAAGGTGTTCCAGCAGATCGTCGGCTACGCGAAGTTCATCCTCGCGGAGATGCGCGCCGGCCGCCGGCTCACCGACGAGGTCGCGATGATGGGCATCGACGAAGTCGACCCGCATCCGACCCAGCGCTATACGAAGCCGCTGATGGTGCTCGTCAACGAGCTGGACTTCTCATCGGCGGACTTCTTCCCGGCGATCCTGCAGGACAACGGCCGCGCAACGATCTTCGGCACCCGCACCGCGGGCGCCGGCGGCGCGGTGCGTCCGATGCAGTTCCCGAACCAGTTCGGGATCGCGATGCTGGCCTACACCTGGACCATCGCGATGCGCACGATCGGCCAACCGATCGAGAACCTGGCCGTCACGCCGGACGTCCCGTACGCGCTGACGCCCGAAGACCTGACGGGCAAGTTCCAAGGCTACAAGGCGGCGGTGATCAAGCAGATGAACAAGCTGCTCGAAGGCATCGGCGCCCGCGCGGTTGGGGACTCGATCCTGGCTCCTAAGGAAGCCCCGCAGGCGGCTCCGGATGAGGACGCAGGCCCGGCCGACGACAACGGCCCGGCGGAATCCGGTCCCGCTGAAGCGCAGTAAACGACTCGTTTCAAAAAAAGCCCCTTGGGAGATTCTCCCGGAGGGGCTTTCCCTTGCCCCTTGACGGAAACCCGCGCCCGGAGCACCCTTAGCGGATGCGCGCCCTTTTGATCGTGCTTCTGGCGGCCGCCCCGGCCCGAGCGATCGACGACTACAGCGTCACGCTGCGCCTCGAAGACGGCGAACAAGAGACCCGAACTCATCTCTCGGTCGCGCCCGGCGGCTACAACAACGCCGTGTTCGTCTCCACACGCGGGGGCCGCGTCGAATCGACTCTGTTTAACGTGATGACGACGCAAACCCCGGTCCCGAGCCGCGTCGACCTCTCCTATCAATTCGAATGGAGCCTGGTGGAGAACGGAAACACGCGCTTCGTGCGTCAGGCGGTCGACTGGTCCCGCATCCCCGAACGGCGCGAGGTGCTGCTGGTCTCGGTCGATGAGCGCTGGCGGCTTTGGGCGACGGTCGAGAAGGGCGTCGATCGCGGATGCCGAGCCCCGGCGAAAGGCGGCGGACTGAGCGCCAAAATCCGCGTCGAGAAGGACGGCGTGCGGCACGCGATTACGCGGCGCACCTCGGACGGCGTCACGTCGGGGGTTACGGTCGCCTCGGGCGAGCAAGGCGCGTTTGACTTCATGATGACTCCTGCGCTCGCCGAAGGCGGCCGCGAGGCGGATGTGGAGTACCGCTGGTCGCTGAAGCCCGAAGGGTCCGACGAGCCGTTTAAGACGAAAACAATATCGCTGGGACGCGAGCAGGCGCTCGAAGACGGCGTATTCGTTTTCCTTGAGCGGCTCCCGGTCGAAGACCCCGCCGAGGCGGCCGAACTGAGCGCGCGGGACCCGGAGACCGGGTGGTACCTCTACTCCGGCGACGCGCTGTCCTTCTCGTTTCCTCCGGAATGGAAACTGCGGGAAATCTGCGGCAAGGACCGCGAGACCCGCGGCTGGGACATCGTCAACCGGAGCGAACCGGAGAACCCGCTTCACGCCGTGAGCGTCTGGGGGATGCTGCGCGATCCGGGCGACGACCCGCCTGCGGCCGACGGAGACTTTGAAACGCTCGCGGTGAAGGGAGGCGGCTGCGTCGTCCGGCGAGACGAGGTCTCTGATCCTTTATGCCGGGAAAATTGCGCGGCGTCCTTCATCGCCCGCGCCGAATGCCGCCCGTCGAAATCGGACGGCCGGCGCATCGATTTTCACTTCGATCTCGGCCGGGAGGCGGGGTTGGACACCGAGCGCTACGCGCGCTTTTTGCGCTTCGTCAAATCGTTCGAGCTAAAGGACTAATCCCGGTCCGCGTCCTTGCCGCGCCAAGGGAACCATTCCTTTTCCCACCGCTTTGCCGCCTTGCGCAGGATCGCCGGACGGTCGGTGCGCAGTTCGACGCGCAGCTGCACTTCGGCGACTCCGCCGGGTCTAAAGCGCGCGAGTAATTTCGTGAAGAAGTCGTGGAACTTGTACGTGAATGAGACTTCCTTCTCGAAAATCCTAAACCCGCGGGTGTCGAAACCGCCGGGGGTGTTGACCAGATAGCGCAGCGCCCCCTGCGTCCCCCACTTTGAATCCGCGGGCGCCCAACCGGCCTCGGTCGACGCGAAATAGCTCTCGGCGCGGTCGCGCGTCTGGGTAAGACCGGCCGAGAAGAAGGTCTCGTCGCGCTCGCCCCAGTCGAGTTGGGCCAAGAACGCCTCGTTGCCGCGGTCGAGCGAATACGCGTCGCGCAAGGACAGCGAGAGTCGGTTGCGCAAATCGAAATTCAAGTCGGTTGTGAACGGGTTCACGCGCCGGCGAAATCCCATCGACGCGTTGCGAAACACGCGAAGATCGTAGCCGCTCGAAACCCGCATGAACACACGGCGGCGGGGGCGGATCGTGTTCTGCAGGGTGACAAGGTTTTTTTCGACGCCGTGATCGAGGGCCCCCGAGTCGTCCTGCAGCGACTGCGGCTTCAGACGCTGGGTGAAGGCGTAGCGGGCGTCCCAGTCCCCGATCGGAGTGTCGAAGCGCAAATTGCTTCCGAACTCGTAGTAGCCGATAAAAACGTCGCGCATCGTCTGAGTCGAGAGGTAGGTATTGAGCGTCTCGCGTTTGTCCTCGAATTCCTCGCGGTACGCGGCGCGAGGCGTCAGACTGACCCCGGGAAGGAGCACCTTCGTCTGAGTCGCTTCGAGTCCGATGCCGGCCGACTTCCGCTGGAAGTCGCGCGCGGCTTCGAAACTATTGTCGGCGAACGCGGTGGCGGTAAACAGCGCGGGCAGCCGCCGCACGGACATCTGGGCGGTTTGAAACTCGATCCGAGGCAGGCTTTCACGCTCGAGTCGGAAGCCGTCTCCGAGAGGATTGCGGACATCCCTTCGCGAATAGGCGATTCGCGTGGTCGTTTTTTGGGTGCGCCGCGTCAGCGCGCCCGTGTTGATCAGTTCCGGGGTCACGCGAAACGCGTTCGAACGGACGTAGTGGTTGTTGACCTCCGGATCCCCCTGCGCCTGAAGGCGGCCCTGAACCGAATAGCTCGAATTGATCGCGTCGTAGGTGTTGCCGATCACCGTCCAGCGCTGCTTGCCGGAGTGCTTTTCGCGGATGCGATAACCGTAAAGACCTCCGCGCGAATCTTCCGACGGGGCAAACCCCATCTCGGCGCCCTGAGCGAAACCTTGCGCCCCGTAGTAGTCGAGAAAGAGCTTTCCCTGCATCCAGACGACGGGACTGAACATCGTATGCGTGCGCAGAGAGGGTCCGTTTCTCCGGTCGTAGCCGGGAATCGTGCGTGCGCGCAGAAGCCGATTCGGGTTCAGCGACTTCCACAGAATCGGCGTGTAAAAAAGAGGGATGGGACCGGCGTAAAACCGAACATTCGTCGCGATCAGATATTTTCCCGGCTTAATGTGCAGACCCGAAGATCGAAAGTGATAATCCGGAGGATTCCCGCTGCAGGATGTGAAGAGCGCGCTTTTGAAATGTCCTTTCCGATTCGACTCCAACCGCCCGGAGCGCGCCCAAACGCGCCACGGGTGATATTCGGCGCGCACGGTGTCGACGGTGCCGCTCTTATCCTCGAAATCGAAGGTGCCGCTTTCTCCGCGCAGCACGGTCAGTCCGTCGTCGAGTTCGAAGACGCCCTCGGCGCGCGCGCTGCGGCGGGTCATGTCGAGACGGAGGGTGTCGGCGCGCAGAGTCCAGGAACTGTCTTTAAGTTCCACGGAGCCCCGAAGCGAAATACGGGCGTCCACGCCGGACGTGCTGCCTTCATATTCGAAGTGATCGGCGAAATAAACCGCGGCGGTCGAGACCGGCGGCGGGGGAAGCGGCAGGTCCGCCTCTTGGGCTGCCGCGGTCCCGGTGAGGAAAAGGCTACAGGCGGCGAGCAGCGTCCAACGCATACGCGGCGGCCCCCGACGCCCCGAGTCCGCGCCGGCGCGCGACGCTCACGCGCACACGGCCGAACGGCCCGCGGAAGGTTTCCCGCGCGAACGCGGCGCGAAGCGGCTCCAAGTACAACTCTCCGGCCTCGGCGACCCCTCCGGTGAAAACGACCGCATCAGGGTTGAACAGATAGACGAGATTGCCCACGCCCACCGCGAGCGCCTCGCCGACCTGGTTCCAAACCGCCTTGGCCGCGCGTTCGCCCCGTCGGGCGGCTTCCGCGACCTCCTTGGGCTCGTGCGCCGTTTTTTTCGAGAGATCCTTGTAGAGCCCGAGAATGCCGTAGCTTCCGGCGTAGGCCTCGAGATGTCCCCGAGCGCCGCAGGAACAGCGCCGTCCCCCGGGATTCTCCACGCGCGTGTGGCCGAGCTCCAGCGCCGAGCCGGAGCCTCCCTCTATCAATCGGCCGTGGGAAACCGCCCCGCCCCCGACGCCGGTCCCGAGCGTGACCACGGCGACATGCTCTTTACGGCGTCCGAATTCCAACGCATAGGCGCCGTAGGCGGCCATGTTCGCGTCGTTGTGCATCTCGACGGGACGGCGCAGTGCCCGACGCACGGCCGCCCGCAGCGGATAGCCCTCGAACGATGTGAGATTCGGCGAACGCCGGATGCGGCCGGCCTTGGGGTCGACGTCGCCGGCGATGGCCATGCCGGCCGGTCCCGAAAGACCCCCGAGTCCGCGCTCAAAAGCGCGAACCTCCGCCGCCAGGCGCGCGACGAAATCCTTGGGTCCGGCGGAAACAAAGGTCGGGAAGGAAGCCTCCTTAAGCGTACGGCCGGACTTGGACACCGCGACCAACTTCGTCAAAGTACCCCCCGCGTCGATGCCCAGCCCCGCCTTCACGCGGCCGTCTCCTTCGCGCCGTCCGCCAGGATCCGCCCCGCCGAATAAAATGACCCGACCGCCGCGCCCACCCGAGAACTTCCCGCACGCCAGGCGGCGACCGCTGCGGCGGGATCTTCCACGACGGAAATCTCACCGACGCCGAGGCGCTTTAAACGCGCCGCCGTCTCGGCGGCCGGCAAGGCCCGCGGCGACGGCGGCGTGCAGCAAATCGCCCGGCGCACGCGTGGAGCGAGATGCCGCAAAACCGCGTCTATGTCCTTGTCCCCCAAAATCGAAACAATAAAGCACGCGTCCATTTTCGAGAACGGGGAAAGCTCCCAGTCCGCGCAGAAGGCCGCCATCGCGGCCGGGTTGTGCGCTCCATCGACGATCAAAAAGCGTTCCCCCTCGCGGCGGACATCAAAGCGGCCCGGCCAGCGCGCGGCGCGAAGCCCCTTTTCAACGGCCTCCTCGGAGATCGGTGTTCCCTGCGCGCGAAGCTCTTCGACCGCGCGCAGCGCGAGCGCCGCGTTGATCCTCGCGGGCGCGCCGAGCATTCCGAGGGTCAAGCGCTCACCGGTCCAGGCGCGCACCGTCTGCGTTCCACCCGACCAATCGGAATCGATCGGTTCGAGCGCGTCGCGATGCACGATCAGCGGCGCCGCCGCCTCGTAAGCGCGGCGACGGATCGTCTCCAGCGGTTCGAAGCCGAGTTCCCCGGTGATGCAGACGACGCCCGCTTTCAAAATCCCGCATTTTTCGCCGGCGATCTCGGCAAGCGTGGAGCCCAAATGCTTGGCGTGATCGTGCGCGATCGAAGTGATCGCGGTCAGCGCGGGCTTGGCGATCGCGTTGGTCGCGTCGAGACGCCCGCCCATCCCGACCTCGACGACCGCGAAATCAGAGTCGGCGCGTTTAAAATGAAGAAACGCTGCCGCCGTCATCAGTTCGAAGTAGGTCGCCTTCTCCGGCTCTCGGGCGACGACCTCTTTGATCGCGCGGCCGAAGTCTTCTTCGGAAATCATCACCCCGTCCACTTGAATCCGCTCGCGGGGACTGACCAGATGCGGGGAGGTGAACAGCCCCGTGCGGTGTCCGGCGGCGGAGAGGATGGAGGCGAGCATCGCGCAGAAACTCCCCTTGCCGTTGGTGCCCGCCGCATGAACGACGGCCGTCGCGTCCTGGGGGTTTCCCAAGGCCCCAAGCAGGGACTCTATGCGCGAGAGGCCAAGCTTCCACTTGGCCTCTTGGCGGCGCTCGAGCAGCTTCAGCGCCTCTTCGAAAGTCATTCCTTGACGCGCAGGATGTTCGCGCCGAGTCGGCGGAAAACGCTCTCGATGCGCTCGTAGCCGCGATCGATGTGATAGACCCGCTGGATCTTCGTCGTTCCCTGCGCCGCGAGCCCCGCCACGACGAGTCCCGCCCCGGCGCGGATGTCGGAGGCCATGATCTCCGCGCCCGAGAGGTCCGGAACTCCCCGCAGCGTCGCGGTGTTGCCGTTGACGACGATGGAGGCGCCCATACGCAGCATCTCCGCCGCGTGCATGAACCGATTCTCGAAGATCGTCTCGCGCACCTTAGCCTTTCCTCGGCACAAAGCCATGTACGCCATCCACGGGGCCTGAACGTCGGTCGGAAAGCCGGGATGCGGCTTGGTCAGAATCGATACCGGCTTCGGCCTCCCGGAGGAAACGATTCGAATCCCTCCGGGGACTTTCGTAATCTTCGCGCCGGCTTTCCGCATCGCCGCGATCAGCGCTTCGAGATGCTCGTAGACGGCTTCTTTAAGCGTGACGTCCCCGCCGGCGGCCGCCACCGCGCAGAGATAGGTTCCGGTTTCGATGCGATCGGGAATTACCCGGTGTTTCGCGCCGGAAAGCCGCGCGGCGCCCTCGATGCGGATACGCTTTCCGCCGGCCCCGGTCACCGTCGCGCCCATTTTATTGAGGAAATCGGCGAGATCCTCGATCTCGGGCTCGCGCGCGGCGTTCTCGATCGAGGTCACGCCCTCGGTCGCCGCGGCGGCCATCATCACGTTCTCGGTCGCGCCGACGCTCGGAAACGAGAACCGCACCGTGCGCCCGGCGAGTCCTTCGGTCGCAAGCACGACGTCGCCCTGCTCGGTATGCGACTCGGCACCCATCGCCTCAAAGCCCTTCAAATGGATGTCGATCGGCCGAAGTCCGATCGCGCAGCCGCCGGGCAGGGAGACCCGCACGTTTCCGAAGCGCGCGAGCAAAGGACCAGCGACGAGGATCGACGCCCGCATCTGTTTGACGATTTCGTAGGGGGCCTTGGTTTTAAGCTTGCGGCGAAATCCGACGGTAACGCTCTTTCCGGAGACGGTCACCGTTTTTCCCAACTCTTCGAGAAGCCGGTAGGTCGTGTTGATGTCCCGAAGATTCGGAACGTTTTGGATCACGCACGGCTCGTCGGTCAGCAGAGAGGCGATCAGGATCGGCAGCGCGGCGTTCTTAGAGCCGTTGATGCGGGCCGTGCCCCTGAGGCGGCGGCCGCCGTGGATGATGAAGGCGTCCATAGGAAAAGGCTTTTGTATTCTATCATTTTCGGCCATCGCATCCCCCTAAAGGGGCTACGAAAGCCGACGGCCGCTTCTTACGCCCGACGGGCGACCACGACCCGTTCGATGCCCTGCAAATCCTTTTCGAGGCGGACCTCTTCGAACCCCAAGCTCTCAAGCGAGCCCTTCACGGCCGCCCCCTGACCCATGCCGAACTCCATGAGCAAAAAGCCTTTCGGCTTCAGGATTCGAGGAGCGTCCGCCGCGATCGCCTTGATCGCGTCGAGACCCTCCTTGCCCCCGTCCAGCGCCATCGCCGGTTCCTGACGAACCTCCGGAGAAAGCGATTGGACCTCGGCGCTGGGGATGTAAGGCGGGTTGGAGACGACGATATCCGCCCACGGAGAACCGCCCGAGTGCGGCTTGAACAAGTCCTCGCGCAGAAAGCGAATCCGATGCGAAAGACCGTGCGCCGAGGCGTTTTCCTCGGCGAGCTTCAGTGCCGCGTCCGATAGATCGGTGGCGTAGAGCATGGCTTTCGGAAGCTTGGAAGCCAGCGCAACGGCGATGCAGCCGGATCCCGTTCCCACATCGACGATATGAAGGTTCGCGGAAATCGGATAGTCGGTCTCGGCCACGCGGACGACTTCTTCGACGAGTCCTTCGGTCTCCGGGCGGGGAACCAAAACGGACGGATTCACCTTCACCGATATCCCGCAGAAGGGCTGCGTCCCGAGTACGTAGGCCAACGGCAATCGCTTGCCGCGCGCCTTAATGTATTCCCAGTAGTGGGAACCCTGCTTCCAGGAAAGTTCGCGATCGCCTTGAAGCACGGTCTCGGCGCGTCCGACGCCGAGCACCTCCGCCAGAAGAAACTCGCAATTGGCCCGCGCCTCCGGCACTCCGCGGCCCTCGAGATAGTCGCCGCCCTTCTGGAGCCACTCCGCGACAGTGATGCCGTCGGTTTTCATCCGTTCGCCGAGGCCTCGATCAGCCCGTTCTCCTCTTCGAGACGAAGCGCCTCGAACACGGCGGTGAACTCGCCTTCCATCACCAGCGGGAGGTTGTGCCAGCTCTGCTCGATACGGTGATCGGTAATGCGGTTCTGCGGAAAATTGTAAGTGCGGATTTTTTCGGAGCGGTCGCCGGTGCCGACCTGCCGTTTGCGCGCATCGGCGTGCTCGCGCGCATCTTTCTCGCGCTGCGCCATCAAAAGTTTCGCGCGCAGAAGGGCCATTGCCCGCATCCGGTTGTGCAGTTGGGAACGCTCCTCCTGGCAGGCGACGACGACGCCGCTCGGATTGTGCGTGATGCGCACGGCCGTTTCCACTTTATTGACGTTCTGGCCGCCGGCGCCGCCGGCCCGGTAGGTGTCGATGCGAAGATCGCTCGGGTTGATTTCGACCTCGGTTTCCTCGGCCTCGGCCATCACGGCGACGGTGATCGTCGAGGTGTGAATGCGCCCGGAAGATTCGGTCTGCGGAACGCGCTGCACCCGGTGTACGCCCCCCTCGAATTTGAGCCACGAAAACGCGCCGGTCCCGACGATATGCAGCACGGCCTGCTTCGCTCCTTTCAGACCCGTGCGCGAGAACTCGACGATCTCAACCTTCCAGCCGCGAGCTTCCGCGAAGCGCGTGTAGGCGCGCACGAGTTCCGCGGCGAACAGCGCCGCCTCGTCGCCCCCCGCGCCGGAACGCAGTTCGAGGTAGACGTCCTTGTCCGCGTCGGGGTCCTTCGGCAGGAGCGCGCGCTTGATCTTATCCTCGAGCGCCTGAATCTTCGCGGAGAGTTCCCCGACCTCCATTTCCGCGAGTTCCTTCATCTCGGCGTCGTCGCCGGCGAGCATCTGACGCGCCTGCTCCAGTTGGGAGGCCAGCGTCCCGTGCTCGCGCACGAACGCGACGATCGGCGCGAGTTCGGCGTGACGGCGCGACAAGGCCTTGATCTCATCGGACGGCGGTCCCGAAGAGAGTCTGGTCTCCACCAAGGAGAATTCGTCGAGAAGTTTCTGGTAGGCGCTCATCCTTTCCGTCCCCTCCGGACGCAAAGAGGCCCCGGGCGTGCTCCGCACCGGGGCCTCGGGAAACCTTGTTGGCACTGCGCACTGCCCGAGCGCCCAGCACAGCGGGGCATCCGCCCCGCTAGCACTGCGCACTGCCCGAGCGCCCAGCACAGCGGGGCATCCGCCCCGCTAGCACTGCGCACTGCCCGAGCGCCCAGCACAGCGGGGCATCCGCCCCGCTAGTCCTTCTTAGCGGCTTTCTTTCCCTTTTTGTCGTCCTTCTTGTCCTCGGCTTTGATGGCCGTCGACAAGGTCTTCGGACGCTTGCGGCTCGCCGCGTGCGACGCGATCTTCTTGACCGTCGTCTTCGGCTTACGCGCGATCGTCTTACCCTCGGTCTTCGAGAATCGCTTCTGGAAGCGCTCGACGCGGCCGGCCGTGTCGACGAGACGCTGCTTGCCGGTGAAGAACGGATGACAGGCGGAGCAGATTTCGACCTTGATCTCCTTGCGGGTGGACCGGGTCGTGAAGGCTTCGCCGCAGGCGCAACTGACCTGGGTGATATAGTAATTGGGATGCGTATTGGCTTTCATCGAGACTTCCTGATTCGTCAGAGATTAGACGTCATTGTAGCAATTTTACCGTTACGGACAACCGCCAGGGACAGGCCCCAAATCAACCCATGCTGGAGAGTTCCATGGATTTGAGGAAATCCTTGTTGGATTTGGTGGCGAGCAGTTTGTCGTAGAGCAGCTGCATCGCGTCGACCGAACTCAGCGGCGAGAGGACCTTGCGCAGGATCCACACCTTGTTGAGGGTGTCCTCGTCCAGCAGGAGTTCCTCTTTACGGGTCCCCGAACGGTTGATGTCCACGGCCGGAAACAGGCGGCGGTCCGCCAGCTTGCGGTCCAGAACGACTTCCGAGTTGCCGGTACCCTTGAATTCCTCGAAGATAACCTCGTCCATACGGCTTCCGGTTTCAACCAGGGCGGTGGCGCAAATCGTGAGGCTTCCGCCTTCTTCGATGTTGCGGGCCGCACCGAGGAAGCGTTTCGGCCGCTGCAGCGAGGTCGCTTCCAAACCGCCGGAAAGAACCCGTCCGGAAGACGGGGCGATCGTGTTGTAGGCGCGGGCCAGACGCGTGATGGAATCGAGCAGAATGACGACATCCTTGCCGAGCTCGACCTGACGCTTCGCCTTTTCGATGACCATTTCGGCGACCTGAACGTGACGGTCGGCCGGTTCGTCGAACGTGGAGGCCACGACCTCGCCGTTCACGGAACGCTGCATGTCGGTGACTTCTTCGGGGCGCTCGTCGATAAGCAGCACGATCAGCACGATGTCCGGATGGTTTTCCGTCAGCGCGTTGGCGATCTTCTGCATCATCACCGTCTTACCCGTTTTGGGGGCGGCGACGATCAGCGCGCGCTGCCCCTTTCCGATCGGGGAGATCAGGTCCATCGTGCGCGTGGTCAGCTCGCTTTGCGCCGTCTCGAGCTTGAAGGTCTCCTCAGGATGAAGCGGCGTCAAATTTTCGAATACCGTCCGCGGCTTGCGTGACTGCACAGCCTCACCGTTGATGCTCACGACCTGAAGCAGGGCGAAAAAGCGTTCGCCGTCCTTCGGTGGGCGCACGTTCCCGGCGATGGTATCGCCCTTGCGCAAGCCGAATTTCTTGATCTGCGACGGCGAAACGTAGATGTCGTCGGGACCGGGGAGGTAATTGTAGCTGGAGGAGCGAAGAAACCCGAAACCGTCGGGAAGAACCTCGAGGACGCCTTCGTCGAAAATCGTCCCGTTCCGCTTCGCCTGGCCTTCCAGTATCTTGACGATCAGTTCCTGCTTGCGAAGGCCCGAAATGCCCTCAAGCCCCATCTCGGCGGCGACGACGAGCAGTTCCGCAATCTTCTTGCGGGCGAGCTGCGCGACGTTGAGTTGCTTCGCGCCGAAACCGCCTTCTGGTTTGGGAGGGGAGACGGGCTCGAAAGGCGCCGCGACGGCTTCCGGCGCCTTCTCAGGAGCCTTCCCGTTCTTGCGCTCCTCGGTGCGGGGGGCTTTCTCCTTGCGCTCCTTCTCGTCCTTTTTATCCTTGCCGTCGTCCTGCTTCGCGGCCTTGGCGGTTTGGTTCATCGGGTACTCCTCCTCAAGCTGTGTCCGATCAAATCGAACGCGAGCTGATACTCGCGCACCGAACGGCGAAGCGAGGTCAAAGACCCCGTGTTCCGGAGCACGATGTCCGCGCGTTTCTCCTTTTCCCCCGGCGGAAGCTGGGCGCGCATACGCCGCTCCACCGAGGCCTTCGAGAGTCCGTCCCGGCGCATCACGCGCTTTAAGCGCAGCGGTCGCGGCGCGGAAACGACGAGGGTCAAATCGTATTCGGTCTCGAGACCGTTCTCGAACAACAACGGGACGTCCACCACCACAACGGGGCGGCGCGCCGCCGATACGCGGCGCCTCATCTCCCGGCGCACCAAGGGGTGAACGATCCGCTCGAGCTTGCGCAGCATCGACGCGCTGCGAAAAACCTTTTCTCCAAGTCCCGCCCTGTCGAGGGCCCCATCCGTCGCCAGGACCCCGGAGCCGAACGCCTTTACGATTGCGCGATAGGCCGGTTTTCCAGGCGCCGACAACTCGTGCACGACGGCATCGGCGGAAAGCGTCGCGGCGCCTTCCGCTGCGAACGCGGCGAGGGCGGCGCTCTTGCCGCTCCCGATCCCGCCGGTCAAAGCGACCCGCAAAGGCCCCCTCCGGCGCGTCACGCGTGCCCCTCCGGCGGCCGTTTCGCCTGCCTGCGCAGAATTTCGCGCTCGCGGTCGGTCAACGACTGTTCCCCGCCTTCTAAAATTTTATCAAGGATGCGGTCGACCTCCGCCATTTCGTCGGACACGCCCTTTCCGGAGACGACCGGCCGCGCTTTCCGGCGCCGAGGTTCCTCGGCGGCCTCCTCGCCCGGATCCGTTTTTACGAAACGGCGAAGCGTTCCGATGGCCTTCATTTTGATCGCCCACCACCATTTGATGTAAACGAAACCGATCGCCATTCCCGCCAAATGAGCGAATCGCGCGACGGCGGGGCTGCTCGACGAGGTTCCGGCGATGAACTCAACGAGCCCGAAAAGAATCGCCATATGCTTCGCCTTGATCGGAAAGAAGAAGTACAGGTACACGACCGCGTCCGGATAGAGCATCGCGAATGCGACGAGCAGCCCGTAAATCGCCCCCGACGCGCCGATGATCGGAGACAGGGAGTCGGGCGTCAGGAACACGTTCACGATGCCGGCGCCCACGCCGCAAATCAGGTAGTACTTCACGAACTGCCGCGGGCCCCATTGAGCCTCGACGGGCATGCCGAACATCCATAGGGCGAACAGGTTGAACAGAATGTGAAAAAGATTCGCGTGCAGGAACAAGTAGGTCAGCGGCTGCCAGATCCACCGCTCGTGGATGACCTTCGCGGGAACCAATCCGAAGAGCGTGATAAACTGGCTTCCGACAAGGAGCGACAGGACGAATACGGCGACGTTCACGATGATCAGCGCCTTGATCGTCGGCGACATCATTGCGAAATTCATGGGTCCGTGGCCGAATTCGCGGCTCATGAGGCTGCCTCCATCGAGTTCCAATCCTCCCCGATTTTCACGTCGACAACGACCGGGACGGACAAGTGTACGGCGTTTTCCATCGCGGCGCGCACCCACACGCCGAAGGCCTTCGCTTCCTTCTTAGGAAGTTCGAATACCAACTCGTCGTGAACCTGCAGCACCAGCCCCGCCTCCGGGCGCTCCGCGTAGATCGCCAGCATCGCCGCCTTGATGATGTCGGCCGAAGTCCCTTGGATCGGAGTGTTGATCGCGACGCGCTCATTGAACGCGCGCACTTGAAAATTCTTCGCGGCGATATCGGGAAGAGGCCGGACCCGGCCCAGAAGCGTCCTGACCGCACGGTCGCGCTTGGCCGCCTCCAGGGTTGCGGCCATCCACCGCGTGACGCCGGGATAGCGTTCCTTATATTTCTTGATGAAATCGGCCGCTTGGGGACGCGTGATGCCGAGTTCCACGGCCAACCCGTGGGCGCTTTGCCCGTAAACGATCCCGAAATTGACGGCTTTCGCGCGCCGCCGCATTTCCTTGTCCACGAGCTCGGGTTCCACGCCGAACACCTCGGCGGCCGTCCGGCGGTGAATGTCCCCGCCGGAGCGGAAAGACGCGCATAGCGCCTCGTCGCCGGAGAGGTGCGCGAGCACCCGCAAATCGATTTGCGAGTAATCCGCGGCGAGAAGGACCTTCCCCTTTTCGGCGCGCACCGCGGCCCTGATTTTACGCCCGAGTTCCGTGCGCACCGGGACATTCTGCAGGTTCGGATCGGTGCTCGACAGGCGGCCGGTCGCCGTGCCGCCCTGATTGAAATGGGAATGCACCCGGCCCGTTTTCGAGTCGATTTTTTCCAGCAGCGCGACGACGTAGGTGGACTGAAGCTTCGTCACTTCCCGGAATTCGATGATCTTGGCGGGGATGGGGTGCGCTTCTGCCAGGCCCCGGAGCGTTTCCTCATCCGTGGAGCGGCCGCCCTTTTTCGTTTTATGAGCGACCGGCAGGCCGAGCGTGTCGTAGAGTAATTCTCCCAACTGTTTGGTGGAACGTAGATTGATCTCGACGCCGGCAAGGCGATCGATTTCTTTCTGCAATCCGGAAATCAGGGCCTCGAATTCGACGCGAAGCTTCTTCAGGTAGCGCGCGTCGATATAGACGCCGCGCCTCTCCATGTCCGAGAGTACGCGAACCATCGGAAGCTCTATTTCCCGGTACAGCTTTTCGAGCCCCGCAGCGCGGACCTCCTCCAGCAGCCCTTCGCAAAGCGCACCCGCCGCCGCAGCCCGCCAGCACGCGGCTTCGCCGACTTCCACCGGAGACTCCCCGACCCCGCGCGCGGCACAGCAGGCCTCGAGCGTGTAGGATCCCCGGGACGGGTCGAGACAATACGCCAGCACATAGGCGTCGTCTCCGAGCCCCTCCAATTCCAGTCCGGCTTCCGCCAGACGGCGGCGCGCGGTCTTCAAATCGAAACCGTCCTTGAGCGGCCGCTCGGCTCGGAAAAACGCCTCCAAACCCTTGCGATGCTTGGCGAAATCCTCGTCGGTAAACGACGCGGCGCGACCGTCTGCCAGTGCGACGGCGACGACCGGCATTCCGGCGCTGAGCAGATCCGCTTGCGCCGGAGGCTCGACCGAAAGAGTCACGCGCTTGGCTTTGAGCGCGGCCTCCAAAATCTTTTTCGGATCGGATTTCTTGAACGAAACGGTAATGCCGACCGCGTCGGCGGGCTGCGCGGACGGAACGGGCGCGCGCCCCCCCCCCGCCTCGGCCGACTCGGTCTCCTGACCCAAGAGTTCACGGCGCAGGCTGTGAAATTCCAAACGGGTGAGTATTTTTTCGGCGGCCGCGGGATCGCGCATCTCCACGACGCATTCCGTCGGAAGCAAGGAGATGGGGACCTCCTCATGGAGGACGATGAGTTCCCGACTCGCCAGCGTCTGCTTCTCGTTTTCGACCAAGGACAAGGCCGCTTTGGGCTTCAGACCCGCATGCCCCTTGTGCGCCGCCTTTACGAGTTTCTCGAGCGTCCCGAACTCCGCGAGCAACTTCGCGGCGCCCTTTGCGCCGATGCCGGGAACGCCGGGGACATTGTCGGAACTATCTCCCACGATCGTCAGGTAGTCGACGATCTGATCGGGCCGCACGCCGAATTTCTCGAAAACGGCGTCGGCGTCAAAGAGCTTTTGCCGGGCTTCGTTCCACACTTGAATATCGCCGTCAACGAGCTGCAGCGCGTCCTTATCTCCGGTGACGAGAACGACGCTCATTCCTTCGCGAACTCCGCGGCGCGCGAGCGTGGCGAGCAGATCGTCGGCCTCGAACCCGGGAGCGGCGACCGTCGGAAGACC
This sequence comes from Elusimicrobia bacterium CG_4_9_14_3_um_filter_62_55, assembly GCA_002790095.1. Taxonomy (GTDB): domain Bacteria; phylum Elusimicrobiota; class Elusimicrobia; order UBA1565; family UBA1565; genus UBA1565. Next base: position 50,443 of record PFUL01000011.1, on the reverse strand, counting down.
GAGCGCCTGGGTCAATTCCTCGGCGATCTCCAGTTGCGCGATCAAATCCGCGTCGATCTCGACGCGCGTCGCCTTATAGTCCTCGAATTTCTCGTGCCGGAAGGTTTTCTCGGGAGTGTCGAAGCAGACCGCGATGTAATCGGGTCTCTTGGACTTGCGCAGCGACTGAAGCATCCGCGCGAAGCCGAAAAGCGCCCCGACCGGTTCCCCGTTTTTCGTTGTCAGCGGCGGAAGCGCGTGATACGCCCGATGCAGATAGGCGTGGGCGTCTATGAGATAAAGGGTTTTTCGGGTATTTTTCGGCACGGCGCTACGAAGCGCGGAGAGCGGATTCGACCGCGTTCTTAATCTCGGCTTTAAGTTCCTCATCGTATCCGATCCAGTGTTCGAGAAGCGCGCCGTCGCGCCCCACGAGGAACGTCTCCGGCAGTCCCCGAACGCGGTAGGCGTCCTGCGCCTTCGCGTCCGGGTCTAAAACGATCGTATATCCGACCTTCAATTCCTTTACGAACGACGGTACATTCTTCACGAACGGGTCGACACTGATCCCGACGACCTCGAATCCTTTCTCGCGATGCGTCTCGTAGAGTTTTTGGATTTCAGGAATCGCGTCCGCGCAGGGGATGCAGTAGGTCGCCCAAAAATCAATCAACACGACCTTCCCGGCAAAATCGGTGAGACCGACGGCGCGCCCGGATAAATCCTTTAGGGAAAAATCCGGAGCCTTCCTTCCGCCGGAGGCGGCTCCGCCCCCGCCGCAGCCGGCCCCCGCAAGCGCCGCAGCAAGCGCGGCGGCGGCGAAAGAGTTAAGCCGCGACCAGTTCGTCGAGGGTCTTCTTGATGTCGGCTTTCGAGTGGACGCCGACCAGCTGCTGCTCAACTTTTCCGCCTTTGAAAAAGAGAATCGTAGGGATCGCCGAAATATTGAAGCGCGTCGCGGCGTTCGGATTGTCATCGGTGTTCAGCTTCGCAACCTTGACCTTGCCCTCATATTCGCCGGCCAATTCTTCGACGATCGGGGTCAACATCCGGCACGGGCCGCACCAGGGCGCCCAAAAATCGACCAAAACGGGTTCGGTCGCCTGTAATACTTCCTTCTCGAAGTTATCGTCCGTAAGCTGGAGTTCAGCCATCGGGGGTCTCCTGCGTTATTGAAAGTGGGGAATATGGGGCGGAATACGATTATGCATCGACGACAAAGATAGGGTAGCAGGGTTCAGGAGGGCCTGTCAAGAAGATAACGAATCTCTTCCCAGAGGCTGTCGAGCTGAACCGGCTTCGACAAATACGCATCCGCGCCCTCGAGAAGCCCTTCGGCTCGGTCCGCGGGTTCCGTAAACTTCGCGGACAAAAGCACCACCGGGACGCCCTGGTAGCGCTTATCCGCCTTTATTTTTCGACACAAATCGACGCCGTTCGCGTCGGGCAACTGCACATCCAGCAAAATCACAGAAGGCTTGGTCGTCGAGAGGCTGGAGAAGGCGTCCTTGGCCGACACCGCGCCCGTCACCGAGCAGTCCTTAAGCGACATGGCGTCGCTGAGCGTCTCGCGGAAGTGGTCGTCGTCATCGACGACCAGAATCTTCGTTTGGGTTGCCGTCTCCATCTTCATACTCCAGTGTAGGGCCGGGGCCCCGGCCGCGCCAGGCCCTGAGGCCCTATCCCAAGGGGCCCAAAGGACCTAGCTCGTTACCACGGGCTCGGGGGCGCCGCCGGCGCCGGGTTCGGCGGACCGGAACGCGCCGGGGACTTGTCGAGCAGCCAGATCGCCAAACGCACGATCCAGTTCGGGCGTACCGCCCGCATGCCGGCCGCCGTGAGCTTCTCGTACGCCGCAAGGGCGACCGAGAAGCCGTCTCCGACCTGCCAATCCTCTTGCCCGGTGCTCTTATCGAGCGAGTCCATGACCGCCCAGGCGATCCGATCGAGCGCTTCGCCCACCTGGGTCACGCCGAACAGCTGCGCGAGCATCGCGATGGTTCCCGCAACCTTCGGGGTCGACATCGAGGTTCCGGAGATCGCGCGAACGGGACCGTACTTCTCATCGACTCGGGTCGGATTTTTAAAGGACGGCCACGGGCCTTCGGTGTCGTTGCCCTGCTCGGCCATGTCCGGACGGCGGGGGTAGTTTTCCCATTTGCCTCCGCGACTGGTGATCCGGCTGCCGGGACCCTTCGAGGAGAAGCTCGTGACCTTCTTATTCGAATCGGTGGCCGCGACCGCGATCACGCGCGGGGCGCCGTTGGGAGCCTTGTGCACGGTGATCGCCGGAGAACCGATCGTGTTGCGGCCCGAATACCCGTTGTTGCCCGCGGCGAAGACCATGATCCGCCCTTCTTCGGCGATCTTCTTCACCATCTGCGAGTCGGGGCTCTCCGGATTGCCGTCGTTGGATCCCCAGGAGTTGGAGACAACCAAATTGCCGTCGTTGGCCGACATCGTCAGAGCCTTCAGCACGTCGTCGAGCGTCGCGCCCTGGTTGGAGAACGCCTTATAGTGCGTCATCGAGTTCTTCAGCCACGGGGCGTAAAGATTGACCATTCCATGCGTCCAGGTGCCGTGCCCGTTCACATCGACCCCGTCGCCGTTGGGACGGACGTCCTTGGCGGCCTTGAGACCCACGGCGATCGCCTTATGCGTCGGCTCGATGCCGGTGTCGATGACGCCGATCAACGGTTGCGGAATCGCGACCCCGAGCAGTCCGAGCACGGCCGCGAGGATCTTCGCCCGCATGCCGGTCCCGTCCGGGGAACCCCAACGCTTGCGGGCGATTTCGTGAACCTTGTCCATCGTCGAAAGCGCCTTCGTCTCGTCGATAGTCGCCTTGCCCCAACGCGGCTCGGCCGACTCAGGAATCGTGATCGACGGATCGTCTTCGATCGGAGTGATGATGTCGCGCCGCTCGTTCTCGAACACGCGGTAACCGCGCGCTTGCATGTCCGCTTTAAAATCGGCGACTCGCGTTTCGGCGACCTGGATCGTCGCGGCGTTGATCCGCTTATACGTGGCCACCGGAGCGGCGCCGAAGCGACCGAGCGCCTGCAGCGTGAGCCCCATGCCGGCGAGTTGAGCGGTCATCGCCTGCGAAGTCCGGCGGAAGAGTCCCATTCCCCCCGCGGAGTTGACGTCGACCGCGCCCAAATGCGCGTCCTGGGCGATCTGAGTCCCCGCTCCTTCGAATTGAACGATGAAGGTTTTGGCCGCCGGAAAGTCGATTCGATCATTGACGACCGGAACCCCGGCCTCCAGAGAATTTGGAGGCAGACTGCGATCCGAGGAACGTCCCTTCACCATCCCGGCCATCATGCCCGCGCCGGTACCGGCGGCGGCCACGCTCACGCCCGCGGCCCCGAGCGCCATCAACGGAACGCCGAGGAACCACCCGGTCACCGTCTGCAGCGCGCCGAGGATCGCGCCGGGAAACAGCATATTGACCCCGAGGAACGCCGCGATCAAAAGCCCGTATTGAATCTGAGGAAGCGCGGCGGCTTTTCTTCCCCAATCGGGGCGCCCCAGCACATCGGACAGGAACCATCGCGAGATGTGATGTCCGTCGAGAGGCGCGACCGGGATCAGATTGAATACCCCGAGCAGCACGTTGAAGAAGACGAACGACGCCGCCAAGGTTCCGACCAGCGCCGGGGCGCCGAGGGCCGTCGCCGCGGCAAACGCGACGGCGCCGAGCGCGGCGAGGCCGAAGTTGACGGCGGGACCCGCCAAGGCGACCAAAGCGCTGTCGCGATCGGGCCGCGCGAAACGGTCGGCGTTCGTCTCGATGGGGCGCGCGCCGCCGAACAGGAATCCGGTGGTCAAAAACAGACCGATCGGAACCGCCAGGGTCCAAATCGGATCGATATGAGTCATCAGGTTCTTGGGCTTGAAGCTTAAACGGCCCTTCAACGCCGGTCCCGGATCGCCGAGCCTTTTCGCCGCCCAGGCGTGTCCCATTTCGTGAAGAATGAACGCCGGGATCATCAGACCGAGGTAAAGGGGAACGAAGACGAGCTTCGCGGCCAGCGAACCGTCGATAAAGGCGCCGCCCATGAACATCGCCGACGCGGCCAGAAAGACCGGCGCCGCGGCCGCGAACAACGGCATTCCCCCGATATAGCCGTCGTTGCCGCCGCGGTCCCCGCCGTAGTCGGGATCGCTGGAATCGTCCGGTCCGCCTTCCCCTCCCCGGCGGCGGGGGTTCCCTATTTCGTCGATATCGCCCGTATCGTTGGGACCGCCGCGACGCGAACGGTCGTCGGCGCTGTCGGGCATGTCCTTCTTTGAAGACTGAAGCGCGAGTCCGCGCAACGTTTTGCCTTTCGCGGCATCGGCCGCGTTGACCGCGGCGGAGTCCGAGCCGCGGATAAGTCCTCCGCCGAGGCGGGCCGCGAAGTCGGAGGCGGCGGCGTCTTTCGCCGCGGCCGAGCCCATCGATTTAAAATCCGGAAGCGCGAGACTCAGAGTCGCGAGAAGGCCTTTTGGCGCGCGGGCCGCAGGCGGCGCGCGCGACTCGATCCCGGATCGGACGGGAGCCGTCCGCGCGGGGGCGCGTTCGACGGCGGCGGCCGCCGCCGGAAGGCGAATCGCGGCGGAAAGCGGAGCGGAAACGGCCGCGGGGGCAGAGACGGATTTTCCAGGATCGACGGCGCGAACCGCGGCCGGGGACGCTTCGACCGAACCGATTTGCGCCATCGGAGCGAGCGTCGGGAGAGAACCGGTCAACGACGCCGGGGCGAGCGAACCGACATTGAGGGAAGGACCCGCGAGCGGCATCGCTTGGAATCCTGCCATGGAACCGACCGGTGCGATTCCCGTGTTTGTCGCGGCGACTCCGACGGTGCGGGCGGCGGCCTCATAGGCGCCCCAACCCGGAGACAGCGCGATCAGAGCGCCGGCGAGGAAAATGGAGAGAGTGGATCGAAATGTTGAGCGATTCATACGGGTGCTCCTCCTATTAATGGAGTGTATTGCGTTCCACCGGAATAGGAATGAGCCGGAAGTCCCAAAATCGCGTCCGTATTCGGCCCATCGATTTGTAGGTCCCCCGGGCGATTCGCCCGGCCCGGGGAAATTCATCCTCAAGGGTTTGATACTTTAGCCATTAAGTAATAGAATGGCCGCATGCCTCCCGAAAAGAGGGAACAACTCGCCGAACACTATAGGCACCGCTTCGACTACATCAGTCGGAAATTTCCGGATTTCGACGGAGCCTCCGTTTCCGCTCACCTCGGCATCATCCGAACGGCCGACATGCTGTGGCGGGCGATGCGCAAGCATCTGCGCCGGCACGATCTCAGCCCGCCGGCGCTGGGCGTCCTGATCATGCTCGACAGCGCCCTACGCCCGTTGAAGATGAACGAGATCAGCCGCGAACTCGCAGTCACACAGGCGAATATCACCGGAATCATCGACACGCTCGAGAAGCGCGCGGCGGTCGAACGCCTTCCGGACCCCGACGACCGACGCGTTTCCCTTGTCTCGATCACGCCGCGCGGGAAGAAAATTCTTGAGAAAATCGCCCCCGACTATTTTTCGCTGCTGCATTCCCTCTACCGCGACCTAAAACCCAAGGAAGCGAAGGCGTTGAACGGCGCCTTGGAGAAAATCCGCGAACGGCTCTTGCCGCTGCTGGGCGCGGCGTTTTTCTTCGCCGCCGCCGCCCTCCCCGCGCGCGCAAGCACCTGGACCGTCCGGGATTGCGTTTTGGAAACGCTGGCTGTTCACCCCGGCGTGGCTGAAGCCCGACGCGGCGTCGACGCGGCCCTCGCCTCGCAGATGCGGCTGTTGGGCGCCTACGATCCGTCGCTCGCGGCAAGCGTCAAGCGTCTCGACGCGAAAACCCCTCCGACCTTCATCTTTCAAACCGCCCGAACCGTCACCGACAGCGGTTCGGCCTCTCTCGCGAAGCACTTCTCGCTGGGGACGGACGCAACCCTCGCGGCCAACGTCGCGAAGGAGAACGATGACGTCTCCAGCACCTTCTCATTCAACCCCCGCCACCGGAGCGGACTCGATCTGACCCTCCGTCAACCGCTGCTGAGGGGGATGATCGGAACGCCCGAACGCGCGGCCCTGCGCGCTTCGGAATACGCGGCAGCCTCGGCGCGCGCCGCGCTTCATCGGGCCGCGGAAACCGCGGCCGCGGAAGCGGCCGGAGGTTACTGGCGGCTTTGGCGGGCGCGCAAAGCCGTCGCGGTCTATCGACGCTCCGCTGAAGAGGCTCGGGAATTTCTCGAAACCACGCGGCGGCTGCGCAAACGATTCGAAGCGGAGCGCGACGACGAACTCCGCGCCGAAGCGGACCTCCTCGCCAAGCAATTAGAGGTGCTGGATGCGGGGGAGAGCGCCGTTGAGCGCGCCGTCGAGCTCGCGGAAGCCGCGGGCGGCGATCCGAGCCGCATCGAGGAAGCCGCGCTCGAATCCCCCCCGGAGCCGGAAAACCCCGGAGAAATATCCGCCGTCATCGCCTCCGCGCTCGCCGCGCGCGCGGACGTTGCCTCGGCGAGAGCGGCCCTGCGGCGGGACGCCGAAGCGCTCGCCTCGGCGGAGGCGGGAGCCGGTCTTCCGCGGCTGGCGCTGAAAGGTTCCTTGGGATGGGCCGGACTGAAAAACTCCGCCTCCGAAAGCTATTCGCAGCTCGGCCGCTTCGGCTACCGGACTTGGAGTTTGGGTCTCGACTTCTCCTATCCCTTCGGCGCGCGCGCCGACCGCGCGGCCGAGCGTGACGCGGCCGCCGCGAAGATCCTCTCCGACGCCCGCGACGCCGCGCTCGAGCGGCGCGTCCGCCGCGAAGTCGAGAACTCGATTCGCCGGCTTAGCGTCGCCGCCGAGAGGGTACGCGTCTTTCGCCGGCTTGAAACGATGCAGGAAGAGGTGCTCGAACTTTCCAAAAAGAAGTATTCCCAAGGCCGGATCGCCAGCCAGGATCGCCTGCGCGACGCCAACATCGCGCTGAACGCGCGCAGCGCGCGTCTTACGGCCGAGGCGGAATTCGCTCAGCGCCGCATCGAGGCGTTCTCGGCGGAAGGCGTATTGCTGCTGAAGATCGGAGTCGCGCCGGGCGCGGCCGTGGAGACCCTGCGATGAAGCGAGACGCCCCGTCCGACCTTGACCGCGACCCTCGGGAGATCGCGCTCTTCCGCTATTTCGCCGGCCGCCACGTCTTCACGAATCTCGTGACCGCCATTGTTCTCCTTGTCGGGGGATTCTTAGCCTTCACGATCACGAAAGAGGCCTTTCCCCAGATCGAGTTCGACATGATCATCGTGTCGACCCCCTTCCGCGGAGCGGTCCCCGAAGAAGTCGAGCAGCTCGTCACCGTTCCGATCGAACGCGCAATTAAAGGCGTCGACGGCATCGACAAGATGGAGAGTTGGTCGGTCGAGGGGAATTCGGTCATTCTCCTCAGAATAGACCCCGACCATCCCGACAAGAAGAAGACCCTCAAAGACGTCGAGCGCTCCGTCGATCAAGTTCGCAACTCGGAGCTTCCGGAGGACGGAAACGAGCCGACCGTCACCGAGATCACGCACAACCAACCCGTGCTGAACATCGATCTTTCCGGAGCGCCGGAAAACCGGCTTCGGGAAGTCGCCTATGCCCTCGCGGACGACGTGGTCGAACTCGAAGGGGTCGCGCTCGCCTCGAAGAAAGGATACCGCTCCGAACAGGTCTGGGTCGAAGCGGACGAATCCCGTCTCGACGCGCTGCATCTCTCCTTGGTCGACTTGATCGATTCGATCCGCGCATCGAATCACACCTCCCCCGGCGGCCGGATGCTCAAGGACGGCCAGGAGATTCTGGTCCGGACAATCGGGCGCCTTCAAACCGCACGCGACGTCGAAAACGTCGTCGTTCGCTCCAACGTCGAGGGGGAGCGCATCCGCGTGGGGGACGTCGCCGTCGTGCGCGAAACCTATCGGCGCGAATCCGAGTTTACCCGGGTCAACGGGACTAAATCGCTGCAGGTCCGCGTCCTTAAAAAGCCGTCCGGAGACTCCCTCGATGTCGCCGAGAGGACCCGCGAGCTGGTCGACAAATACCGAGTCCGCTACCCCGACGTCGCGTTTTCATACTCCGATGACGTAACCTTCTACATCAAGCGCAGACTCGACGTTCTCCTGCACAACGGCATGTCCGGCATCGTTCTCGTTTTGGTCAGCCTGTTTTTCTTCCTCTCGCCGGTCAGCGCCGTTTTTACGACGATGGCGATTCCGTTCGCTTTTCTCGGCGGGCTGATCTGCATGCAGGCGCTCGGCTACACGGTGAACCTGCTGACGATGTTTTCCTTCATCCTCGTCAGCGGCATGCTGGTCGACGACGGGGTCGTCATCAGCGAATTCTACGAGGCGAAACGGGAGGAAGGACTTCCCGCGTTCAAGGCCGCCGTCGTCGCGACCTCCCAGATGGCGATTCCGGTCACCGTCTCCGTCTTGACCACGATCGTCGCCTTCTGCCCGCTCGCCTTCGTCTCGGGGATTATGGGGAAGTTCCTCCGGCAGTTCCCGATCGTCGTCGTGCTCGTGCTCGCCGTCGACCTCATTGAATGCCTGTTCGTTCTTCCCAGCCATCTGGCGCTTTTCTCCCCCAGGATCCGCTTTCCCGCATGGGTCGAGCGCGCCCGCGCGTTCGGACCGCGTCTGATTACGCTGCTCGAAGATGGCTACGTCCCGATCGTGCGCACCCTCGTACTCCGCCCGATCGCGAGTTCGTTCCTATTCATCGTCCTTCTCGCCTCTTCTCTGGGCGCCTCCGCCCTTCTGCTCAAATTTCACATGTTCCCGGTCTCCGTCGATGAGTTTTTCGTTTCCATCGAAATGCCGATCGGCAGCAGTCTCGACACAACGAGCGAAGCGATGGAATCGATCGAGAAATTGCTGTTGGCGCTTCCGAAGGAGGAGGTGGAATCGATCATCACCGAAATCGGGATCATCGGTGACGAGAACCAACGCCGACGGGGAACGCACTTCGCGCAATCGCGCATCGTGCTCGACAACACCGGAAAGCGCACGCGCGACGGCGCCGTCATTCTGAAGGAAATCCGACCGGACATGGAAGCCGCCGCGAAGCGCATCGGCGCGGTTACTCTCGAAATCACGCAGCGCCGGGCGGGGCCGCCCGGCGGGAAAGCCGTGGAGGTCCGCCTCTCCGGGGACGACTTCGACGCGCTCTCCAAGCTCTCCGACGAAGCGCAAGAATGGCTGAAAACGCAGAATGGGGTGTTCGGGATAAAGGACGATTTCACGCCTGGAAAGGAAGAATTGCTCCTGCAGGTCGACGTTCCCGCGGTCGCGCGCGCCGGATTGAGTCCCGCTCGCGTCGCTCAAGTCGTTCGTGCGGCCTTCGACGGGGAAATCGCGACCGAAATCCAGCGCGCGGACGCCGACGAGAACATCGAGGTTCTGGTGAAGCTTCCGGAGGCTGCGCGCGGCCGCGACGATACGATCGAGCGCACGCGGATCACAAATCCGCGCGGTCACCTCGTCCCGCTCTCCCAGTTGGTCAGCACCAAAAAGGGAAAGGGGTATCTATTCATCCCTCGTGCGGAAGGAAAGCGCACGATCACCGTACAGGCCGACCTCGATCAGGAACAGACCAGCTCCGGAATCGTGAACAAGGCCTTCGGAAAATTCCTCGAAGAGCTCGTCGCGAAGCATCCCGGCATCGGCTGGGAATTCGTGGGCGAGGAAAAGGATCGCATCGAAACGGTCTCCTCCCTCATTAAGGCGATGGCGCTCGCCTGCCTGGTGATCTACACCCTGATGGCGACTTTATTCAACTCATTTTTGCTTCCGATCATCGTGATGTCGGTGATCCCGTTCGCGTTCATCGGCGTGTTCCTCACGCTTTTGATGCACGGGCTCCCGCTCTCGATGCTGGTTCTCATCGGACTGACCGGGCTCATGGGCGTCGTCGTCAATAACTCGATTCTGCTCGTCGAGGCGATGGGACGGCTCAAGGTCGAAATGCCGAACCTCGAATTCACCGAACGGGTCGTCACGGCCGGGAAACAGCGCCTGCGTCCGATCGTCCTGACCAGCGTAACGACCTTCTTCGGGGTCGCCCCCTTGGGCTACGGCATCGGCGGAAGAGAGCCGTTCCTCGAACATGTCGCGTTAACCTTCGGCTGGGGGCTCCTCTTCACCGCGGTAATCACGCTATACTTGGTCCCGGTGATGTACGCGACTCTCAACCGCATGAAGGCCTGGTTCGGCCTGGCGGACGCATGAAGGACCGGCTCGAACTCTCCGGCGTGTCGTGCCGCTGCCGGATCGGCGTTCCCGCCTGGGAACGCAAAACTCGCCAAAAGATTCTGATCGATCTCGAAGCGGAGGCGCCGCTGCGGCGGGCCGGCCGCTCCGACGATTTGCGCGGATCGATCGACTACCACGCGCTGGAAACGACGCTTCGGGCCGTCGCCGAACGCGGCGAGCGGAAATTGTTGGAATCGCTTGCCGAGGACCTCGCCTCCGCCGCCTTGGCGTTCGACGCCCGCATCACCTTGGTCCGAATCGCGGCGCATAAGACCCCGAAACTGATGCCGAAAACGGCCCGGGTCACCGTCCGCATCGAACGCGCTCGATGACGCGTCTTCGGCTACGGTGCCGTGCGCGCACGCTGCACGGTCCCGAGTTCGGTCTCACGCTCGTCTACTGATCGCTCGCCGGAGCGCGTCGAGCCCGTCGGTGAGACACGCCGGGCCCGGCTGCAGGATCAGACTCGATTCCAACTCATGCACTCGTCCAAATCGCACGGCGCTCATTTCGGCGTATCCGGGACGCGATTCAAACGCTCTCCTGTCGAACGGTTTGCCGCACCAACTCGCGATCGCGACCTCGGGGTCCGCCTTCAGGATCTCGGCGTCGGAGACGACGCGACCCTTGGAGGAAGGACTCTTCGACTTCTTCGCGAACAGGGGGCGCCCCCCGGCTAAAGCGATAAGCTCGCTGACCCAGCGGATCGCGGTGATGCGCGGTTCGTTCCACTCTTCAAAATACACGCGCGGGTGGCGCGCAAGCCGCTTCGCTTCGGTTTCCGCCCGCACGAGACGCCGCTCGAACGACGCGGCGAGGCGTTTCGCCTTCCCCCCCGCTCCGACGATATTGCCGATCAGGCGGATCGTCTCTAAAATTTCCTTAAGCGAACGCTGGTTGGTAATCAGGACGTTCAAGCCCTCCGCGACAAGGCCGCGGGCGAACTCCGCCTGAACGTCGGAAAAGCCGACCACGAGATCGGGCTTGAGCGTCTTGATTTTGGAGATGCATCCGCCGATGAAGGCGCTGACGACCGGATGCCGCTTCTTCGCCTGCGGCGGGCGCACCGTATAGGCGCTGATGCCGACGATGCGCTTCTGCTCCCCGAGCAGGTACAGGGTCTCGGTGGTTTCCTCGGTCAAGCAGACGATGCGGCGCGGGCCGGTCACCGCGAGAGCCTACAAACTTCCGCGGCATCCGCCGAGCGGGCGCAGCGGCAAAAGCAAGGCGGCCCGGGCGCCCGCGCGCTCGACGAACTCGGAGCGGTCCGCCTCGGAAATTTCCACGCAAAGAATCGCGTCCAGCGGAAAAAACCGGGGAATCTTCACTTCGAGGTAGGCGTCGGTGTCCTCGTCGATCATCCGCCACATCCCGGCGTCGTCGGCGGCCAGCAGCTCCCGGACCCGCCTTTCCCCGCGCTCCGGTCCCAAGAGCGGGTACTGGGCCACGGCGAGCGCGGCCAGACGCGCTCCGTAATCTGCGGGAACCGCGGCGTCTTGGACAAAATTTCGCCGCAGCCCGGCCAGACGCCCGGGAGGCAACTCCCCGCGAGGGTCGATTCCTTCGCGGACCAACAGCGCCGCCCCCGAAGCGCGGGTCGCGAACGAATCCTGCCACGCCGCGTTTGAGAGCAGCACCGAGACCGAGCCGTACAACGCCGCCTCGTCGTTTTGTCCGGCTCCGGCGAAGAGATAGTCGCGCGCGCCGTAGAGCTGATCCTCTCCGACCGGAGTACGGGCCGTCGCGGCGGAATTCGATTCCTTGAGCGCGTCGACCTGCACCGGTGAGAGCGCGAGCCCGTCAAGCACGGCGAAGGCGAGCCGGGCCGGGCCGGGCCGGGCGAGTCCGGAACCACACCGGCGGAACGGAGGCCGCGATCCGATCGAACAGCCTCCACTCCAATTCGCTCAAGTCCCCGAGGGCGCGGCGCGCCGTCCGGGCCGCCTCGGCGGAAAACGGCCCCAGCGCGCCTTGAAGGGCCTCTTCGATCGGGTGCCGGTAGGCGCGCGCCCCGGTCTCCAAGCGACGCCGCAGCAGCCGGGCGTACGCGCGCGCCCCGGCGCGCCGCAGCGCGGTCCTCGTCTCGGCGAGCCGGTGCTTCGCCAAAACCGGTGCCGGGCGCGGATAATCGGTCGCCAAATACGCGGTTCCCAGGCGCACCCCCCGCGCCGCGGCGGCCCGCGCCAACTCAAAGCCCTCCACGTCGACGGTCTCAGCAGCGGTCTCCGCCCAGTCGAGCAAGGCGTGCGTCTCGACCAGCGGACTGGCGACGGCTAAATGGCACGCCGAGCGGGGCGCGCCGGAAAACTCGTTGAGAAGATCGATTCTCCCGCCGGCGCGCGAGAGGTAGCACTTAGGGTGGGCCAGCGAGTAAGGGGGGCGGTAGACCAGCGCGCCGGCCGACCCGGCGAAATAGACGGTTTGAAACGAGACGCCGGAATCCAGCAGACGCGCGACCGACGCGCCGAGCGTCTCCCCGTACCAGCTGTCCTCGATGGCCAGCGCGACGAGCGTCGTCGTGCCGACCCGGGTCGAGAAACCCCGCCAGGGGCCTCCGAGGGATTCCTCCCGCGGGGAAAATTCCTCCTTCAACTCGTCGTAATAGCCGAGCGCCAGCGCGTTGAATTCTCGCGGCAGCGCGCTCGCGCCGGAAAACGCCGCCAGCAGCAGGTCGTCGCGAACGCCCGCCCCCTCGGAGTCGGAGAACACGGCGCGCAGGGGCGAAGTCTCGAGCAATATTTTGAGCAGCGCGAGTTCGTGCAGAAACAGCGATCGGTTCCAAAATCGGTCCAATGCCAGCGCGTAGCCGCCTTGCGCGCAGCGGGCGAATCGGGCGCGAAATCCGTTCGTCGTCCCGGGGAAATTCAGACGCCACGCCGCGTGCGGGGTACAGGACGCGGGCCAGGGGACTTCGGTCCCTGCGGCGGCCGATAGTTCCAGTCCCTCGTCGGCCGCCGCGGCGGCCAGCGCGCCAAGAGCGCCCAAACGGGTATCCGCATATCCCCGAGCATCCTCCATCGTCAGAGCGTCGCGCGCGACGCCTGCGAGTTCCTCCGGCCAGCCGGAGCGCAGCTCTGCGCGTGCAGCCCCGGCTTCGCGGATCGGCTCGAAGAGCCGGTCGTCCGCGCGGCCGAAATAGCGCACCGTCCGCCGCGCCGCCTCAGCGAGGGCGGCGCGCTCCCGCGGATCCGCGCGCTCGGCGAGCCCGGCCTCGACATCGGCGACGAGTTCGCGGATCGTGGGGTTGCCGGAGCCGGCCGCGGACGCGGCGGGATCGATCCGATCGGCGAATTCGGGCGCGAGTCCGTAGCGTCCGAGATAATATTTTACACTCCACGCGGCGTCGGCTGCGGCACGCCGCAGCGCCGCGCGCTGCGGCTCCGATCGCGGCGCCGCCGAGACGCGGCCCCATGCGCAGCCCGAGGCGAGCAGCAGCGCCGTCGTTGTGGAAAGAGCGCGCAGACCCCTCAGGATTCCTCTTTCGCCCCGGAATGCCGGCGGGCCAACTCCCCGGCGACCTCCGAAAGTCCCAAGCCGCGCGCCCGCAATAGCGCCATCGCGTGGTAGAACAAGTCGGCGGCCTCCGAGACGACGCGCTCATCGGACTCTCCCTGCGCGGCCAACGCCAGTTCGACGGCCTCTTCGCCCACCTTTTTGGAGGCGAGCTTCCCCTTGTCGGCGAGCAACTTCGCGGTGTAGGAACCCTTGGGCGGGTTCGAGGCGCGAGCCTCGATCAGGCGGTCGAGATCGGTAAGAAACGACAAAGCGGGTCCCGCGTCGCCCTTAAAGCAGGTTTCGCTCCCCTCGTGGCAGGCCGGACCGGCCGGGTCGACCGAAAGCAGCAGCGCGTCCCCATCGCAGTCCTTCGCGATCGAACGGACCTTAAGAATATTTCCCGAGGTCTCTCCCTTGCGCCACAATTCACTGCGGCTGCGGCTGAAGAACACCGCCTCGCCCTCTTCGAGCGTGCGCGCGTACGACGCGGCGTTCATGTACGCGACCATCAGGACTTTTCCCGATCGCGCGTCCTGCGCGATCGCCGGGATAAGCCCTCCTCCCTTCCCCCAATCGAGTTCGTCCGGCTTCGGCGTGTTCATCTCCTCACCTCCACGCCGCGCTCGGCGAGATATTGCTTCACTTGCCCGACGGTCAATTCCCCGCGGTGAAACACCCCCGCGGCCAGCGCCGCATCCGCGTCGGACTCTTTAAAGACGCGTTCAAAATCTTCGACGCGCTTCGCGCCGCCCGAAGCGACGAGCGGAACGGAAACGACCGCGCGCGCCGCGCGCAGCTGCTCTAGATCGTAGCCGTCCCCGGTCCCGTCTTGGTCCATGCAGTTGAGCACGATCTCCCCGGCCCCGCGTTCTTGGACTTCCTTCAGCCATGCCGTCGTCGCTCGCCCGCTTTCGCGCGTCTTGGCCTCGGATCCTGTATAGAGGTAGGTCCGGAATTCTCCCTCGACTTTTCGGGAATCCACTCCGATGACGACGCATTGCTGGCCGAACGCCGAGACGAGTTCGTCGATGAGGCCGGGCCTCTCGAGCGCCGGGGAGTTGATCGAGATCTTGTCGGTCCCCTCCCCCAGCACCGCCCGCGCGTCTTCGACCGAACGGATGCCGCCGGCGACGCAAAAAGGGATGTCGAGTTGCTTGGCGGCCTCGCGCACCCACGCGCGGTCCGCCGAGCGCCCTTCGGCGCTCGCCGCGATATCATAGAGAACGAGTTCATCGGCGCCCTGCAAGCGGTAGCGCGCGGCGAAGTCGCCGACGGCGCCCAAATCCTCGTGACCGCGAAAACGCACGCCCTTCACGACGCGGCCGCCGAGGACATCCAAGCAGGGAATGATGCGTCGGCTCAACACGGGCTCAGACCCCCAACGCCTCGTCGATCGAAAAGACGCCGTCGAGCAGCGCGCGTCCGACGATCGCACCCGCGACCCCGACTGTTTTCAGCCTCGCCAAATTCTCCAGCGAACCGACGCCTCCGGACGCCTGGATTTCCAAATCAGGAAATCGTTCCCTAAGCCTCCGGTACAGCGCGTCGTTGGGGCCGTCCTTGGTTCCGTCGCGGCCGATGTCGGTGCACAGAGCGCGGCGCACGCCGCGGTCGCACAACGCCGCCAAGGCCTGCTCCACCGAGACGCCGCCGTCTTCGGTCCATCCCGAGACGGCGACTCGCGTCGATCCGTCGAGGGCGACGCGGGCGTCGACCGCGGCGACGACCCTGTCCGCTCCGAATGCAGAGACCATCTTGCCTACCGCGTCCGGATCCTTAACGGCAAGACTGCCGATGACCACGGCGTCGGCCCCGGCATCGAGCCACCGCTTCGCCGCCTCCGCGGAGCGGATCCCCCCCGCGACCTGAATCGGAAGCCGGGTCCGCGCGAATAAATCGGCGACCAACTCCGCTTCCCGGGGCTCGCCCGTCCGCGAGCCTTCGAGATCCACGACATGCAGACGCTTCGCTCCGGCCAGCGCCCAGTCCCGGGCCAGCGCCACCGGATCGTCGGTGTAGCGCGTCACCTTTTCGAAGTCGCCTTTCAACAGACGAACGACGGCGCCGTTCAGCAGGTCGATCGCCGGAATCAATTGCATCGGAGGACCTCCGCGAAATTCTTCAACAAAGACGCCCCATCGGCGCCGGACCGCTCCGGATGGAATTGTACGCCGAAAACGCCGCCTCGCGCGACGGCCGCGGGAAACGATGTCCCGTGCTCGCTTTGCGCGAGCGTGAATTCCCCCTCGGGAGCGGCGTAGGAATGGACGAAGTAGAACCAGGCGCGGTCCGAGATTCCGTCGAACAGCGGACTCGGAACCGTCACGCGTACGCGGTTCCAACCCATGTGCGGGACGCGCGCCCCGGGACCGCTCGCGAGCCGCTTCACCGTTCCGGGCAGGATTCCCAAGCAGTCGACGCCGCCCTCCTCGGAACGCTCGAAGAGAAGCTGCATCCCCAAACAGATGCCGAGCACCGGACGCTTAAGAGAGCGAAGCGTTCCCGCCAATCCCTTCGCGTGAATCCGGGACATCGAGTCGGCGGCGGCTCCGACCCCGGGCAGCACCACGCCGTCGGCGTTTTCGATCTCGCCGGGGTCGGCGCTCAGACGCGCGTCGATTCCCAGGCGAGCGAACGCGTCGGCGACCGAACCGATGTTTGCTCCTCCGGTATCGACGATCGCGATCACAAGACCCCCTTCGTCGAGGGAAGGGAGGCCTCCCCGGTTTTCGCCGCCGCGGCGCGAAACGCGCGCCCGACCCCCTTGAACGCGGCCTCCACCTTGTGGTGATCGTTCTCCCCTTCGACCGAGATGTGCAGCGTCGCTCCGAGCGAATCCGCCAGGGAGCGGAAGAAATGACCGACCATTTCAGTCGGCAGTTCCCCGACCCGTTCGGAGGTGAGATTCACGTCGAAGCGGCAGAAGGCCCTCCCGGAAAGGTCGAGCGCCACGGTCGCGCGCGCCTCGTCCATCGGAAGCAGGAACCCGTAGCGGCCTATTCCGAAACGGTCTCCCAACGCGGCCCGCATCGTTTCTCCAAGACACAACGCGGCGTCTTCGACCGTATGATGGGCGTCCACTTCCAGGTCTCCCTTCACGGAAAGCGAAAGCGAAAAGCCGCCGTGTTTGGCCAACTGCTCGAGCATGTGGTCGAGGAACCCGATGCCCGTGGATACGGAGGCGATTCCGGGCCGGTCCAGATCGACCGTCGCGCGAATTTCCGTCTCCCGCGTGTTTCTCTCGCGGGACGCGCGGCGGGGTTCCCCGAGGATCTCGTCCGAAATGCGCTCCCAGTCCATCGCGCCGAGCCGGTAGCCGCGCAGGCCCATATTCTCGGCCAGCGCAAGATCGCTTTCCCGATCGCCGATCACCACAGAAGCCTCCAAGTCCACCGCATGCTCGGTCAACAAGCCGCGGACCAAGCCGAGGTGCGGCTTGCGGCAGGTACAGCGATCCTCCGGCTTGTGCGGACACACCAAAGTCGCGTCGAACAATATCCCTTGCGAAGAGAAAAGCTCCTCGAGCCTCGCTTGAACGAGATCGTAAGCGGCGCGCGGATACGCGTCCGTCCCCAAGCCGTCCTGATTGGTGACGATCACAAAGCGAAACCCCGCGTCGCGCAGCCTCAGCATCGCGGGAATCACGCCCTTTACGAGACGCAATTTCTCGAGAGAATCGATTTGCGCGTCGGCGGGCTCCTCGATCAAGGTTCCGTCCCGGTCCACGAAGGCTATTTTGCGCATCCGTCCTCCCCGATCCGCTCAAACGCTTCGAGCAGGCGGTCGTTTTCCTCCGGAGATCCCACGCTGATCCTCAGGAACGGATCACGCGCCCGAACGACGACGCCCTTGCGGCGCAGCCGCTCCGCCGCCGCGCCCCCCGAGAGGGATTTCAGCCGAAGCAGCAGAAAATTCGCGTCGGAAGGAAACGCCGTTTCGACCGAGTCCGATCGGGAAAACGCGGCGAGAAGCCGTTCCCGCTCGCCGCGAATTCGGGCGACGCGCTCAAGCATCCCGCGTTCATCGCTCAAGGCTTCGACCCCCGCGGCGATCACGGGTTCCGCGAGCGGATATGGGGCCCGAACCCGGTCGAGCAATGCGACGATTTCCGCGTCGGCTGCGGCGGCCCCCAAACGCAATCCCGCCAACCCCCATGCTTTCGAAAGCGTCCGCAGTACGACCAGGTTCTCGATCGTCCCGGCTTCGGACGCGAGAGAGGGCGCGTCCGAAAATTCAACGTACGCCTCGTCGAGGACGACGAGGGCCCGCCCGGAGAGGCCCTCGCAGATCACCCGCACGACGGTCGAGGGGACCGAGCGCCCCGTCGGATTATTCGGCGAACAGAGAAAAACCAGGCGCGTATCCGCTTCGACGGCCGCGAGGATCCGATCGGCCTCAACGGGAAACCCCGCGGCCTCGTCGAGTTCCGAGCGCAGAAGTCGCGCCCCCTGAATCCGGGCCGCCGTTTCGTAAACCCCGTAGCTCGGACTCGGCGTCACGACGCTGGATTCTCCCGACTGGCAGAAGCAGCGCAGCAAGCAGTCGATCGCCTCGTCCGAGCCTCTTCCGAGAAATAGACGCTCGGCGGCGACGCCGTAAAGCCGCGCCAGCCTCGCGACCAGTTTCCCCGGCTTCGGTTCCGGATAGCGGTTGGAGCGGACCCCGAATCCCGGCCACGGACTCTCGTTGGCGTCGAGGAGAATTTCATTCTCTCCCGGAGCCGCGAGGGAGCGGGCGGAGGCGTAAGGGCTCATCGTCGACACAGCGGGACGAATCAAACGCTCGAGCCAAGGCTTCATCGCCGCGCCTTCCTCACCGGCGAGGACGCCCGGCGAATCGCGACGGCGCGTCGATGCCCTTCGAGGCCCTCGCAGGACGCGAGGACTTCGGTCGGGTCCGCGATCGCCTCGAGACCCGCGGGCGTCGATTCCTGGAAACTGATCCAGCGCATGAACGACTCGACCCCGAGACCGGAGAAGGAGCGCGCGGCCCCGTAGGTCGGCAGCACGTGATTGGTCCCCGCGCAGTAATCACCGGCGGCCTCGGGAGAATAGGGCCCGACGAAAACCGATCCGGCCGACCGGACGCGTTCGGAAAGCGCCCGCGCGCCGGAAGACTGCAGCAGCAGGTGTTCCGGGGCGTATGCCTCGATGACTTCGAGCGCCGCATCCTCGTCGTCCACCAGCACGCAAAGCGATTTCGACAACGCCCGTTCGGCGATCTTCCTCCGCGGCAGCCCTTCAATCTGCCGGAGAACGGCTTCGTCCACGGCCCCCGCGGCTCCCGCGTCGAGAGCGACGAGCACCGCCTGGGAATCGGCGCCGTGTTCCGCCTGCGACAGCAGATCCGCCGCGGCAAATTCCGGATCGCTTTCCGCGTCGACGACGACCATGACCTCGGAGGGCCCGGCCGGCATGTCCGCGGCGGCTCCGCCCGGGTCCTGCGCCGCGAGCCTCTTCGCTTCGGCCACCCATGCGTTTCCCGGGCCGAAGATCTTATCGGCCTTCGGAACCGTTTCCGTTCCGTACGCCATCGCGGCGATCGCCTGAGCCCCGCCCATCCGGAACACCCGGTCGATGCCGCATAGTCGGGCCGCCGCGAGAATCGCGGACGCGATCTTTCCGTCCGGTCCGGGCGGGGCTGCGAGCGATTTGAGAGGACATCCCGCGATCGCCGCCGGAATCGCCGTCATCAGGACCGTGGAGGGAAGCGGCGCGCTTCCGGCCGGAGCGTAAAGCCCGACGCTGGAAAGGGCGACGGGTTTTCTGCGCAGGACGGTCCCGTCGCCGAAGTCGAGACGGATCTCCAGCGGCTTCTGCAATTCGTGAAACTTCGAAATCCGCTCCGCCGCGACCGTCATCACCGCGCGAAGGGCCGCGTCCAAGCCCGACCAGGCCCGGTCGATGTCCTCGCGGGAGACCTCAAGCGACTCCGGTTTGACGCCGTCCAATTCTTCGGTCCACCGCAGCACGGCGGCGTCGCCTTCCCGCCGGACGCAATCCATGATCGCGGCGACGCGCGCGGCGCGCTCGGGGACTTCGCTCAGCGCCGGGCGCCGCAGCGCCGCCCGACGCTCGGCTGCCCCCGCCTCGGACCAAGACAGACGCTTCAGCATCGCAGCGCGCTCATGCGATCATCTTCTCGATCGGAACCACGAGGATGGAACTCGCGCCCGCCGCTTTGAGTTTCTCGATGGTCTCCCAAAAAACAGGCTCCCGCGCCACGGTGTGGATCGCGACCTTCCCGTCCTTCGACGCCAGCGGGATCACGGTCGGCTCTTCCAGGCCCGGAAGCACCTCGCGAATCCGATCGACGGCATCCAGCGGAGCGTTCATCATCACGTATTTAGCGTCTTCCGCGCGAAGGACCCCGTCGAGCCGCTGCAGCAGGCGCTCGAACGTGCGCGCCTGGGCCGCGTCGAGCACGGTGCTTCCTCGAACCAGCACGCACTGGCTCTCCAGAATCGTCTCGACCTCTTCGAGGCCGTTGGATCGCAGGGTTCTTCCCGTGGAAACGAGGTCGCACACCGCGTCCGCGACGTCGAGCGTCGGCGCGATTTCCACAGAACCCGAGAGTTCGACGATCCGAGCGCGGACCCCCGCCTCTTCCAGAAATCGCGAAAGCGTGTTCGGATACGAAGTCGCGATCCTCGTCCCCTCCAAACCGGCGGCTCCCTCGTAAGGCCGCGCCTTGGGATGGGCAAGCGCCAGGCGGCAATGCCCGAAACCGAGTTCGCGCAGCACGGAGGCGGACGCGGTTTCCTCGATCCGGCTCTCCTTCACCGTATTGAGCCCCACGACGCCAAGGTCGCAGACACCGTCCTTCAAGTATCCCGGAATGTCGTCATCGCGCACCAGCATCAGATCGACGGCCAAATTTTCGCAATTGGAAAACAACCGGTCCTTGCTCCACTCGAACTCAAGCCCGCAGCGTTCAAGCAGCGAGACCGTTTTCTCGGTTAGGCGCCCGCTCTTTTGAATCGCGATGCGAAGTCGCTTCGCGGCGGTCATCGCTTTTTCCCCTTGCGCTTAAGCGCCAAGCGATACCCGCCGGAACCCGCGCTCAAACACCGGGCCACCCGCGTCACCGTCGCGGTGCTGACGCCCGTTTCTTCGTAAATCTTTCGGTATGGAATTCCCCGATCGAGCCGGAGAACAACCCCCCATCGCTCCGAGACCGCACGCGCCTCGGCGGGGGTGAGCAGATCATCGAGAAACGCCTTCATGGATTCGACCGACTTAAGACTGATCAGGGCCTCACAAAGTTCCATTACGGCTCTATTCGCTGCGGGTTTCGTGTCGGGCATGACGCCTCCGTATTAGCGTGCTAATATGTTAGCACACTATAACATTCCCGTCAACCGCTTTCCGCTATTTAAGAGCGCCTTGAACAAGAAGCCGCCGAACGTGCTTCTCGAGCCGGGTAAGACCCGCCCGCTTTCCGTAGGCGACGGCCTCCTCGGCAGAAAGTCCGTCCACATAGAAAGCCCGCAGCGCCAAAAGCGCTCCGACCCGGTTGGAGGACGCGCAATGAACCAACACCGGTCTCGGGGCCCGCCGCAAAACCGCGTCGAGACGGTCGGCGTTTTCCCGCGTCACCCCCGCCGTTCCGTCGATCGGCAGGTGGAAGAATTCAAGACCGCTCTTCTTCGCCCATTGACGAACCAGGCCGGGATGCGGCGATTCGCGCTCGGTCTGGAGGTTCACGACGGACCGGACCCCCGCCTTCGCCGCTCCGACGATCGTGAAGCCGTTGGGTTCCCCGCCGGTAATTAAATCATCGCTGGGAACCGCCCCGGAGGGGAGTCCGAACTGCACTGCGGTCCCGGCCGGAAACACAACCCCCTTAGGCGCGCGGGGCCCGGCGCAGGACGCAAGCGGCAAAAATAGGAAGGCCATCAGGAAACGCTTCATCCCTTATTTTACTCCTTTCTCGAGCGCAGCGAAGAGCCTTTGACCTATAATGGAAGCCGTGTCGTTCAACATCCGCTACTTCCGAGCGTACCTCGTTCTGATCCGGCTCGATTTCTGGATGCCGGTCTTTTTCCTGTATTTCGCCCGAATGTTCTCGCTCGATCGCGTGCTCGCCCTGGAAGCGATTTATTACGCGGCCGTTGTCCTCTTCGAGGTTCCCTCGGGCTATTTCTCGGACCGCTTCGGTCGGAAACTCACGCTCGTCACGGCCGCGATCGCCGGGGCCTTCTCCGGGATGGTCTTCGCGACCTGCAGCACCTTCGCCGCCTTCGCCGGCGCCCAGGTGCTGTACGCAGTGTTCATGGCCTTCAATTCGGGCAGCGATACCTCTTTGCTTTATGATTCGCTCAAGGCGGAGGGCCGCGAGGCCGAAATGCTCGATGTCGAGGCGGACGCTCACTCGAAGTCCTTCTTTTTCGGCGCGCTCGCCGCGATCTGCGCGGGAACCGCCGCCTACTTCGGGGGATTCAGGACGGTCTACTTCATCTCCGGAGCGACCTACGCCGGGGCGGCCCTGTTGGCCTGCCGCTTTACCGAGCCGCCGATGACCGGCCAACCCCCGGAAAAAACGATGCTGGCCCAACTCGGGGTTTGCGTCCGAGCGATGCGCGAAAGGGCGCTCCTTTGGATCTTCGCGTTCTACGTGGGACGCACCGTTTTCGAGCACATCCCCTACGAATTCTTTCAGCCTTACCTCTCATTCGTCGTTCCCCATCAATGGATCGCGCTGGCGGCCGGCGCGCATTTGGCGCTGACGAAATTCGTCTCCGCCTACATCGCGACGCGCGCGTCCCGCGCGGCGGCGCGCTGGGGAACCGCCCGCGTGCTGCTCTTCGTGAACGGCGTCGTGACCGCGTTGATCCTGCTGATGGGGCTGTGGGTACACTGGATCGTCGTCGTGCTTCTGTTGGGACGCCAGGTCGCCCACGGACTCGGGGAAACCGTCATGAACGCGGCCATCCATCCCCGCATCGGTTCCCGCATCCGCGCCACCTACCTATCGCTGCAAAGCCTCGCGGGGCGTCTCGCGTTTTCGGCCTCGCTGGGCGCGCTTTCCTGGTGGGCGGGACCCGGCGCCGACACCGCGCCCCAAGTTCTTTCCAAAATGCTGCTCGCGATGGGCGCTTTCGGCGCCGCATGGCTGGCCGCTTTGGCGTGGACCTCTCCCGCGGAACTCCGTCGCGAAATTGACATCGAGGCCCAGGCCCGTTAAATTATTCCGGTGACCGCCCGCTTCTCCCTTCTTCTGCTGCCGCTTCTGTTCGCCTCGCCCGCGCGCGCCGCGCGGGGTCCCTCTCTGGTCGAACGCCTGGCCGTCGCGAAAAAAATCTTCGTGATTCCGGTGGACGAGACCCCCTACGAGGTGGTATTGGAAAGGCGCGAAGGATCGCGGCGATCCGGCGGAAACATCGAGCGAACGCGAAAGACGGTGGCCGACCCGGCCGTCTTTAGGAAGTTCAACGCGGATCTTCTCGAAAAGGCAAAAGCATTGTTCGGCGCCGACAAGGTGGTGATCGTTCCGGAGAAATACAAGCGAACCGCGCAGGGGCGGGGACTGTCATACAGCGTCTACAACACGATCGCGATGGATTGCGATTTCTATTTGGAAGCGAAACTCGGACGCGCGGATAAACCCCGCGAGGCCGTCTACGTTCTCACGAACTACGAAATGGAAGAGGACTATCTCTGGATCGATCCCTTCGGACCGTATGCGGCGATCAGCCTCTTTGAAAAGGTGAAGGACGACAAGCGCGGCAAAAAACTCTTCTCCGCCACCGGAACCTTGGTCGGCGTCCGCGACGTCGAGAAGGTCGGGGAGCGCGGGCTGGACCGGGCGATCGCGGGACACGTCCCCGGCGAACGCTACCCCCGCTACGAAGAGGTCTACCGGGTCCTGGAAACCGACAGCCTCTACTGGCTGCGCGGCAAAAACGAACTGGACCCCGAGTGGTTCCATAGCGAGTTCGAGAAAACCGCCCGCCTGCTCACTGGAAAATTCGCCGACCGCCTCAACGCCGCTCTGGCGAAGTTTGAAGTCCTCACGCAAAAAAGCACACGCCCCCGCCGCCGCTGACAACAGGTCCCTATATCATAGGCCTTTAGGCCTATATCTGCAGGGACCCTAGGGCCCCTGCGGGACCCGGTCCTTTGGGCTATGGTGATGATGTGAGGTGGTGGAGGGGGCTGCTCAGCGCGCCCGCCGTGATGGCTTTTGCCCTCGCGGCGAGCGCGGCGACCGGGACGGAGTTCTCGGAGAGCTACCGCGCGCTGAGCCTTGAGACGAAGGAAGCCGCTTCGTCTATCGACGGAACCGCGGCGCAATTCAAACCACTGCAGCGGCGGCAGATCTTTCGGATCATCAGTTGGAACGTGCAGACCTTCGGGGGGAACATCAGCCCCGCCCGGGAGAAGGCCTACGGTCAACTGCTCGATCACATGTTCTCGGGTTCTCGCTCCTCTAAAATCCTCGCGGTTCAGGAACTCGCCAACGAGGCCGGCGCGAACACCTTCTCCAAGAACCTCCCCGGCGGCGCCGACCGCTGGAATCCGTCGTTTCAGAACACCAATTCCTCGATGGACAACGGATTCTTCACCCAGCGCCAGGTCGGCGTGCATTGCGAGCAGTTCATGTACGCCAAGCGCGGCGAGGACGGCCGCTGGCGCTCCGATCCGGACCGGATCAAACACCCCGTCCGCGTCTCCCACATGCAAATGGGCAGCTTCGATTTCACGCTGGTAAACCTGCATCTCACCTTCAAGGGAGGCGATTCGAATGCTTCGATCGGCGAGTTCCAGCACGTTTTGGCCTGGCTCTCGGATTATTTCGCGGACCCGGACAGCGACCCGGACGTCATTATTTCGGGAGATTTCAATCTCGACGCGAATACCCTTCGGGCGGTCGTCCAGCAATGGCCCCAATTCCGCTACGAGTACGACGAGCAGGGTCAGGTCGTTCCCAAATCCTCGATGCTGATCGCGCTCATCGAGGAGCCGACCTCCCGCTCGCGCGGGGTACCGGTGAACAATTACGATCACTTCATCATGACGGGCGACGTCTTTTTCGAGGAATACGTCGATGGCTCCGCCGGAGCCGTCACCCCGCGTTTGCTGGAATCCATCGAGCGGGAAAACGACGTCTACGTCTCCGATCATCTGCCGGTTTCAGCGGGGTTCTTCTCCTCCGGCCTCGGCAACGACGGCAAGCCGATCTCGCCCGATGCCGGTCCCAGCACCACGGAACGCGCGTGCTTCCCGCAGCCTCGGTACGCCGACGCCGCCCCCTCCCCCCAAGCCCGCCTTCCCTAACCGGAATAATTGTCATAGAATCGCCCCGATGCCCGCCGTCGGCCAGGACAAGCTGAGAAAAGAGGGGCCCAAGAAGCTCACAGGAGCGGCGCTTTACGTCGACGATATCCCCGTCAAAGGCGCCTGGCACGGCGTGACCGTGCGCTCGACGGTTCCTCACGCGCGGATCAAGGACATTCGCTTTCTCAAAGGCTTCCCCTGGAAGCAGGCCGTCGTCGTCACCGCTGCGGACATTCCCGGAATCAATTGCGTCCGCCTGATCGAAGACGATCAGCCGCTGCTCGCGGATGCAATCACACGCCACGTCCACGAACCGGTCGCCCTCATCGCCCATCCGGATCGGTCCGCCGCCTACGAATCCCTTAAATTCGTCGAAATCGAGTATGAAGCTCTGCCGGCGGCCCTGACGATCGAAGAGAGTTTGAGGAAGAAGGCGATTCTCCGCGGATCCGACAACGTCTTCAAGCAATTCAGGATAAAGAAGGGAGACGCCGCGAAGGCGATGAAGAAAGCATGGAAGACCGTCGACACCGTCTTCCGGGTTCCCCATCAGGAGCAAGCCTACATCGAGCCGCAGGGGATGGTCTCCTGGTTTGAAAAGGACGGAACCTTGGTTCTGCTCGGCTCGCTGCAGTGCCCGTACTACATCGTGAAGGCGATGCAGCCCATTTTCGGACTGCCCGAAGAGAAGATCCGCGTGGTCCAGGCAGTGACCGGGGGCGGCTTCGGCGGGAAGGAAGAATATCCGAACATGATCGCCGGGCACGCAGCGTTGCTCGCGCGCAAGGCGAAACGACCGATCAAAATGATTTACGATCGCCACGAGGACATGGCCGTCACGACGAAACGGCACCCCGCCGTCGTCCGCCACCGGGCCGGCATCGACCGCAAAGGCAAACTGGTCGCGCTGGACATCGACGTGGTCATGGACGCCGGCGCCTACCTGACTTTGTCGCCGGTCGTCTTATCCCGCGGTGTTCTCCATGCCTCCGGACCCTACACGTGCGCCGACGTCGACATCCGCGCGCGCTGCGTCGCGACCAACACGCCTCCGAACGGCGCCTATCGCGGCTTCGGCGCCCCGCAAACCCTCTTCGCCGCCGAACTCCAGTGGGAAAATCTCTCGGAGGCGTCCAAGATCGATTCCCTGACCCTGCGGGAACGCAATCTCGTGAAGATCGGTTCGGAACTCTCGACCGGGCAGATTCTCAAAGAATCGGTGGGATTGAAGAAGTGCCTTGAGGTTGTCGTCAAGCGCAGCGCCTACGCGAAGCGCCGCAAAGAACACGCGCTCTGGAACAAGAAGAAGACCGCCCCCACCTGGCGAGGGATCGGCCTCGCGGCCGTGCACCACGGCTCCGGCTTCACCGGCAACGGGGAGGTGTTCCTAAAAAGCCGCGCGTCTCTTTCGCTGACGAAACGCGGACGCTTCCGCATCGAAGCGGCTGCCTCGGAAATCGGGCAAGGCTCGATGAGCACTCTCAGCCAGATCGTTGCCGACGCCCTGGGCGTCCCCTACGAGTGGATCGATCTCGAAGTCAACGACACCCGCAGGGTTCCGGACAGCGGCCCGACGGTCGCCTCGCGGACCTGCATGGTTGTCGGGGGATTGCTTCACGCTGCCGCCCGGGATCTCAAGGCGGCGATTCTGGCGAAGACGAAGAAGTTTCCGAAGACGGAGACTGAACTTCAAGCCGCGGCGAAAGCACTGGCGGCCAAGGGACCTCTGCGCTTCACCCGCCGATTCGAGAAGAACACCGACATCGAATTCGACGATAAGACCTATCGGGGAGACGCCTACGGTTCCTACGGCTACGCCGCCCTGGCCGTGGACCTCGAAGTGGATCGCACCACCTACGAGGTTTCCGTGAAGAAGGTCTGGACCGCACAGGACATCGGCAAGGCAATCAATCCCAAGATCGTCGAAGGACAGATCATGGGGGGCACCCTACAGGCCCTCGGCTGGGCGCTGCTGGAAAAGCCGGTCTACAAAAACGGCGCAATGATCAACAACCAACTGACGAACTACATTATTCCAACGGCTATGGACGCGCCTGCGATGGACGTCGTCCTTGTGGAAGAGCCTTACTCGCGCGGCCCGTTCGGGGCGAAGGGGGTCGGAGAGATGCCGATGGACATTCCCGCTCCCGCTGTTTGCGCCGCGATCCGCCAGGCGACCGGGCTGCTCTTCCCGGAGATTCCCGTCACCCCGGAATCAATCGCCGAAGCGCTGCGGAGAAAGAAATGATCCGCTTTACCGTCAACGCCAAGACCCGGACCTTTTCGGGGCCGCCGTTCAAGCGCCTCATCGATGTTCTCCGCGAGGATTTCGGACTGACCGGGACGAAGGAGGGATGCTCCGAAGGGGAATGCGGCGCATGCTCGGTGCTGATCGACGGGAAACCGGTCAACAGCTGCCTGATCCCGGTCTGCCAAATCAACGGCGCAAAAATAGAAACGGTCGAATCTCTCGGGGTTCCGGAGAAACTTCACCCCCTGCAGGACTCGTTTCTGCGCGAAGGCGGCACGCAGTGCGGCATTTGCACGCCGGGAATGCTGATGAGCGCCGTCGCCTATTTGAGAGCGGGCGGGGACGCTTCTCCGGAAGCGATCCGCGAACAACTCGCCGGAAACCTTTGCCGCTGCACCGGATACCAGCAAATCGTCGATTCCGTCGCACGCGCGCTCGGAACGAAACCGAAGACGGGGAGCAAGGCGAAGTGAGAGGGGACCCCCGCTCGATGAAGGTGCTCACGCCGCGCGATGAGCGCGACGCTCTGCGGTTGTACAGGCGGAACCCGGACGCTTTTCCGCTCGCGGGGGGAACGGATTTAATGGTGCTCTGGAACGCCGGCCTGCTCAACAAGAAAACCATTCTGGATCTCTCCGGGCTCAGGGATTGGTCCCGCATCCGCGAAACGCCCAAAGGGGTCTGGATCGGCGCCCTCGCGACCCATGCCGAAATCCGCACCCATCCCGCGATCCGCGAACGCTTCCCGCTCTTAGTCGACTCATGCCGCACCGTCGGAGGGCGTCAAATCCAAAACCGGGGCACGCTCGGCGGCAATATCGCCAACGCTTCTCCTGCGGGCGACACCTTCCCCGCGCTCGCCGTCTACGCGGCGCTGGTGCATACGGTCTCGGACAACGACCGGCGCGTCATGCCCATCGATGAGATATTCGCGGGAGTGAAGAAGACCCATTTGAAGGCGGGCGAACTCATCGAGGGCGTCGAACTCCAAACGCCCCCCAACCCGCCCTCCCGCTGGAGATTTCGCAAAGTCGGAACCCGCGCGGCGCAAGCGATCTCCAAAACCGTCTTCGCGGGACAACTCTGGCTCGGCAAGGACAAGGTCGTAGACGACGTGAAACTCGCTCTCGGCAGCGTCGCGCCCACGGTGAAACGACTGCGGCATGTCGAAACGCATCTCACGGGACGCGCGCTGGATGGAAAGACGATCGAGTCCGCTCTGCGGCTGTTGCCCGGCGACATCCATCCGATCGACGATATCCGCTCGACGCGCGAATATCGCCTCCAGGTTTCCCGCAACCTCATCCGGTCCTTTTTGATGGGCCGCTGAGCCCCATGACCCGGCCGCCGCTGCGAACCGAAATCGCCGCCGGCGTTCGCGGCTTGATTTCCTCCCCGCCCGAGCGCATACTAACCCGATGAGCGCGATATCTTTGCTTTTCACGGCGCTTGTCGTGCCCGCCGCCGCGCTTGACTTGCCCCTCTGCACGGCAAAGGTGAAGGACGGAACGCTCCCCTCGCTCGATGCGGTCACCGCCTGCCAAAAGGCGGCCCGCGAACGCGTCTTCGCCGCTAATTTCAAGAAACGGCCGCCGGAAGACGAAATCTGGCTCGCTGAGCGCGTCGATCAACTGCAGCGGGAGGAAGTGCGGGGTTACCTGGCCGCGCACCCGGAACTCGCGTCATTCTCGGAGCCCGAGACGCCTCCCGGTCAAAAGACGGATCAGGAACAGGCCGGCGGAATTCTGGAAATGCTGACCGCTTACTTCGGACAGGCCAAGGAGAAGGTCTCCGGGATGCTTGGATTCGCACCAGGCGCCGCGAAACCCGGGAACCCGGGAGGAACGGCGGCGGAACTCGAAGCCTCTCGATCGCTCAAAAGCGTTCTGGAATCGGCGCGGAAATCCGGCCTCGACCTGCCCAGGCACAAGACCGGCAGCCTGCTGAACCCGGCCGGCACCCTCAAGAAACACGCCGACGAATACAACAAATCCCTGAACCGAAATCTCGATCCGTCTATGAAAAAGTTCTTCGGAGACGGAAAGAAGAAGCCGTAAGGCTCAAAACAGTCCGGCGAGCGCGGCGACCGAGCCTGCGAGCAGCGCGAAGGCGAAAACGATCTTAGCCTCGAGCGCGCGGCAGACGACTCGACGCCCTCCCTCATAGCGCGCCCGCAGCTCGATATACGGCACCGGCGCGCGGCGATACCACCCCTCGACGGCGATCGTCCGGCCGATCAAGCCGGGCACCTTGGATATCGCAAATCCCCAGTTGAACAGCGCGAGCGGCTGCTCGTAGTCGAGCAGAACGAAGCCGGTGCCATCCTGAAGCACCATGTCCTCGGAGAGTACGAAGCCCGGGGAGCCGCGTCCGATGATCGTCCCTTCCAGACGAACCGGGACGCCTCGTACGCCCGATACCTTCACGCGCTTGAGCACCGACGCGACGGTCGTATCGGGATAGGAGCCCCCCCGGTACGAGAAGGCCAACTTTCCCATATACCCGATCGCCCCCGCCCCCAGCGCGGCGGCCCATAACGGACCCGGAACCCCCTGAAACGCGAACGCGGCGGCGAACGCCGCTCCCGCCGCGATCAGCGGAAGGAACATGAAAAACATATCCACGAGGAACTCATCGAGGAAGTTCTCCGGCTTTTCCAAATCAAAGAGGATCAGCGGCGGCTTGCCTAAATGCGCGGATTGGCGCCCGAGCAGTTCGATGCGTCGAGCCGGCAGCGGGTGCGTCGAGTGGAGTTCGTAGTAGACCGCCCAGGGGTTCCACAGGTCCCACTGCATCGCCCCGAGCATATTGAGGGCGCTGAGCCCGCCGCCCGAAGCCGAGGAAACCGCCGCGAGCCCCTTCGCCGAGCCCGCATCGAAAATGCCCAGATGCTTGGCCGCCGCGTTTTCCATCGAAGCGGGCGCGGCCTCTCCGTCGATCCTTTCGCGTCGTCCGGCCAGCCCGTACGCGATCTTGATCAGCGCCGATGTTAGGTCGTTGGGCTCCCCCGTCGCATGTCCGGAATATCGGTCGGCGTACAACTCGCGCACGCGCCCGAGCCAGAGCACGAAGTATTCTGAAATCCAGTAAAGAAGGAAGGCCGCCAGACCGATCGCCGGGAGAGGATTTCCCTTCTTATTCGAGGACGAAGACCGCGAAGAGCGCATGCAAACCCGATAGAGGTAGTAAAGGATGAGCGGCACCAGAGACGCCGCGGTCATCACCGCCATGTCCCAATGCACGATATGGCCCATCTCGTGAGCGGCGACCGCGCGGAGTTCGGCCGGCTCAAGCACGGCGAACAACCCGTGGGTAAACACCAAGCGCGCGTCGCGCGGCGTGCGTCCGTACGTAAACGCGTTCGGGTTGCCGTCCTCGATGATCCCCAGTTTCGGGGACACAATCCCTTCCTTGGCGCAGAGATCGCGGAGAAAGTTGCGCAGGTCGCTCGGCAGTTCGTCGGGCGACACCCACTTAAGCGAATGCAGCCACGCCAGCGACCAATCCATCAGCACCGGACCGACGAAGAACTGGAAGAGGATCGCGCCGACGCCCATCGCGATCGCCGTGTCGGACGTCATCACGCCCAGAGCCGCGAGAAGGAAGAGGAACGCGACCAACATCCCGTAGAGCGCGGCCAGCACTCCGGCCGAGCGCAGCCACAGGCTCGGCAAGGACGCCAGCGGGGCGCCGATGGCCTCCCGCCAAGAACCGTCCGCGCGAGACGCCGTTTTCGGCCGCCACAGCCGCGCCTCGGTCCGCATGCCGAGCAGTTCGTTCATCCGCTCGATCTCGCCGCGATCGAACCAGTTTCCCCCGCATTTCGGGCAGGCATCGAGCATCAAGGACGATCCGGGGAATTGAAACTCCCTCAGATTCACGCGGCAGCGCGGGCAGTTCACGCCTACGAGGGTAGCGGGAGGTCCTCCGGACGTCAAGAAGCGGTATCCTCTCCTTTATGGAGAATACAAACACGCTTTGGGGAAACATCTTCAAGCCGGAATCCGATTCCGGGTCCGCCAGCCGCATGAGCGTGCTGAAGAAAATCCCGTTGTTCGCCGGGCTTTCCCGCCGAGAACTTGGACGGGTCTCCGATATCATCCACGAACGCGAATACGAGCGCGGCGAGGCTGTCTTCCTGATGGACCAGCCCGGCGCGGCGTTCTTCATCGTCATGGAAGGCGAGCTCGACATCATCGTCCCCCAGGACGGAGCCGACCCGCTGAAACTCGCGACGATCGGCGAAGGCCTCTCGGTCGGGGAATTGGCCCTGCTCGACGCTTCACCCCGCTCCGCTTCGGCCGTGGCCTCAAAGAAAACACGGGCGCTCGCCTTTTTCCGGGAGGATCTGCACAAACTCCTGGAATCGGAACCCTTTATCGGAAGCAAGATTTACCGGACGCTCTCCACGA
The DNA here is from genome assembly GCA_002790095.1 of Elusimicrobia bacterium CG_4_9_14_3_um_filter_62_55. Classification (GTDB taxonomy): domain Bacteria; phylum Elusimicrobiota; class Elusimicrobia; order UBA1565; family UBA1565; genus UBA1565. The sequence continues at coordinate 18,759 of PFUL01000011.1, read as the reverse complement.
TCATCGGCGCGCGCCTGCGTGCGACGAACGCGCAATTGCAAAAGCTGACGGAAAAGAACGGGAACGCGAAGAACTTGTGAGAGACGAACAGCAGCGCTTTAGAGCCGCCGTCCTCTACTCGGTCACCGGAGGGATCGGCGCCTTGTTGTCCCTCTACCTCGTATGGGCGATGCGGGCGCTGATCGTTCCGACCCTCATCGGTGCGCTGAGCGCGTATCTATGCCGCCCCCTGCTGCGTGAGGCGCGACGCTGGCACATTCCGCACAAACTGGCGGTCCTGATTCTCCTTGGGGCGTTCATGATCGGCATCGGCCGCGTCATCGGGGAGGCCCGCTCGTTTCTGACCGATGAAAGCAGCCTGGTCGAACTGCGGGTTCGGGGACAGTTCAAGATCAACGAGCGCTATGCGGCGTTCAAACAGAATCTCCCAAAATGGGTTCTTGTCGAAGCCGAGCCGCTGCTGCGGGATCTCAATAAACGGCTCGCGCTTTCGGAGCGCGAGTCCGGCGTTTTCGAGGAAACGATGAAGACTCTCGACGCCGACGACGCCGATCGCTATCGGGCCTATCGGCAGAAGAATGAAACGCACGTGCGCGCGCTTCTGACGGAGGAAAGCCGGGAGAGGCGCCGCCTCGCGAAATCCGCGCGCGCCGCGCCTGAAACCGCCCCCGACGCCGCGGTAAACGAATCGTTCCTGCTCAGCGCCGTCGGGATCCTGTCTTTATGGATCGTCATGCCGTTCGTGTTCGTATTTCTCCTCTTCGATCAGGGCGAGACTCTCAAGAGCCTTGTCGGACTGGTCCCAAACCGTTATTTCGAGGTGACGCTGACGGTGATTCACAATGTGGACAAAGCGCTCGGCGCCTATTTGCGGGGAGTGACGCTCGAATGCGGGCTCGTCGGCTTGACCTTCGTCGTCTGCCTCTGGCTCTGCGGGATCGACCTGAAAGTCTGCCTGGCGATCGGCGCGATCGCGGGCGCGGCCAACGCGATTCCGTTTCTGGGACCTGCGATCGGCTTGGTCATCGGGGCCTCCTACGGCATCATCGCCGAGGAGATCCATCCGATTCTGCCGTTTATCACGCTGGACAATCTCCTCGTCGGCGTTCTCGTGACGGTCGCGATCGCTCAAACGTTGGACAACGTCTACTTCCAGCCGATTGTGTTGGGAAAGGCCGTGGATCTGCAGCCGCTTTTGGTCATCTTCGGCGTGATGGGCGGATCCATCGTCTTCGGCGTGGCCGGCATGCTGCTCGCGATTCCGGTTATCGTCGTGGTAAAGGTCGTCTTCGCGACTTTGTTCAAAGAACTACGGGCTTATTCCTTAATATAGCCCCTCCCCCCGATTTAGTAGAATCGGCGGATGCGCTGGGTCTCGGCCCTATCGGAAAAGGGCGACTTTCACAAAGCCCTCGAGGAATGCGCGGCGAAGCTTCGGGACGGATCCGGAGGGCCGCCGGACCTGCTGTTCGCCTTCCCGAGTCCGCATCACGCCGAACACTACGACCGGATGCCCGAGCTTCTGAAAAAGGCGATCGGCGCGAAAAACGTCGTCGGGTGCTCCGGCGGAGGGATCATCGGAGGAGGCCGGGAGATCGAACACCGCCGCGCGCTGGGCCTGATCGCGGCTTGGCTTCCGGGAGTTGAGGTGAAAACGTTTCACGTGACCCAGGAAACGATGCCGGACCCGGACGCGCCGCCCAAGGCCTGGCGGGAATGGACGGGAGTCCCGGTGACCTCCGCGGACTCGATTCCTTCCTTCGTCATTCTGACCGATCCGTTCAGCGTTAACGCCGAGGAACTGGCGCAAGGACTGGATTTCGCCTACCCGGGCGCGGTTAAGGTCGGCGGATTGGCCAGCGGCATGATGCAGCCGGGTGGAAACGCCCTCTTCTGCGGTCTGCGCCGATACGATCGGGGCGGGGTCGGCGTCGCCCTCACCGGAAACATCGTGGTAGATCCGATCGTCGCGCAGGGCTGCCGCCCTATCGGCGACCCGCTTCAGATCACCAAGTGCGAACGCAATCTCCTGATCGAACTGGACGAGAAACGCACCCTCGACGTACTCGAGGGATTGATCGAAAACCTCCCGCCCGAAGATCAGGAATTGGCGAGGACTTCCCTGTTTATCGGCGTGGTCAACGACGCGACGAAATCGGGAGAATCGAAACGCGACTACCTGATTCGCAACTTAGTGGGACTCGATCCCAAAAACGGGATCCTGGCCGTGGGCGCGTACGTCCGGCCGGGACAAACGGTTCAATTTCATTTGCGCGACCGCAAGACCTCCGCGGACGACCTCAAAGAACGCCTGACGCGCTACCGGAAAAAACACCAACCCGGACGCCCTCAGGGGGCGCTTCTGTTCTCCTGTCTAGGGCGCGGCGAAAACCTGTACCGTGAACCGAACCACGACACGGAAATGTTTCTTGAAGAGTTCGGCGCCGTACCGGTCGGCGGCTTCTTCTGCAACGGGGAGATCGGACCGGTGGACGGCAGCACCTATTTGCACGGCTTCACGTCGTGCTTCGGGATATTCCGCCCGATGGAGACGAAATCATGAGCGACGCGGGAACCCCCCTTAAGGGGAAGACGGCCTTAGTGCTTGGCGTGGCGAGCGACACCTCGATCGCCTGGGCGATCGCCCAAGAACTCTCCAAGCGCGGCGCGAATATTCTGATCGGATATCAGTTCCGCTACCACAGCCGGATCAAGGACCTCGCCCCCACTTTGCCCAATCTCTTGGGTTTTCACCGCTGCGACATCATGAAGGACGAAGAACTGGATTCCTTCTTCAACGAGGTAAAGGTTCCCATCGACACGGTGGTCCATGCGATCGCGTTCGCGCCCGCCACCGCGTTTCAAGGACGCATCGTCGAAACGACTCAGGACGATTTCTCGATGGCTTTGCAGATTTCCGCGCATTCCCTGACGAAGGTGATGAACAAGGCCAAGGACCGCATGCCCAACGGCGGCTCCGCGATGGCGCTGTCCTATTTGGGCGGTGTACGCGTCTGCCAGAACTACAAGTTGATGGGCGTCGCGAAGGCGACGCTGGAAGCCTATGTCCGAGAACTCGCGTCCGATCTCGGACCCCAAAAGATCCGCGTCAACGCGATCTCGGCCGGACCGATCAATACCCTCGCCGCCTCCGGCATCCCCGACTTCGAACTGATGCTGGACTACAATAAGTCGGTCGCGCCGCTTCGCGAAAACGTCACCCAGCAAGACGTCGCCACCACGGCGGCCTTTCTCGCCTCGGACGACTCGCGAATGATCACCGGCCAAACCATCTACGTCGACGCCGGCTACAGCATCGTCGGCGTCCCGAATTTAGCCTGAGGCGCTAGAGAACTTCCGCCGCGTTCGCGGGGAGCGCGAGATCGAGTTCTTTCGGACGCCTGAGCGCGGGAAGCAGCGCCCAGCGGCCGAAGGCGTCGAGATGAAGTTTGGTTTCGAGGGCGAGCTCGAGCCCGTTGCCGGAAGCGATCCGCCAGCGCAGACGCTCCCAATCTTCTCTCTCCGCGCCGTGAATCGTAATTCCCTGACGGGCCAACGCCGACAGCCGGATGGCCCGTAGCCCTAAGCGGCCGTAATCGCCGACGCGGTCGATCCACGGCAGAACTTCGACCGGTATGCGGGACCCGAATCGCTCGCGCATCTCCTCCGGGAACACGGCCAATTCGTTGAACAATCGCTTGAGCTTCGACGCGTCTCGAGTCCGGCGATAATTTTCGAGAGCGTTCCATAACCGTGCCGAAAACGATTCCGGAACGGTCCACGAGCGCCACAAAAGCCAGGCCTTAAGAGCGAACGGGACCCGCGCGCGATGCTCCCGCGCCCCCCATCCGCGTTCTTCTGAGGAGAAAAATTCTTCCATTAAGGACCGCGCGGCGAGCAGAGGAAGAAACCGTAGGCGGACCTTCCAGCGCCAAAGCGTCTCCGGAAGTCCGGAGCCGCCGTCCCAGCGTTTCCGGGCGCGGCGAGCGCTCATCGAGAAGGCTTCGAGCCAAGGAACCAATTCCTCATGCGGCAGTTCCTCGTACCGGGTCAACGCCGCCGATACAGGCGCCGGGCCGATCTCTTTCCGGGCGAATTGCCGCAGACGCTCGTTCAACGGAACGGGATCACTCCAGGGTTCTCCCCGTCCGAACGCCTCAAGGCGGTTTAAAAATCGCGTGATCTCCTGGTTGGAAACGATCGCGGGGTTTCTCTCCGCGGCCCCCTTCGAAGTCTTCAGCAAACGCTTGAGCAGAGCTTCCCTGCGTTCCGAAAGCCCCCCGCCCGACAGCTCCAGCGCGGCGGCGGCGGCTTGCGTCTCGTCGGCCAACTTACGCGTCCACGGTTCGAGTTCCCGCCGCAGATCGGGCTGAAACCGCAGGTCGCGGACCAGACGCGTGGCGGAACGCGAGACCTCTTGGAGCTTTGCCAGCGCCTCGTTTCGCCCGTTCCCCGGGCGGTACGCGCGCAGCGCGTCCGCCAAGCGCCCGCCGCAGCCGGGATCCGCACCGGCGTCCAGCCACGAAGACGCATTTTCCCAAACGAACATCCGCAAACCCGGCGACGCGCCGAGACCCCCGGGGGAATGCGCCGCTCGCCGCATCGATGCGCAGCGTTCGTAGCGCACAGGGTCGCTCAAGAAATCAGCCGTCGTGTACAACCCGAATTTCGAAGTCTCGGCCAGCGGCGAGCCGTTCGCGACCCAGGCCTCATGGAACTCTACCGCTCCGGCTTCGCGCCCCCCGACCGGCCCCAAAAACAGCCGTCCCGCGTCCACCAATCTGTCCTGCACGGGATAGTTGTCGCCCATCACCAAGGGATGTCCGACCGCGCGGGCGAAGGCCGCCGCATCCTCGGCTCGGATCGAACTCGAAAGAATACTCGGACCCGTCCACGCAACGCGAAATTCTCGGTGCAGCGACCGTCTTATTTTTTTCAGGTACGGATGATCCTCCCCCCGCCCCCAGTAAACAGCGGGGACGAAGGTCAGCCGAGGCAGAGAACCCGAACCCTCACGCAGGCGTTCGCGCACGCGGTTGGCGAACGAAAAATGACGGGAGTCCGGCTCCAAATCGTCGAACGCCAGTAGAATTTCACCGACGCCGAGAGTCGCGACGGACCGAATCTTATCAGCGGCGGCGCGAACCTCTTCGGGATCATCGAAATCAACGCCGATCGGCTGCAGTCCCCACGCCACGGAGACGCCGAAACGATCCGCCTCTCGGAGCAGTCCCAAGAGTCCTTCCAGATATTCGCGTTTGAGCGGATCGCGCCACGCGAGACGGTTCTCTGCCTCGTCTTTGGGGGCGAGCACGAACAAGTCGAAGCCCGCAGAAGACATCCAGGCGACCATCGATCGCCGCGCGCTCCAACTCCAAGGCCGCCCGTAAAATCCTTCGAGGACGCCTCGCATCGGGGCCGCCGACGCGCCGGAGGCGAGCAGGGCGGTCAGCATAAACCCTTTCACCGAGAGGCGAGCTCCCGGGCGGCGTCCATCACGATCTCGGTCGCCGACGGACCGATCGAATTGGTTTCCCCATAATGCGTCCCCTTCGGACGCGGACGCATCGTCCTGGTTTCGGCCGCCTGAAAGTCGTACGCGGGAATCGTGTAGCCGATTTCATCGTTCGCGAGATTGACGATCCACGCGTACTCGGCCGAGAGCAACTCACGCAAGTACGGCGGCTTCGGTGCGCGCTCGAGAACCGGCGGGTTCTCGCTGTCGGGCGCGATCAACGCCTGAGCGTAGCGATGTTCTCCGCCGTATCCGCCGATCGCCTGTTCAGGAAAAGATTCCCCAGGGATGCCGAGGATTTTCAACGGCCCGAGATCCGCCCGCGAGACCTCGGTCTCTACCCAAGGGCGAAGCGCGGCGGGAAGCGGGAAAAAAATCGCGTGCCTCAGCGGAATCCACCAGCGCTTCCAGAACGGCAATTCCACGCCGGCGGAATCGAACAGTCGATGGCCGAACGCCAAGCTCGGAAGGAAGGTCAGGTAGCGCGAGTTTTCGACCGGAAGCGACACGACCGCGCTCGAGAAAGCGATGCTTCCCGGCGACAGGGGCCGGTACCGGGCTCCCAGCGCCGTCGATGCCAGCGCGGCTCCCAAATCTTCCATCGCGCGATCCTGCTCTTCCAGCGTCGCTCCGATTTCCACGGCCGGGACGATATGCCCACCGATCGAACCGGGGAAGAACAGGCAGGTCCCTCCCTTCGCCTTCTCGATTACGGAACAGAGTGCCCCCGGGTAGTCCGCGCTGATTCTCTCCCGCGTCCGTCCGAGAGCCGTCGCGTGGCAGGAAAATCGCACGCCCGTCGCGATCGTTTGTCCGTTGCCGCGGCGGACCGACAGCACGTCGAGATCCGGATCGAAGGCGGCGGGGTCGCGGCGATCCCGGCACAGACGGCTCGGGTCCACGCTCTCTCGCGCGGCGAAGAGTTCGGCGGGGTCGAGCTTCCCGTTGAGTTCGGCGATCAGCGCCGCCACCGAAGCCTTTACGCGTTCCTGGTACGCGCTCCGCACGCCCGACATGCCGAGAATCGGCCCCCATAGGCCGAGCGTGTCCGGTCCCGAATGGGTGTGCGTCGCGGTCACGAAAACCGGAATCGTCGTGCGGGAACGAAGATCGAGCACATCGTTGCGGTAGAGACCGATCAAATCCAGCGAGACGAGAGCCGCCGTGGAAGTCCCGTCGGAAACGACCAGGCCCCGTAGCCGGCGAGGTAGACGCTTTCCACCGACGGATCGGGCGTGATGTCCGTCTTCCCCGCGGCGGCGAAATAACCCGCCTCGGCCGGGAGGGAAATGAAAAATAGAAGCGCCAGAGCCCGCATCCCCCTACTGTACCAACTAACGGCTTTTGACCACACCGACCCGGTCGCAAAATCGCGTCAACTTGCATTGCGAACAGCGCGGAGAAACCGGCGCGCACAGGTTCTGTCCGAACGGAACGAGAAGATCGTTGTATTCGATCCAATACCGCTTCGGAAGCTTTTTGCGCAGGGCCGACTCGCTCTCTTCCGGGGTTTTCGTTCGTATGTATCCCCATCGGTTGGAAATCCGATGCACGTGGATATCGACGCAAATTCCCGGTTTATTGAAGCCGAGGGTCACCACGAGATTCGCCGTTTTCCGGCCGACTCCCTTGAGCGTCAGCAATTCATCGAGCGTGCCGGGCGTTTTACCGTTGAAACGGTCAAGCAGGTCCCGGGCGATTCCCTTCAGTGTCCGGGCTTTCACCCGGTAGAAACTCGCCGGATAAATCGCCCTCGCGATTTCCGATTCCGTCCTGGCGGCCAGGGCCTCGGGAGACCGGGCGAGCGCGAAGAGGCGCTCGGACGCGGCGCCCGTCACCGCGTCCTTCGTGCGCAGACTGATCACCGTCGAAAGGAGGATCAGGAACGGATCGGGCTTGCGGGTGGCGTGCTGCACGACGCCGACGGCCGGTTCTTTCCAGCGCCGGATCTCGCGCCGCAGCAGGCGCAGGGCCGCGGGCAGTTCAGCGGCGGTCACGATGGAAGTAATTGGCGAACTCGACGTCCGCCTGCAGCGTGTAGGGGAGATTGCGGACGTTCTCTTCGAAGCGGCGCTCCATCGCCGCCGTCTCCGGATCGGTGAACCCGACTTCCCGCAGCATCATCCGTAATTCCGCCCTCGCAGCAGGGGAGGAGAACAATTCCCGCCAATGAGCGATGCCGGCCTGATACTCCTCGGACTCGACCGGGCCGCGCGCGTCCACCCACGGCATTTCGGTCAAGATCCCCTCGTCGGGAATCCGGTTGGTTACGGGATGGGAGCGGCTCAGCGCCTGCTCGAAGTCGATCAATACCGGTTTTTTTGAGCTCCGCGAAGACAGGATATTTCCGAGATTGACGTCGCCGACCCCGAAGGTGTTCATCAGGATCGCGAGCGCAACGCGCTGCTCCACGCCCATGCGTCCGCGTCCCCAATGACTCCCGTCCACCTTCTCCATCATCATGTAGGAATCGTAGCCGTTGTAGCGCGCCACCGACCACGGCGCGTCGAAATATTCCCCGAACCAGCGATGAACCACCTTCCGCATGAAAAGCTCGTTGCGAATGATCTCTTGGCTCGCGATCTTGCGAACCCACGGAGACCCTTCCGATCCGATCTGCATGATGCTCGTATTCAGCTTTCCCTTGTCGAAATGAAGATTCACGCCCTTCTGCTTGAGCGGGTAGAAACCAAATCGCCGTCGCATCTCGCTTTCATCGATGAGCGCGTCCCGCAGCCACTCGTTGGGCGCGCGAGCCGATTTAAACGAGAGAGAGGGGGGCGGCGCGCGCGCCGCGTCGCGACGGCCCAGCGCGTCGAGCAGCCGTTTCGCCGCGGAGATGCTTCGGCCTTCCTCCACGATCCGCTTCCAGGCGGGGGCGTCCGGCCCAAACCGACCCCGCAGCCCCGCCAGAAGCTCGACCGGATCCGCCCCGTGCGCCTCGGCGCGTCCGTCGAAAAGCCATTGCCCGAGCGCGTCCCAGGCCGCGCCGTCCTCGTAGGATTCCGCGTCCTTGAGAGCCCAATGCCCGCGCCAATGGCTCCACTTTAGATTCGCAGGAGAAAGGTCTACCGTTTTCCCCAGAGCGACAAGCTTATAGAACAAGTCCCCGAACGCGTTGCGCTGACCGTAGGACATCGGCTTGCCGGATACGAGCCGGAACGACTCGTTCTCTTCGAACGTTTCCTGGACGAGCAGGCGGCCGGCGTCGTGGGCCGCGACCAACCGGGCATGAGGAATGTCGGTCTTGGCAAGATCCAAAAGGGCCTGGCGCTGAAGTTCGTAACGGCCCGCTTCTTCGGCCGAGTAGAAGCGAAGGAAGGTCGGCTCGTGACTCGCGCTTCGATCCATGAAGAGCGCCTGCCCCTCGGGAGCCGGCAACGCCTTCTCCAAGCGATAGCGCTTCGCGCCGAGGCGAACCGACTCACCGACCGCTCCGGGAAAACCGGGAACCTTGTCCTCGCCTTGAAACCCTCTTCGCAGCCGATGAAAGGCGCCCCGAAGCGGCCCCAGCAAACCGCGGCCGAGTTTCCGCGCGCCGTCGAATAAAAGGCTCCCGCTCCCCGCGCCCGTCTTGAGCGCTTGCGGCGAATCGGAGGTCTCGGCGCCCGGCGCTTCGTCGGCCCCGTTCATTCGCCTTTCCCCGGCGAGCGTACCGGAAACGCCGGGGATTCTGGGTTCGACGGATCCCGGACGCACCGCCGAAGCAGGAAGCCTCACCGTTTCCGCGGCCGGGACAAGCAGCGCCGGCGCGACGCGGGCGGGACCCGCCATCGCCGCGGCGGGATCGACGGCGGGAGAACGCGCCAGCGCGCGCGGTTCGACGCCGACCGACTCGGCGTCCTTCAAGAGGACCGGATCAATAGGGTTCGGAAGACTCGACGGGAGCATCGCCGGGGCGGGGCCCGCCCCCGACAGAGCGCTGCCCCCCGACGCGCTCGGGGAACCGGGGAGCCCTCCCTGCGTGCCGCTCGGCACCCGCCCCTCAACGGCGACGCGAGTCGATCCGGCGGCGTATCCCAAAGACGCAATCCCGCCCCAAAGCGGGAGCAGCAGAAGCGGCGCGAGGGGTCTCATTCCTTATGAGAGTAACAGGGCGCCCCTCGGCGCGCCATAGAAAATTCTAGAATTCCGGGGTGAACTGCTTGGTCTGCGCCAAAGGATCCCCGAAGTTTTTATGCGAGGCGCAGTTGTATCCGGGAAAGGTGATGACGATCGTCGCCTGCCCGCGCTGCAAAGCCGCCTACTATGATCCGGTGCCCCCTCACGAGGAAATCGCGCGCTGCTATCCGCACGCGTATTTTGGTGATTTTTTCAGACAATATTGGAAAGACTATTATAAGGGACGCTTCCTTTCCCGCGCCCTTCTCGCGTGGAAACCCTACGGCACCTTACTCGACGTCGGCTGCGCCCTGGGGACCTTCCTCAAGGGAGTCCGAGACAACAGCGACTGGAAGGTCGTGGGCGTGGAATTCTCGCCCGCCGCGGCAAAGGCCGGCGCCGAACTTAACGGCGTTGCGATCCATCCCGGATCGCTGGGGCATTCCCCGATCCCCCCCGAGAGCCTCGATTACGTGCACATGAACAACGTGCTCGAACACGAAGCGGACCCGCTCGGCGCCCTGCAAGCCGCGGCGAAGCGCCTGAAACCAGGCGGGCGGCTCCATTTAACCCTCCCCAACGGTCCCGTCGATTTGTACCCGACCCGAGCCCTCTACGAGCGCGACGGAAAACCGCGCATCACGCGGCACGGAGGGCACCTGTTTTTTCTGCCGCGCACCGCGCTCGAGGCGCTGCTCGAGCGCGTCGGCCTGCGCATCCTGAGCTTTCGCAACTTCCACTTCCAGTCCGGCCTCAAGGCCCGCGGTCTCAAGCCCGGCGCCTGGAAGCTGTTCGCCGCCGAGTTGCCGCCGGCGCCTAAGGACGAAAGCGAGGCGATGCCTTTAGAGCTGCTCAAAGAGCGCATCGGAGCGGCACCGTCGTGGAATTCCTATTTTCTCAAGTCGACCTACCGTCGTCTGTGGCGCCTGCCCGGCCTGACCTGGGGTTATGATTTCGAAATCGTCGTGGAAAAGTAGGCGCGCGCCGCGGCGCGCCGAGGCGGGCCTGTTCGCCGCGGTCGCCGTGACCGCACTCCTGCTGCTGCCCTTACCGCCGGACCGCCCCCAAGGAGAGCGTCCCGCGATCCAGGACATTCCGTTCCGCCCCCCGACGGATCCTCATTCGCTTTTCGTTTACCCGAAGCCCGGCAAGCCGCTCCCGCACTTCACGCTGAAGATCCGTCCGGAGTTTATCCGAGCTCTGAACGCGGCCGTACCCAAGGGCGTGCGCTTCAGCAAGGTCCGCTACAAGAAGGTCCCGGTAGAGTCCTTCGCTATCGACGGAAACCCGGTCCCCGGTCCGAACACCGCCCGCTACCGCGGCTACGGTCACCTCCATTGGGCCTTCCGACAAAAGTCGATCAAGGTGCAGACGGACAAGGACCGGCAAGTTCGCGGCCACCGGACTCTGAACCTCACCGCTCTTTCCACCGATCCTTTCTTCTTCGAAATATGGGCCAGCGAAGTGCTCCACCGCTCCGGCGGCGTGAGCAGCCGGGTCGGTCTCGCCACCGTCGATCTCAACGGCCGCTACGACGGTTTGCGGCAAGTGGTCGAAAATCTTGATATGGACCTGCTCGAATCCCAAACGCTGCCCAAAGGCGCGATCTACCGCGAACGCGAGCACGCGAAGATAGGGCGTGAATACCTTTGGGCCGGGGAAATCCGCGATCTGTGGAAGAAAAACGCTTTGCAAAAGGCGGACTGGTCCGACTTGGAGGACTTCAACGACTCGGTGCGCGAAAGCGTCCTCAACGGGGGCGACGCCTTCCTGCGCCGCGTCAACCTCGGTCAGTTCGTCAATTACTACGCGGCGCTGGTAATCATAGGAACCGTTCATTGCGCGCGATCTTAAGGAAGGCGCCTCACTGACCTACTATCCCGACCTCAAGACCACCGCGCAATGGCGGGAGATCAACCCGATGCGGGAGCCGGTGCGGCGGCGCCTGGCGTTTTTACGCCGCGGCTACCTGTCCCCCCGCATGAGGCTGCGCTCCGGATGGTGAAATGAGCGGCGCAGTCAAGGCGTCATCGAGGGACTGGGGCTGTACGCGCTGCGCTTCAAGGCCGCCGGTGCCTGCCCGGACGGGGCCGTCCTGAAAATCCGCGCCCATACCGGCCCCTGGACCGAGGCAGGGCGCTGCGAGAACGGACGCTTCTTTGCAACGGAACTTATCGTCGAACGCAACGACATCGAGCGGCCTTACGACGGCGATACGATGTATATGACGAGAAACACGATCGGAGCCGTTCTCCGCGACATCGACAACTCCGGGGACATTCCGCTCTCGAACGCGCGGGTGCGCTCTCTGCAGATGGACCGCCCGGTGATCGTCGGCAACTCGATCGGATTGAGTCTGTACAAGAAGCTGAACCCGAACGCGAAGCCCGGCTCGATCTCCGGCAGCGCCTATCTCGGCGGGAATGAGACCCCGATGCGCCTGGAGGAAGGGACGCCCCCCGCGGTTCGAACCCCGGGCCCGGACGAACTTCGCGCGGCGGCTAGGAAAACGCTGAAGGCCTGCACGCTCTGCCGCGTCGACCCGGATCTCAAGGATTTAGCCCGATGAACCCGCGCGACGCCCGCTTTGAGATCAAGTACCTGCTCGGGCGCGACGAGGCCCAACGGGTTCTAGACGCCGCGTCGCACTGGATGCGCTTTGACGCGCACGCCGGCCCGGGGGGACGCTACCTCGTCCACTCGCTCTACTTCGACACGCTCGATTTCGAGAGCTGCCGGGAAGTTTATGACGGACAGATCACGAAGACGAAATTCCGCCTGCGCCGCTACGGCTCGGATCGCCGTTGCTTCTTTGAGGTCAAGTCGCGCTATAACCGCAGCGTCGCGAAGACGCGCGAAGAGGCGGATCCCGAGACCGCGGCATCCTTCGTCGAAGATCCGTTCGGGCGTCCCTTGCCGGGTCCATGCGCCGTTTTCGCCGAACGCCTGGCCCGTCGCCCCCGCTCCGCCGTCGTCGCCCTTTCTTATGATAGGATTGCGCTCGAGGATATTCTCGGTTCGGACCTGCGTTTAACCCTCGATTTCGACCTGCGTTGCGGCCCGCCCGAAATGTTCGCCCGAGGACCCGACATTGAATCACCGCGAGCGCTCCCCCCTGGAGCGGCGGTTCTCGAATTGAAATTTTCCTCGAAGATTCCCCGTTGGACGGCGCGACTGACGCGGGAACTTGAACTGACGCCGCGTGATTGTTCGAAATATGTACGGAGCGTGCATCGATGGATCGGCCAAGAGCCGCCCATCACGGAGATCGATTCGAATGGATGAACTGCTTAAGCAAATCTCGGTCCAATCAACGGAAAGCCTCGCGAGCTTCACCTATGCCGAATTCGCACTGAGCATAACGATGGCCGTCGGCATGGCCTGCGGCGTGCGCCTCTACGGCCAAGCCGTTCTGTTCACCGGACTGGCCTCCGTGATTTTGATGATTTTGGAGAAGACTCAGTTCGGAACCTCCCGCGCCGACGAGCGGCTGCTGCGCTTTTCGCTCGCCGAAGGTGAAGGGCCTGCCTCGCGGGTGGACGCAGCGGTCTCGGAGCTCTCGAAAGGCGCCGTGCTGTTAAGCTCGGAGACGCTTGCCGGCAAACGCGTTCTTACCTACAGCGTCGAACTCCCGCAGGAGAAGGCGTCCGCCGGGCTGCTCGAGGAACTCTCCAAGAAACTCGACGGCGCGGACGTAAAGATGCTGACAGGCTTCGAAAAGTTCAGTATTTAAAAGGGAAATAGGGAAGCAAAGCGCAGGCGGAATCCGCTTGGCTTTGCTATCATCCTTGTATGGCCTCCCCCTCTACCCGGAACCTGACGATCCTGCTCACCGACATCAAGGGATTCACCGAGAAAACTTCACGGAAGTCCCGCTCGGAAGTACTCGCGATGCTGGAAAAGCACAAGGAGATCGTTCTTCCGGTTCTGGAAAACCGAGGCGGGAAACTCATCAAGACCATCGGCGACGCGTTTCTAATGGTGTTCGAAAGCCCGACCGACGCGGTGCTCTCGGGGGTCGAGGTGCAGGAAGCGCTCCTCGCCTACAACGAGGGCAAGACCGGCGACGACCGCCTGGACGTCCGGATCGCGATCAATGTCGGCGAGGTCAATTTGACCGACGACGACGTCTTCGGGGAACCCGTCAACATCACGGCGCGCATCGAGGCGATCGCAGAAGCCGGGGAAGTCTATTTCTCGGAGGGCGTGTATCTCGCGATGAACAAACGGGAAGTCCCGACCAGCGAAATCGGCTTTCGCAAACTCAAAGGCATCGCCGACGAGATCAAGCTGTACAAGGTCAAGCGCGAAATCCCCGTCGAAGCGCTCCCAGCCGAGAGAATTGACGACGAGCCCGATGCGCCCAAGACCAAAGAAACGCTCCCACCCCCAGTCATGCCCCTGGAGAGGCCGACGCCGCTTTGGCGGCGCGGCGGAGCGCTGGTCATCGACTTTTTGCTTTGCAGTCTCATCTTCAACACCTTCTTCGACGCGTCCGGCCACGAGCGCGCCTCGCGCGCCGACCATCGCCGCGCGGAGCAGAAACTGAAGCAGAAACTCGCCAAGAGCGGCGTGCACATTGAAGAGAACAGGGTGAGAATCGGCGGCGTCGAACTCTCGAACAAGGGGATCCACGGGAAGGACCTGTCCGTCGACGAGAACGGCGTTCGCTTCGAAGGCGGGATCCAGATCACCGAAGACCGCGTCAAGATCGGCAACGCGGTGGACATCAAGGTGAAGAAGTCCCCGGATTCCGACGCCGGCGGAAACGTCGAAGAGGCGGCCGTGGACCTCGAGCAGGCCGTCGAAGACGTCTTCGAGTCGGAGCCTCCCCGCTCCCGTCCGCCGAGCCGCAAGCCCGCGTTCCCCCTCCTCTGGTTTTTGTACGGAACCTTCTTTTTGACGATCTGGAGCGCCACGCCCGGAAAGCGGATTTTAGGCCTGCGCGTCGTCCCCTCCGACGCGCCCGTCGCCGCGCCGTTGGACTGGAAGATGTCCGCGCTGCGCTCGCTCGTCTCCGTCTTTTCCGGAGTGATGCTGATGATCGGCTACCTCTGGGGAGTTTTCACGAAGGATCAAAGGACGTGGCACGACCTGATCGCGAAAACCCGCGTCGTTCGTGACTAGAATCCTGGCCGCGCTTTTATTCCTCACGGCGAACACTTACGGCGAATCCTCGTACCCCGGGGGACTCACTCCGACTCCCCGTTCGGAACGTCCCCGCCTGGAACGTATGCTCAAAGACGGAAACTGGAACGAGCGCATCAACGCGGTCAATCGTCTCGGCGCGATGGGTCCCTACGCGCAGAAACCTCTCGCGTCAGCGCTGCGGGACGCCGATTGGCAGGTCCGCTTCACCGCGGTTCACTGGCTGGGCCGCCAGGGCGTCGTCTCGATCCCGTCGCTGAGCGCCGCGCTCCGGGAGGATCCGTGCCGTCTCGTCCGCCTCAACGCAGTGCACTGGCTCGGCAGTCTCGGGCCCGACGCGCTGCCGTCGCTGGAGGAGGCGCTGCTCGATGAGAGCGGCGTGGTTCGAATGACGGACCGCTATTGGATCCGCAAGCTTGAAAACAACGATCGCGCCGCAGAGCCGGAATCCAATCCCGGCGAGGAACTGAGCGAGTGCAAACGAAGCGTTCTCCCTCTGCGCTTCACGGCGGGTTTACCCCGGTTCGAGTTCCCCGCCGCGGAGAATCCGTCTCCCGACGCCGCGTCCGCCGCTCCCCCCTCTCCCCCGAACCCTTCCGACTCGCCGGAAAGCATGGTCGCCAAAGCCGCTCTCGCCCGCCGGGAGCAGTTCAAACGGCCGATCTCCCGAGCGGAGACCGAACGCGAAATAAAACGCCTGTTCGGAGAACCGGAACGCCTAAGTCCCCCCGAGGGACCCGGCGAACGACGGGATCAGCGGGTTTCCGCGACCGCGAGAATCTTAGAGGGAGAAGATCGTCCGCCGGAGCACGATCCGATCCCTGCCCTGCTCGAATCGCTCGAAAACGAATTTCCTCCGATCCGCGCCCGGGCCGCCGACGAACTCGGTTGGCTTGGGGCGAAGGCGGGCCGCGCCGTGGGATCTTTGATCATCGCGCTGCGCGACGAATCCCCCCGTGTGCGCGGGAGCGCGGCGCTCGCGCTCGGAAATATCGGCGGTCCCGCGGAAGGCGCCCTGGAGCAATTGAAGCGCGCCCTAAAGGATCCCAGCGCCGACGTCCGCTACAGCGCGGCCGTCGCGCTGGGGCGAATCGGAACGCCGTCCGCCCGGCAAGCCTTCTCGCACTATCTCATGAACGAAGCGACGCGCTCGAGCGATGCCGGGAAATAAGCGCCGAATCGTCCTGCTGGGTCTTTGGGGCGCGATGATCGCTGCCTCCGTCCTATGGTTCCTTCGGCTCGACCTCCCGATGGCGAAGATTCCCGAGGCACTGCGGGATTGGACCTCCGGGATGGGAGTCTGGGGCCCGTGGTTGTTCATCGCCGCCTACGCGATCCGCCCCCTGACGATTCTTCCGGCCTCTATCCCGGCGGCGGCCGCGGGCATGCTGTGGGGCCCGGCGTACGGACTCCTGTTGACGCTCGCCGGAGAGAACTTCAGCGCCGGATGCACGTTTGTTACCGCTCGCTGGCTGGGCCGCCACTGGCTGGCGGGCTACCGACAACACGCGCTGGTCAAACGGATAGACCGCCATCTGCTGGAACACGGCGTCCCGACCGTGCTGCTGATGCGCTTGATCCTGCTTCCTTTCGACATCACAAATTTCGTCTGCGGCCTGACCGAGATGCGCTATCTGGATTACGCGATCGGAACCGCCCTCGGCATCGTCCCCGGAGCGGTCGTGTGCGTTCTATTCGGCAGCGCCTGGAACGAGCCGCGCAACCTCGCGATTTCCGCCGCTCTCTTCGGCGCGAGCCTCGTTCTCGCCGCCGTGATCAAGCGCTCGCGGCTCGGGCACGATTTGCTCGAGTTCGAAAATCGAGCATCAGAGGACGGATCCTCCCGGTGATGGATCGGGGCGCTTTGCTGAGCGCACCCCGCGCCGCGGTCGCAACGGCGCTCTTACTGCTGATTCCGTTTCTGTGGAAGCCCTTCCACATCGACGACGCGTTCTGGCTCGCGGTTGCGGCGCGAATCGCCGAATTCCCGCTCGCCCCCTATGATTTCGCCTTTAACTGGAGCGGAACCCCGCTTCCGATCTGGCGCACGAACCTGCACCCGCCGCTTCACGGCTACGGGCTCGCGGCGATACGGGGGCTGTTCGGTTCGGGGGAGTTCGCCGCGCACGCGGCGCTGCTTCCGCGCGCGCTTTTTGCGGCGTTCTGCGCGGGAACCGTCGCGAAACGACTCTCCAAGAACCCCGCCCTCGCCGCGTTGCTCGCGACGGCGGCCCCGGCCTTCGTCCTCGGCGCGACGAACGCGATGCACGATCTCACCCATTACGCCTTTTGGATGGGGGCGATCGCCGCGGGCGTCGAAGCCGCGCACGCCGATGGAAAACGCGCACAGGGCTGGGCCGCCGCCGCGGGGTTCTGCGTCGCTGGCGCGGCGCTGAGCACCTACCTCGGCCTCGCGTTGATCCCCCTGCTCGCGGTCTACTGGCGCGCAAAGCGGGGGCGATGGAGCGCGCAAACGCTCTGGCTGCTTCTCCCGCTCGCCGCCGTCGCTCTTTGGGGGATTTATTCCCTGAGGCACGCGGGCTTTTTCCACCCGTTCGCCGCGGGCGGCTACGCGGCGAAGCCGGAACTGCAACTCGCCCCGAAACTTCCCGTCGCCGCGGCGTTCTTAGGCGGCGTGCTGATCTGGCCCGTCTTCTGCCTGCCGCTTTTGGCCTGGACGCCGCGGAAGGCCTCCGGAACCGCGGCCGCGGCATTCGCCGGGCTTTGGCTTTGGATCGGCGCCGGGGGATTGTGGGCTGTTTTGGCCGCCGGGGGTTTAGCGGCGCTGACGCTCGCCGCGCTCGGAGCGCGCGACGCGGGCGACGATTTCCCCGAAGTCTTGCTGGCGGTGTTATGGCTCGGCGGCGTTCTCGTCTACGCGGTCGGGCTAAACTGGTCCATCAACGCGCGCTCGCTGTTGCCCGCCGGCCTTCCCTTGGCCGTTCTCGTGCTCCGCTGGACCGATTCTTTGGGCTTTGAACGACGGCGAAGCGCCATGACCGTTCTCACGGCAGGCGCCGCCGCCGCCGCAGTTTTCTCCCTGTGGCTCGGCGCGGCGGATCAGGGGATCGCCCGCGCACAGCGGGCCGCGGCCCAACGCGAAGGCGGCGCGGGCGTGCGCTTCATCGGCCACTGGGGATTTCAATACTACATGGAGAGGGCGGGCGCCGCGGCGTACGATTACGCGAAACCAAAACTCGCAACCGGCGACAGGGTGGTCGTTTCCGTCAACAATTCGGGCTCGGCGCCGCTCCCGGTTCCGGTTTCCCGCGTATCGCTGACTCCCGTCCCCAATCCCTGGGGCGTCGCGACGATGAGTCCAGTCGAGGGGAAGGCGGGATTCTACAGCTCTCTTTACGGCGTGACCCCGTTCGCGCTCGGCCCGGGTCAGCTCTACGATGTGATCGTGGTGGAACGGAAGGATTAGGTCCCGATGCCCATCGCCTTGGAGGCGAGGGCGCCGAGAAAGAAGCCGGCGACGAATCCCATCGCCGCGCCGATCGGTCCGCCGACCATGAATCCTATCGCGGCGCCCGCGAGCGCGGTCCCGGCGGAGAATACCGTCCGGTCCCAGTCCCAACCCATCTCGGGCGCTTCGGCGCCGTAGGTGCCGGGAGGAAGCTTGCTCTTGGCCGCAGCCACTTCGGGAACGGGCTCGATCACCGCCCGGCGCTCGCCGCTTTCAACGCGTGCCGCCGTGACGGCGGGACGCGCCTTCGTCCCCGGCGTCTTGCTGCCTAGCTTCACCGCGCCCGCCGGGTCGACCTTCCCCCCGTCGTAGGCCTCGCGCGCGCTCCTTGTATTATGAATCGAACCGAGTTGCTCGACGGCAGGACCCGCCGCCGGCTCGGAGGCGGCCGGGAGGGATCCGCTCGCGACGGCGGCGCACAGAAGGACGCGCAGAAAGCGCATGGTTCATTATAGAGGAGACTCCGGGACTCGTCGGGGGGCCGGAGGCGCAGGCCTGCGTAGGTCCTCGGACCTAGGTTGCTCTC
>PFUL01000200.1 GCA_002790095.1 Elusimicrobia bacterium CG_4_9_14_3_um_filter_62_55 | reverse complement strand
GGATTCGCGCAGTGTTCATCGACTCTGGGCCCATCAAGCCGTGGCCGACGATTTTTGTTACGGGCCCGAAGGGGAAAACGCGCGTGGATCCGGGTCCCTTTCATCTTGAAACCCCTTGGATTGAGTTCATCGTTGAACCGTGAAAAAACCTCTCTTTGCTTCGATATTGACCTCGTTAATGTGGTCCTCCTCATCGAGCTTCGCGCTCCGCACTCCGGATTTAGTCGCGAATAAAGACGACCAAGCTCTTCACGCGATCGCTTCCATTCACATTTATCTAGCCAATGAGAAAGCCGTGCTATACGACGATTTAGTCGAAAAGATGCGGCGACAGCAGTTGCTCGGCCTGAATCTGTTCGGACCCGGGACCAGAATTTCTCAATCCCAAATCGAGGCGGCTCGGGTTCTTCGCGACTTCTTCTATTCTACGTCATGGCGCTTTATGACATAAAGCCGCCTAATTCGGGATCGGTCTCCCAACTCCCAAAGCCATGGACAGGCATTCCCGTCCATTGGAACATTAAGGTTGGCGAACCATACGAGAAGCCTCTAAAGGACAACCAAGGGAAAACCCATAAAATTCCGTCCCGTTTCATCAACCGGGGTCATGCTGTGACCTACTTCGATGGGGGAACCTATCTCTCACCGAAAGCATTTGCCAGCCCGGCCATCCTCGCCTCCACCATCTACCATGAGCGAGTTCACGTCGAGCAGTACACTACGAAAGGCAAAGGGGACGTATTAACGGACAATCAACGGGAAGCGGAAGCTTATGCCGCCGAGATCGACAATCAACAGACATTCGGAACCTCCGATGCGCATGTAAACGAGCTGCGCCGGCGTAAAATCGATTACGAGATGGGAATCGTCCGCGCGCCGTTACGCTCATCGCCTTACTCGCCCAAGGAACTTTTGGAATTGGGCCAAACCCCTCCACCGAAGGAAGAACTGCGGGCGATCCGAACCGCCGCGGAAAATCTATACCGCCGGACGGTTTGGGAACGGATTGAGCGAGAGGACAACGAGAAGATCGCGGGAAGAGAGCACCGCGAAACGGAGGAATGCTTGCGCGATTTTAGACGAGCCATGACCCTCTATGACGAAACCGCGCGAGAACTCGGTCGCCCGCCTGAAATCCCAACCGAAGGCTTAAGCTGCAAGGATGAGGTCGACTTAATCATCCGACAGATCAAGCAGATGAAGCGAGAGAAGCACGCCGCTTGGCTTCACTGCACTGAAGAAGTCGCCGCGTTTGAAAGGAAATATGACGGCCTCCAAAAATTTTGGGGCGAGTGCGATGTCATTCTCGGAAAATGGCGGGATTACGATCGCGAATTCAAGAAACTGATTAAAGGCCAAGAAGGGTTGCGGAAAGAACGCTGGCTTGATGCGGTTGACGGTTTCGCGAGGAACTGCGGGTTTAGACGCTCCGGTTCGGATTCATGGCATTTCCTCGACGCCAGAACGAACAAGCTAATCGTCATCCGCCATTCCGGGGAAGGAACGACAGCCGATTCAGAGAGTCTCGAGGCCGGATTTCTAATCGCAAGGACCTGCCTTCAACCCCACAACTGGTGGGCCTGCAACGGAGGTATGAAGATACTGGCTAGGCGCTGGGATGAGCAGCAAGGCGTCCTTGAGGGTCTTGTCCATCTCGCGCATCAGCGCGTCGACGCCTTTGCCGCGCGCGTCGCGCTCGGAAATCAGCTCGAACACCGCCCGGTGATGCTTGCAGAGGGAGGGGGAAAGCACTGGTTTTACGGCTCCGGACAGCTTCAGGTCGTAATCCTTGAGCGCCCGCATGTCGGTCCGGTACAACCCTTCATCGAGCTTCTCGGAGCCGGCGTCGGCCTTCGCGAATCCCATCACCCCGACGATCAACAGCAGTCCCAACATTCGGTTCATCATCGCCTCACCTCTCGTCTGCGGCTTCATGGCGATAGCATCCGCGAGAATCGAAAAGTCGCCAAGAAACCTTTGCTCCAGACGCGATCCTTCCGGGAATAGAGGGGAGTGGGAACCATGACTTCGCAGACTTTACCGGGCGCGGACCTCATTGGCGCAAGTATCTCAGTCCGAGTACCGGGTAACCGGTGCCTCGCTTCGGGGCAGGGCCACGCATCAAGCCGCCTCAACTGTCCCCGGGGACAGTTCAAGGCAAACCCCGTCCCATGCCTCTCGACGAACGGGGACAATCCAATAACTTGAACAACTTGACGAACGGCCCCGATCGACGGGATCGGGAGAAACTCGGAATGAAGTCTTCCTATCGCGGTTCTTGCGAATGGCCTAGAAGCGCCTAGAACTTTAGGCCTAGGCTTTTCGCTCCGTGGCCGTAACGGCAAAATGACTTGATTTTGTCCTTATAATGTCGTTGTTTTTTACGCCCTTATCGAATTTCGCTTCCTTTCCGACGGGGAAGTGTGCTATACTGGGTTTCTCGTGGGGATACAGCCTATTTCTCCGCGTTCGGTCCTTGAAAACTTGAGGGACATCCGGTCCCGGATCGACGCCGCCGCCCGCCGGGCGGGCCGTGATCCGAACACCGTAGAACCCATGGCCGTGGTGAAATACGCGGCGCTCGAAGACGTAAAGGCCCTTCTCGACGAAGGGGGAATCGCCTGGTGCGCCGAAAACCGCGTTCAGGACGCCCTCCGGCGCAGGGAAGCGCTCGCGGAGTCCGCGGGCAAGGCTCGCTGGCGCTTTATCGGCCATCTTCAGACCAACAAAGTGAATCAGGTGCTCGGCCGTTTCGACTCGATCGACTCGATCGATTCCCTGAAACTGGCGGAAGCCCTGAACAAAAGACTGGAACGTCCGCTCCCGGTCCTGATTCAGGTGAAGCTGACGGAAAGGGAAACGCAAAGCGGCGTACCGCTGGCGGAGGCGAAGTCCTTCGTTTCGGCGCTGAACAATTTTTCGAAAATCGATGCGCGCGGATTCATGGCGATCGCCCCCATCGATGACGATCCGGAGTCTTTACGCCCGCACTTTCGCGCGATGCGCGAAAAACTCGATGAGAGCTTTCCGAATCTCGATAAGCCGGAACTCTCGATGGGCATGAGCGGAGATTTTGAAGTGGCTGTGGAGGAAGGCGCGACGATGGTGAGAATCGGCAGCGCGCTTTTTGACGAATGAATCGATTTATCGCCGATTCCAGCCGACATCTTGGGAGGGATTGAATGATCGTAAAAGTGCGTGTCATCCCCAACGCCCCGGAGAACGAAGTCATCAGCCGCATAGGCAGCGTGCTGCGTGTCAAAGTGAAGGCCAAGGAAGTCAACGAGAAGGCGAATGCCGCCCTCACGGGATACTTGGCGGAGTTCTTCGAGGTCAAGCCGCGATCTATTAATATCATCCGCGGCGCCAAAGGACGGGAAAAAACCATCGAAATCACAGGCAAGACCGAAGAAGCCCTCAAGCGGGTCATGGAAGCGATTCCATAAGCTCCGATCCCGTAAAATACCCAATAAAATAGGCTAAAAGGCCGGGACGTCTTATCGTCCCGGCCTTTTGAATTTCTATCCTAAAATGATTGAATTGCCGAAAGCCTATGAGCGCCTCCCTTGAGGACATGATCCCCGCGTGAAAACCGTCCGCATCCGCGACCCCCATCCGCCGATCCGGCGGGCGGGACGGTTTGTTGAGGTACTTGACCAGTTGGCGCTGCCGCACCGCGTCGTCTACCGTCGTTGCGGTTCGTCCGAGGAAATGGCGGGTTTGATCCGCCGTATGGTGCTGCGGGGCGCGCCGCTGATCGGGGTCGCGGCCGCCTACGGCTACGCCCTCGCAGCGAAGCGCTCGTCTTCCCCCAAGACCCTCGAGAAAGCCGCCGAGCGCCTCCTCGCGTCGAGGCCGACCGCGGTCAATCTAAGTTGGGGCATCGATCGCATGCGGGCGACCGCCTCGGCCCACCGGGGACCGCGGCTCTTCGAACGTCTGATGGCCGAGGCCGACCGGATTCGCGCGGAGGACGTGGCTGTCAACACGCGCCTAGCCGCGCACGGCGCCAAACTTCTCAAGAAGAACTCCACCGTCATCACCCACTGCAACGCCGGGTTCTTGGCCACTGCGGGAGTGGGAACGGCGGTCGGCGTCGTGCGATACGCCTTCCGGGAAGGGAAAATCCGCAACGTCTATGCCGACGAAACGCGACCGTACCTGCAAGGGAGCCGGCTCACGATGTGGGAACTGATGGGCGATAAAATACCCTGCGCGCTCCTCACCGATTCGATGGCCGCCCATATCATGAAGACCGAGAGGATCGACGCGGTTCTCGTCGGCGCCGACCGGATCGCCGCCAACGCGGACGCCGCGAACAAGATCGGGACCTACGGCCTCGCGCTCGCCGCCCGCGCCCATCGGGTGCCTTTTTACGTGGTCGCGCCTTCGTCGACCTTCGATTTAACGATCCCCGACGGAGATTCGATTCCGATCGAAGAGCGGGACCCCGGCGAAGTGCTCACCCTCGCGGGCCGTTCGATCGCCCCGAAGGGCGCGCGGGCCCGGCATCCCGCCTTCGACGTGACCCCGGCACGCCTGATCACGGCGATCGTCACGGAAAAGGGCGTCATCCGGCCGCCGTCCGCGAGTCGCGTCCGGGCCGTGTTGGGAAAGCCCCGATGACTCCCGCCGAGCCGAAGCGCAAGCCCCTGTCTTTGACCCGGCAAATTCTGATCGCGATGGCGGCCGGACTCGCAATCGGCGTTCTGATAAAATTGACCGGCCCGGCCCCGCTCGCGCAACGCTGGCTCATCGATGGAATTTTTCTCGTGGGGGGAAAGGTTTTCCTCGCCGCCCTAAAGCTTCTGGTCGTGCCGCTCGTCTTCGTTTCACTCGTGTGCGGAACCGCCTCGCTCGATGATATCGCGAAGCTCGGACGCGTCGGAGGAAAAACCCTGGGGCTCTACATCGCGACGACCGCCGTTGCGATTTCCCTCGCGATCGCCGTCGCGCTGCTCATCGCCCCGGGAGCGGGATTTGAACTCTCGACCACGGCGAGCTTCCAAGTCCAACAAGCGCCCCCGCTATCGGAGACCTTCATCGCGATTTTTCCGACCAACCCCTTTAAAGCGATGGCTGAAGGGAACATGCTGCAGGTCATCGTCTTTTCGATCCTTTTCGGGCTGGCGCTGTGCATGACCGGCGACGCGGGCAAACGCATCGGTTCCGCGTTCGAGGATCTCAATACGGTCGTCATGAAGCTCGTGATGATGATCATGATGACGGCGCCCTACGGCGTTTTCTGCTTGATCGCGAAGGTCTTCGCCGAGCAGGGACTCGGGGCCATCCTCCCGTTGGTCAAGTATTTCGGGGTCGTCGTCCTCTGTCTGGCGCTGCACGCCGGTCTTGCCTATCCCGCGATGCTCAAGGTCTTGGGCGGTCTGAGCCCCCTAGGCTTTTTGAAAAAAGCCCGTTCGCCGCTGCTTTTCGCCTTCAGCACCGCGTCGAGCAACGCCACGCTTCCCGTGACGCTGGAAACGGCTAAGGACAAGATGGGGGTTCACAATTCCATCGCATCGTTCACCATCCCGCTCGGCGCGACGATCAACATGGACGGTACCGCGATCATGCAGGGGGTCGCGACGGTATTTATCGCCCAAGCCTACGGAATCGACCTGGGCGTCAACGATTACGCGATGGTGGTCGTGACGGCGACTTTGGCCTCGATCGGAACCGCCGGGGTTCCCGGCGTCGGCCTGATCATGCTCGCGATGGTGCTCAAGCAGGTGCATTTGCCCGTCGAGGGCATCGGTCTGATCATCGGCGTGGACCGCCTACTCGACATGATGAGAACCGCCGTCAACACCGCTGGGGACCTGGCGGTCACCTGCGTGGTCGCCAGAAGCGAGCGGCAGTTGGATATGAAGATCTTTAACGCGGACACCCGTCATGCGGCGGACGTTCACCTGCGGAAGGAATTTCACGGAGCCATCGAGGCCTCAGCGAGGCAGAGGGAGAGAAGATGAAATTGGGTTCGGAATCGAAGCATGCCGTGAAGCCGGCGACGTACGCCGCGATACTCGTCACCTGCCCGACGCGAGCGGAAGCCGAAGCGCTCGCGGAAAAAATGGTGGAGCACCATCTGGCGGGCTGCGTCAACGTCGTTCCCGGGATCCGTTCGATTTACCGATGGGAGGGCAAGGTCGAGAAGAACGACGAAGTCCTCCTGATCGTGAAATCGCGCATGCGCATGCTCGGGGAACTCACCGAGTTCGTCAAGGAGAATCACAAATATTCGGTCCCTGAAGTCATCGCGTTCTCGATCCGCGGAGGCAACAACGCATACTTGAATTGGATCGGCGCGAACACTCAAATCGTCGTCGAAGAAAGGGAAATCACGCTGCCGGACCACCCTCCGACGCCGCCCCCCGCGGAGTGAGAGCACGTTCGATCGATCGCATGAACGCCGTCGTCAGCCAAATCCGCGAGGAAACGACCTCGACGAAAACCTTCCGTCTGGACCTTCCCCGGGACGCGTCGTTTCCGTTCGCGCCGGGTCAATTCGTCCGGATCAGTCTTCCCGACGATCCCGAAAAGGCCCGGGCCTATTCGATCGTTTCCTCGCCGCTTGAGACGTCATACGTCGAAATTACCGTCGAAAGCCTGGAAGAAGTTTCGCGCCGCCTTTGCGCCCTTAGGGGAGGCGAAACCCTTCAGGTCGAGCCGCCTCAGGGAAAATGGACTTATCGAGATGAAGATCGTCACGCCGCGTTCGTCGCGCGAGGCTCGGGGATCGCCCCGTTTCGGTCCATGATCCGATACGCGCTCGGGAAGGGACTTCCCAACAAGATCGATCTCTTTTACGAAGCGACGACGCCCGAGGCGATTCCCTATCGACGCGAGCTTTCCGAATTCGCGGATCAAGGGGTCGGGATTCATTTGAGCGTCACGGAACCGCAAGCGCTTGAGATGAGCGGCGGCGCCCCTTGGGAGGGGGAAACAGGGGAATGGTCCGTTTCCGCGATACGACAGCGTCTTCCCGATTTCAAGAAAACAGCCTTTTATCTCTGCGGCTCGGGCAAGCAGATCGATCACCTGTCTCCGAAGCTTCTGAAAGGCGGGATTCCCGAGGAACGGATTCGCGCGGAAAAGTGGGGGAACTACTAGGATGGCCGTACGCCGAAAGGGATTGATTTTGGCCTCCGGTTCTCCGCAACGGCGCAAATTGCTGAAGGGACTCGGGATTCCGTTTCGGATCATCATTCCCCGCGTCGGCGAGGAATCCCCGCAGCGGCGGCCCGGCCGGCTGGTGGCGACTCTCGCGCTGCGCAAAGCCCGTTCCGTCGCTCGGAAGCACCCGGGCGCTCTGATTCTCGGCGCGGACACGATCGTCGTCCACAAGGGCCGCATCATCCAAAAACCGACGGACCAAAAGGATTCCCAGCGCATCCTCAAATTGCTCAACGGCGGCTGGCACCGCGTCTATACCGGCGTTGCGCTGATCGACTCCGCGGGGAAAGCCTGGCGCGACGTCGCCGTCAGCCGCGTCAAGGCGCGCCGCCTTCCGGAGGAAACGCTGATGCGCTTCGCCGGACGGCACATGGACAAGGCCGGAGGCTACGCCGTTCAAGACACCGGGGATCCGTTCATCGAACGCATCGTCGGGCCGCTCGACAACGTCATAGGCCTCCCCTTGGACACGGTCAAAAAATTGCTCCGCCGGGCCTGCGTTCAGAAAAAACGATGAGTCCCTTTCGCTCCTCGACGCTTCTTCGCGCGGCCAACCTGACGGTTTTTCTTCTCTGGCTCGCCGCGATGCCGGGGGACCGTCTCGTAAATCTTTCTCCGGCCTTCGCCGCGCTCGGCGCAGCGGTTCTCGCAAACGCCGCGCTCGTTTTGCTTTTTGAAGAGGTCCCGGACTCCGCGGCGGCGGCGCTTGTCGCCGCCGATATCGTCGTCGTCGCCTTTGCCGGGCTTTGGGCGAAGAATCCCGACGCGGAGCCCCATCTGGCTCTTTTGATTCCGCTCGCGGTCGCCTCGCGGGGACTTCCTTGGCAATGGACCGCCGGTCTCGCGGCGGCCGCGCTCGCCGCAGTGCTCTGGCTCGCCCGAGAAGCCGGCGCCTTGCCCGCGGCGCTGCCCTACCGCCTCGCGGCGCTCGCGTGGATCCCTTTCGTCGTGGGCCTGATCGGGGCGTCTCTCTCTCGCAAGCAAAGCGAGAAAGTCCGCCACCGCATCGCGCTCAACCGAAGCGTTCTCTTCCATGAATTTTTGGGCCATCTGCTCTTTCAAGTCCGCGAGTACCTCACCTCGATCACGAGCGTCAGCCAGCACATGCCCGCGATGATCCAGGACGCCCAAGCCAAGACCCTCGCCGAAAAACTCGCCCGCATGGTGAACGAACTGAATTCTAAGGTCGGGCGAATCTTCGAAACCGTCGAATCCCACACGACGACGCGTCGACCGCCCCGCGCCCCGGAATTCGAATTGAAGACGCTTGTCGACGACGCCATGGATTTGGCACTCGAAGCCTTTCCCGTCACGAAACTTCAGAACAAGGTTTGGATCGACCCGGCGATTCCGCCCCTTCAGGGAGACCGCGACATGTACTTCGCGATCCTCTCGGCGGTTTTCGAGAACGCGCTCGAAGCCATGCTCGAAAGCAAGCACGGCTCCCAACTCAACGTCTCGGCGCGGGCCAACCCGCAGCAGGATTTAGCCGAAATCGAAATCATCGACGACGCGGGGGGGATCCCTCCAGGGGACGTGGCGCGCGTCCTGACTCCGCTGTTTACGACAAAGTCGAGGCTCGGCGGAGTCGGACTCGGCCTCTCCATGTCGAGGCGGATGCTCGAACACCTCGGCGGAACGCTGAGAGTCCGTTCAGACAACGGCCGCACCTTCGTGCGCGTGGTTCTGCCGTACAGGCCCGGACTTCCGTTGGTCCGAAACGAAGAGTCCACCTGGGCCGGCCGCCGCGCCGGGGCGTAACCCTCAACGACCCTTTCCGAACCGGTCGCGGAGTTTCTCGAGTTCCTTGGGTAAGTTTTCGGGCAAAACCACCTTTCCGGGCTGGACGGCATCGGGAAGCTTTTTATGGGGAGGCTTGGATTTTGCGGAGCCGTCGTCTTTGAAATTGGAGTGGTTCTGTTCCAAAACGGCCTCCACGGCTTCCTGGGCGGCGTAGATCTCCTGCTTGTCCATCTGAATCGCCTGCATCGCCCCGTTCTTTTCCAAAAGCGCTTTCATCGCGCGTACCGCCGCTTCGCGCTCGCGCCGATCGTACCCGGCAGGATCGCGAGCGGCCTGAACCGCGGCATCCTCCGATCGGCCTCCCGCCGCATCCGGCGCTGCGGCGCCCATCGAAGCGCCGGCGACGAATCCTCCGGATCGCGACGAGTCGGACAACGCATTCTGAAGCGCCGGCTTCGGGGCCGGCGCGGCCTTTGGAGTCGGCGGAGAGAGGGGGCGGATCGGGGGAACGACGCCGATCAAGCCGGGTCGCGAGCCGGATTTCACCGCGGGGCGGGCCTCGACCTGCGAGAGAGATCGCGCCGGGGGCTGGGGATCCTGGTCTCCGAACCGGGCGACCGGGAGCGAATGCCCGATCGCGGGATCGGATTGAACGGCCGGGGGTTCGACCGGAAGTACGATCGGGACGGAGGCTTCCGGACTTGAAGTCGGAGCGGGCGGGGTCCGTGCGGGAGGCCGCGAAAGAAACACGCCCGCGGCGATCGCGGCGCCTGCGAACGTTGCGACCGCGGTCAACAGCGCCCCGGTCCGGGACCGACGCCTCGCTTCTACCTCGGCCAACGCGGCCTCTATCCGGTCCATACCCGTACCAAGCGTAGCCCCAAGGGGTCCCGTTCGCAAGGGACCTGGAAGCAAGTTACGCCATGTTCCCGTAGTTTTGCCTGATCAACGGCGTCTTGTTTCGCGCTTCGGAAGCTGTGAAAAAATCCCCTTTTTAGCCTATCTGTCGCAGCCGCTCCGTCGAGAGAAATTCGTCGACTTCGCCAAATAGGGGATTTTT